>NZ_JBSFVY010000007.1:0-376459 GCF_053592555.1 Streptomyces sp. NPDC002643
GGGGGGGTTGTGGTCGCACGCCCTGTCCCCCCCCCCCAAAAAACCCCGGGGCTGCGCCCCTTGCTTTTCGGCCCGCAGGGGCCGTGTCTTTCAGGGGCGCGGGGAACTGCGCGACAAGCCCCAACCACCCGCGGCCGACAACGCGTGGCCCCCCATCCCGTCGCTCTACACCAAACTGTCCCGCCAAGCCCGGTGCAGGTCCGCGAACCTGCCCTTGCCCTCGATGAGTTCGGACGGGGTGCCGTCCTCGACCACGCGGCCGTGTTCCATGACCAGGACCCGGTCGGCGATCTCGACCGTCGACAGGCGGTGGGCGATGACCACGGCCGTGCGGCCCCGTAGGACCGTCGTCATCGCGCGCTGTACGGCCCGTTCGCCGGGGATGTCCAGGGAACTGGTCGCCTCGTCGAGGATGAGGACGGCGGGGTCGGCGAGCAGGGCCCTGGCGAAGGCGACCAACTGGCGTTGACCGGCGGAGATACGGCCGCCCCGCTTGCGTACGTCGGTGTCGTAGCCCTCGGGGAGGGCGCTGATGAAATCGTGGGCGCCGATGGCCTTGGCGGCCCGTTCGATGTCCGCCCGGGTCGCGTCGGGGCGCCCGATCGCGATGTTCTCGGCGACCGTGCCGGAGAACAGGAACGACTCCTGGGTGACCATCACCACCCCGCGCCGCAGCTCCGGCACCGCGAGGTCGCGCAGGTCGACGCCGTCGAGGAGCACCCGCCCGGCCGTGGGGTCGTAGAAGCGGGCCAGCAGCTTGGCGAGCGTGGACTTCCCCGCCCCGGTGGAGCCCACCACCGCCACCGTGCTGCCCGCGGCGAGGGTGAGTTCGAAGCGGGGGAGGACCTCGCCGCCCGTACGGTAGGAGAAGGAGACCTCCTCGAACTCGACCTTGCGGCCGGAGAGTTCGGACGCCAGGGCCGGTAGTTCCCTCGGCTCAGACGGCTCGGGGACGGTCGGGGCCTGGGCCAGCAGCCCCGCGATCTTCTCCAGCGAGGCCGCCGCCGACTGGTACGAGTTGAGGAACATGCCCAGCCGGTCGATCGGGTCGTAGAGGCGGCGGAGGTACAGGACCGCCGCCGCGAGGACGCCGAGGGCCAGTGTCCCGCCCGCCACTCGGTACGCGCCCCACAGCACGATCAGCGAGACCGAGACATTGGCCACGACACGGGAACTGACCACATAACGGGCCATCTCCAGGATGACGTCACCGTTGGCGCGCTCGTGGCGGTGGTTCAGGTCGCCGAACTCCGCGTCGTTCATCGCCTCGCGACGGAACGCCCGCACCGGGCGGATGCCGTTCATCGTCTCCGCGAACTTCACGATCACCGCGGCGATGGCGGTGGAGCGGACGGCGTAGCGCTTCGCCGAGCGCTGTCGGTGGCGGCGGATGAACCAGTAGAGGGGGAGGAACGACACCATGGCCGCCGCGCCCAGGCCCAGGTCCAGCCAGAGCAGCATCACCGCGATGTAGACGACGGAGAGGATCACCCCGATCAGTTCCTGCAGACCCTCGTTGAGCAGTTCGCGCAGCGACTCGACGTCCGTGGTCGAGCGGGAGATCAGCCGGCCCGAGGTGTAGCGCTCATGGAAGTCGACGCTCAGCGCCTGCGCGTGGCGGAAGATACGGCCGCGCAGATCCAGCAGCACATCCTGGTTCACCCGTGTGGACACCCCGATGAACCAGTACTGCAGGCCGCCGGCCGTCAGCGCGCACAGCAGACAGCCGACCGCCACCGCGATCAACGGCCCGTGCCGGGCCTCCCGGAACGCCGGTACGGCCGTGTCGATCGCGTACGCCACCAGCAGCGGGCCCGCCTGCACCGCCGCCTGCTGCAGCAGGAGCAGGACGCTCGCCAGCACCACCCTCGCCCTCATCGGGGAGAGGAGGGAGCGGAGGAGCGCGAGGGTCGCGCCGGGGGGTGTGGGGAGGTTGTCGTCGTCGAAGCCGTCGGGCCGCTCGTGGGGGCGCTGGGGGCCGTGGGGTTCTCCGCCCGGTCCGCCGTTCGGGCCAGGAACTGGCGGAGCAGCATCAGATCGGTCGTACCGCGTGAGAGCAACTGGCCGGAGGCCCAACGGTCGTGGAAGGCCACCGGGAGGCGTTGCAGATGCCGGTACAGGGCCGCCCGCATCGATGCCTCGATCCCGGCGAGGGGCCGGGCCACCAGCCACCGCCGCAGCCCGAACAGCAGGGCCTCGGCAAGCCCGAGGAGGAGCAGATAGAACGCCCCGAGCCACACCCCGGCCCGGTCACCGGCGGCGACCGGCCCGTCCACCATCCACTTCAGGACGAGCGGGATCACCAGCCCCATGCACGAGGCGACGATCGCGACGCCCGCGGCCGCGAGCAGCCGCACCCGTACGGGCCGGACGAACGGCCACAGCCGCAGCAGCGTACGCACGGTCGACCGGTCGGAATCCGGCCGTGCCGCGCCCTTCCGACCCACCTCCGCGCCGGTCCCGGCGGCGGTCTCCGCGCGGGTCTCCGCGCGGGTCTCCGGGTCGCTCTGCGGGGCGGCCGTCTCCCGGTCCGGCTCGCGGTCCGGCTCGCGGTCCGGCTCGCGGTCCGGCTCCGGGGCCGGCTCTCCGTCGGTCTGTTTCTCGGGGTCCTTGTCGGCTTCTTCGGCGGTTGCACGTGTCGTGGGCATCAGCAGCGAGCCTACGGATCGGCACTGACGACGCCCACTGAGTTTTGGCCGGACCGGGATCGGTCGTCGGCCCTCCGACCTGCGAAGGCGACCGATCAGAACGACGGATTCCGGTCGTACCGTGCCATCAACCGATCGGTTGATGGCACTTCGAGCGCGATGGGCGATGTGCGCGCCCACAGCCTGTCGCGATCCTCGACGTATGCCGCACACAACCACCACACCCGTCATCGAGGTCACCGACCTGCGCAAGTCCTATGGCGGCCGGAATGTCGTCGACGGCGTCTCGTTCACCGTGCACGAGGGCGAGATCTTCGGGATTCTCGGCCCGAACGGCGCCGGAAAGACCACCACCGTCGAGTGTGTCGAGGGACTCAGGGTCCCCGACACCGGCCGTGTACGGGTCGCCGGGCTGGACCCGGTCGCCGAGCGCGAGGCCACCCGCCGGGTCCTCGGCGCCCAGCTCCAGGAGAGCGAACTGCAGGCCAAACTCACCGTGCGCGAGGCACTGGAGCTGTACACCGCCTTCCACACCGACCCGCTCGACTGGCGGCCCCTCGCCGAACGCCTCGGCCTCACCGCGAAGCTCACCACCCGCTTCGCCAGGCTCTCCGGCGGCCAGAAGCAGCGCCTGTTCATCGCGCTCGCCCTGGTCGGCAACCCCCGGGTCGTCGTGCTGGACGAACTGACCACCGGCCTCGACCCGCGCGCCCGCCGGGACACCTGGGAGCTGATCGAGGACATCCGCGCGAACGGGGTGACCGTCCTCCTCGTCACCCACTTCATGGAGGAGGCCCAACGGCTCTGCGACCGGATCGCCGTGATCGACAAGGGGCGGATCGCCGCGCTGGACACCCCGGCCGGACTCATCCGCCGCTCGGCGGGCGCCACCGTCATCAGCTTCACGCCCTCCGCGCCGCTCGACGACCGCGACCTCGACGCGCTGCCCGCGCTCGCCTCCGTCGGGTACAAGGACGGCCGTATCACCCTCTCCGGCACCGACGAGACCGTCGACGCCGTCCTCACCCTCCTCGCCCGCACCCACGTCACCGCCCACCAACTCCGGGTCACCGACGCCACGTTGGACGACGCGTTCCTCGACCTCACCAAGGAGACGGCCGCATGAGCAGTCGTATGAGCAGTCGTACGAGCGGTCGACGTACGAGTGGCCGACGTGCGAGCGGTCGCATGAGTACGGCCCACGTCGAGGTGCCCCTCGCCCGCACCGCCCCCGCCACCGCCGTACGCGACCTCGTCAACACCGCCGTACTGAAGAGCGAGCTACGGCTCTTCCGCCGCGAACCCGGCGCCCTCTTCTGGATGCTCGGCTTCCCCACCGTGCTGCTGGCGATCCTCGGTTCCGTCCCCGCCTTCCGCGAGGCCGACCCGGCCTTCGGCGGGCTGCGCCCGGTCGACGGGTATGTCCCGGTGAGCGTGCTGCTGGGACTGATCGTCGGCGGTATCCAGGCGATGCCGCAGACCCTCACCGGCTACCGCGAACGCGGCGTCCTGCGCCGGATGTCCACCACCCCGGTCCGTCCCGCCGCCCTGCTCTTCGCCCAGATGTTCCTGTACGGCGGTGCCGCCCTGCTGTCGGCGCTGCTCGCCCTCGCGGTCGGCCGGCTCGCCTTCGACGTACGGCTGCCCGAGCAGCCCTTCGGCTACGTACTGGCCCTGCTCCTGGCCGTCCTGGTCGCCCTCGCGCTGGGCGCGCTGGTCTCGGCGCTGTCCCGCACGACGAAGATCGCGGGCGCCATCGGCTCGGCCGTGTTCTTCCCGGCGATGTTCTGCGCGGGCGTGTGGATGCCGGTGCAGACCATGCCGGACGTCCTCGCCCGTTCCGTCGGCTTCACCCCGTTCGGCGCGGCGGCCGAGGCCCTCAACCAGGCGGCGGCGGGCGCCTGGCCCGGCTGGGACCACCTCGGAGTGCTGGTCGCCTGGACGGTCCTGCTGACGGCCGGCGCCGCGCGCTGGTTCCGCTGGGAGTAGGCGGGGCGAGAGCCATGCGAACGGGCGGCATGACCGCGAAGGCCGGGCACACCGGGCTACCGACCCCTACGGCCGGGCACACTGGGCGGATGACCGCGGTGGACACGGACATCGAGCGGCGCTGGGAACTCGTTCGCGGCAAGGGGCCGTACGTACTGCTCGGGGTCGGCGCTCTGCTGGCGGTCGCCACCGCCGAACTGACCCCGAGCACGGCGGAACGGATCACGGCGGCGCTGCTGGTCGTCGCCGGAGCCGCACTCCAGCTGTGGTGGGGCCGTGCGAGCCGCACCCGCCAGGGCCCCTCCACCGCCGGGGCGGTCTACTACACGCTGCGCTGGGCGCTCGGCTTCGTCCTCACCTGGCTGAACCCGTTCTTCGCGTTCTACGCCGCCGCCGGCTACTTCGACGCCGACGAACTGATCCCCTGGCGGCGACCGCGCCGGCTCGGCCCGTTCGCCAGCGCGGTCACCGTGTCGGGCTCACAGGCGGGCGGGATGCCGTTCGAGAAGCCGGTGCAGTGGGCGGTGTTCGCCGGACTCCTGGTCGTCAACAACGTGATGCTGACCGTCGTCGGCCACCTCACCTCCCAGCAGGAGGAACGCTCCCGCGCCCGCGCCGAGACCATCGCCGAACTCGAACGCACCAACACGGCATTGCAGCAGGCCCTCGACGAGAACGCCGCCCTCCACTCCCAACTCCTCGTCCAGGCACGGGAAGCCGGGGTCGCCGACGAACGCCGCAGGCTCGCCGCCGAGATCCACGACACCATCGCCCAGGGCCTGACCGGCATCATCGCTCAACTCCAGGTCGTGGCGAACGCCCCCGATCTCACCGTCGCCCGCACCCACCTCGACCGCGCCGCCGCCCTCGCCCGCCACAGCCTCGGCGAGGCCCGCCGCTCCGTGCACAACCTCGCCCCCGTCGCCCTGGAGCACGACGGCCTGCCCGAGGCCCTCAGGAACACGGTCACCGAATGGGGCGAACGCACCGATATACGCGCCGAGTTCACGGTCACCGGCACCACCGCCCACCTCCACGACGAGGTCTCCGCCACCCTCCTGCGCATCGCACAGGAAGCCCTCTCCAACGTCGCCCGGCACGCGCACGCCACCCGCGTCGGCGTCACCCTCTCCTTCCTCGGCGACGAGGTCATCCTCGACATCCGCGACGACGGCCAGGGCTTCGACCCGCACACCTGCCGCGCCCGCACGAGCAACGGCGGCTTCGGCCTCGACGGCATGCGCGCCCGCGCCGAACGCATCGCCGGCGCCCTCACCGTCGAGTCCGAACCACACCACGGCACGGCCCTGTCGGCTCGCGTACCGTTGGTCCGCCATGAGTTCACCCATGAGTGACCAGCCGCCGATCAGCCTCCTCATCGTCGACGACCACCCCGTCGTACGCGACGGCCTGCGCGGCATGTTCGAGTCCGCACCGGGCTTCGTGGTGCTCGGTGAGGCGTCGAACGGTGTCGAAGCGGTCGCCTCGGCCGCCGAACTCGACCCCGACGTCGTGCTGATGGACCTGCGGATGCCGGGCGGCGGCGGGGTCGACGCCATCGCCGAACTCACCCGCCGCCGCGCCCGCGCCAAGATCCTCGTCCTGACCACCTACGACACCGACTCCGACACCCTCCCCGCGATCGAGGCGGGCGCCACGGGTTATCTGCTGAAGGACGCCCCGAGGGACGAACTCTTCAACGCGGTACGCGCTGCCGCGCAGGGGCGTACGGTCCTGTCGCCCGCCGTGGCCTCACGGCTGGTGTCGGCCGTCCGGGCCCCCGGCAACGAGCCGTTGTCCGCCCGCGAACGCGAAGTGCTCCGCCTGGTCGCCAAGGGCACGGCCAATCGCGAGATCGCCCGGGAGTTGTTCATCAGCGAGGCGACGGTCAAGACCCATCTCACGCATCTCTACGCCAAGTTGGGGGTCAAAGACCGGGCGGCGGCGGTGGCCACGGCGTATGAGCGGGGCATTCTGGGCTGACAGTCACGACGCCGGGTAGGGCAGCAAACCCTCCGCTATCCGTTCCCACGCCCCCCTCAGCTCCGCCAGTCGCTCCGGCTCGTCCGGGGCCCTGTCGGCCTGTTCGCGGGCGTCCGCCGCCAAGTTGTACAGGTGGTCCTTGCCCGCCGCGTCGCGGTAGTACTTCCAATCACCCCTCCGCAGCGCCCTGTTGGCCCGTACCCGCCAGAAGAGGTCCCGCTCGGGTACGGCCTCGTCGTGGAGCAGATAGCCCGCGAGGCTCTTGCCGTCCAGGGGGTACGCGGGGTCCGGGCGGGCGCCGCCCAGCTCCAGCAGGGTGGCCGTCCAGTCGGGGGTGAACGCGGGCTCGTGGCTGACCTGGTGGCCGTCGATCCGGGCCGGCCAGCGCACGATCGTGGGGACCCGGATGCCGCCCTCCAGGAGGACGAACTTCTCGCCGCTCAGGGGCCAGTTGTAGGAGTAGCGCTCGCCTCCGTTGTCGCTGGCGAAGAGAACGAAGGTGTTGTCCTCCTGGCCGGAGCGGCGCAGCGCGGTCAGGACCTCGCCGACGGCCGCGTCCAGGCTCTCCACCATCCGGGTGTACTTCTCGACCGAGCCGCCGTCGTAGTGGTTGAGGGCGGTGGAGATCTCCGACTGGTTCTTCGCGGACCGGATCTTCGCCGCGATCTCGGCGCCCGTCTCCTCGTCGCCCTCCGCGAGCCAGGGCCAGTGCGGGGTGGTGAAGTTGAGGTTCAGCAGCCAGGGCTGGCCGTGGTCCCGGCTCACGTAGTCGACGGCCCGCTCGGTCAGCACGGTCGTGTAGTACCGCAGGTCCTTGTACTCGGCGTCCCCCTCGTAGAGGTCGTACGCGCCGAGCTGGCCCAGCTTGGAGAAGTACTCCAGCACGCCCCCGAAGTTGCCGAAGAACTCGTCCCAGCCGGACTTGGTGGGGCTGTGGTCGGGCAGCCAGCCGCAGTGCCACTTGCCGATGAGGGCGGTCGCGTAGCCCGCCTGCTTGAGGAGGGAGGCAAGGGTGGGGTGACGGGGGTCCAGCCCTTGCGACCTGTTCGCGATGGGCTCGGCCAGCCCGCCCGGGGTACGGCCCGGATAGCGGCCGGTGTAGAGGCTGAACCGGGTCGGTGAGCAGGTCGCCGAGCCCGCGTACGCGTCGGTGAACCGCACCCCCTGCCGGGCCAGCCGGTCCAGGTTCGGCGTCCTGATGTGCGGGGCGCCGTACGACGACAGATCGGCCCAGCCGAGGTCGTCGCCGAGGATGACGAGGAAGTTGGGGCGCCGGGCGGAGACGGCACCGGTGGTACGGGCCCGGAAAGGGCGCTCGGAGGGAGTGGTCGCGGCGGTCGCCGCGGATTCGGCGGGGGTGGCCGAGGCGGTCGTACCGGCGACGGCCGTCACGGCACCGCCGCCGACGAGACCGCCGAAGGCACGGCGGGATATCTCGGGCATGCGCCTCAGTCGATCAGCGCGCCCGACCTCCTGACCAGCGATCCGGCCCGGATTTCATGGACCTGCCACGCTCCTGAAACGCTCAGCCGACCTTCAGCAACAGCACACACCGCCCCGGAACAGTCACCGTCGTCCCCGACCGATGCACCACCCCCGGCACCTCCCCCTGCTCCTCCCGCGACGTGTCCACGACCACCTCGTACCGGTCCGCCCACGGAGGTCCCGGAAGGACGAACTCCACCGGCCGGTCCCCGGCGTGCAGTACGGCGAGGAAGCTGTCGTCGAGGATCGGGGCGCCGCGCTCGTCGCGGCCGGGGATGTCCCGGCCGGACAAGTACATGCCCAGGGTCGCGGCCGGCGCGTACCAGTCCCGTTCCGTCATCTCCGTGCCCCTGGACGTGAACCAGGCCAGGTCGCGCAGTCCGTCCGCCGAGTGTGCCCGGCCGGAGAAGAAGGCGCGGCGGCGCAGTACGGGGTGGGCGTGGCGGAGGGCGATCAGTCGGGAGGTGAGGTCGAACAGGGCCCTCCAGCCGGGCTCCTCCAGCAGCTCCCAGTCCACCCAGCCGATCTCGTTGTCCTGGCAGTACGCGTTGTTGTTGCCGCCCTGGGTGCGCCCCAGCTCGTCACCGGCCACCAGCATCGGCACGCCCGTCGACAGCAGCAGCGTCGTCAGGAGGTTCCGCAACTGCCGCCGCCTCAGCGCCCGTACGCCCTCGTCGTCCGTCTCGCCCTCGGCCCCGCAGTTCCAGGAGCGGTTGTCGTCCGACCCGTCCCGATTGCCCTCGCCGTTGGCCTCGTTGTGCTTGCGCTCGTACGACACCAGGTCGCGCAGCGTGAAACCGTCGTGCGCGGTGATGAAGTTGACCGAGGCGTACGGGCGTCGGCCGCCCCAGGCGTACAGGTCGCTCGACCCCGACAGGCGGTAGCCCAGGTCCCGTACGTCCGGCAGCGCGCCCCGCCAGTAGTCGCGCACGGCGCCCCGGTAGCGGTCGTTCCACTCCGTCCACAGGGGAGGGAACGCGCCCACCTGATAGCCGCCCGACCCCACGTCCCAGGGCTCGGCGATGAGCTTCACCCGGCGCAGTACCGGGTCCTGGGCGATGACCGCGAGGAACGGGGACAGCATGTCGACGTCGTGCATCGAGCGGGCCAGCGCCGCCGCGAGGTCGAAGCGGAAGCCGTCCACGCCCATCTCCGTCACCCAGTAGCGGAGCGAGTCGGTGATCAGGCGCAGGACGTGCGGCTGGACGACGTGCAGGGTGTTGCCGCAGCCCGAGTAGTCCGCGTAGCGGCGTGCGTCGGGCTGGAGGCGGTAGTAGCCGCGGTTGTCGATGCCCCGAAGGGAGAGGGTCGGGCCGCGTTCGTCCGCTTCGGCCGTGTGGTTGTAGACCACGTCGAGGATGACCTCGATCCCGGCCGCGTGCAGGGCCCGCACCATCCGGCGGAATTCCCCGACCTGCTGGCCCGCCGTGCCCGAGGCCGCGTACGCCGCGTGCGGGGCGAAGTAGCCGATCGAGTTGTAGCCCCAGTAGTTGCGCAGGCCCCGGCGCAGGAGGTGGTCCTCGTGGGCGAACTGGTGGACGGGGAGCAGCTCGACGGCCGTGACGCCGAGTTTCACCAGGTGCTCGATCGCCGCCGGGTGCGCGAGGCCCGCGTAGGTGCCGCGCAACTCCTCCGGGACTCCGGGGTGTCGCTGGGTGAAGCCCTTGACGTGCAGCTCGTAGATGACGGAGTCGGCCCACGGGGTCTTCGGGCGGCGGTCGTCCCTCCATTCGTCGTCGGGGATGTCGTCGTGGACGACCACACCCTTCGGGACGTACGGCGCCGAGTCCCGCTCGTCGCGCACGGTGTCCGCCACATGCTGCTCGGGCCAGTCCCTTACGTGCCCGTACACATCCGGCGGCAGACCGAACTCCCCGTCCACGGCACGCGCGTACGGGTCGAGGAGGAGCTTCGCCGGGTTCCAGCGGGCGCCGGTCCAGGGGTCCCAGCGGCCGTGCACGCGGTAGCCGTAGCGCCGGCCGGGGAGGACGCCGGGGACGAAGCCGTGCCAGATCTCATGCGTCAGCTCACCGAGCCGCACCCGGGTCTCCTCGCCCTCGGGCGAGAACAGACACAGCTCGACGGCCTCCGCTCCGCCTGCCCACAGCGCGAAGTTGGTGCCCGCGACCCCGTCCGGGCCCACCCGGAAACGGGCGCCCAGTGGCGTCGGCGCACCGGGCCACACGGCCCTCGACGCGGACCCGGCCGCGTCCCGCCGGCTGCCGTTCACCTCGACGGCCGGACGCGCGGCCGGCACCCCGCGCACCTCCCGCACCGACTCCTGATCCGGTACCGCCCGCTGATCCGCCGCTGCCTCCTGTACTGCCTCGTGTGCTGCCTTTGGCTCGGCTGCGCTCGACACCTTGGGCCTCCCCGCGGCTCGGTGGGCCGACGAGAAAGGGGGCCCGGTGTCCCGACCGCTGTCCCCGTCGCGTCGTCCTCCCAGGGTTTCTGCCCAGAGCACGCCTCGCACTCACGTTTCCCGGGGGCGTGCGCCGTCGTTGGGCCGCACGTGAACCACGCACAGACGCACGCGCGCCGCGCCGGTGCCGCGCTGACCGCCGCACTCACCTGGACCGGCCTGCTGGCCGGAGCCGCGGGTTGCACCGCAGAATCGTCTCTGACCAGCGGAAAAGCGCCCGATGACACCATCCGGGTCACCCCGGAGGACGGCAGCAAGGGCGTGCGCCCGGAGCAGCGCTTCGAAGTACGGGTGCCCAGTGGGCGCCTGGAGTCCGTCAAGGTCGTGAAGTCCCAGGACGCGCAGGAGTCGCCCGTACCGGGCCGTCTCTCCGCCGACCGGCTGACCTGGCGCCCCACCGGCTCACAGAAGCTCGCCCTGGCCGCCAAGTACACCGTCGACGCCGTCGCACTCGACGGCCACGGCCGCCGCTCGGCACGCCACGTCACCTTCACCACCCACGTCCCCGACGAACGCTTCATCGCGTACGTCACCCCCGAGAACCGCGCCACCGTCGGCACCGGGATGATCGTCTCCCT
The DNA here is from genome assembly GCF_053592555.1 of Streptomyces sp. NPDC002643. NCBI lineage: Bacteria > Bacillati > Actinomycetota > Actinomycetes > Kitasatosporales > Streptomycetaceae > Streptomyces > Streptomyces sp. NPDC002643. The sequence continues at coordinate 11,106 of NZ_JBSFVY010000007.1, forward strand.
GGAGTTCAACCGGCCCGTCGAGAACCGCGCCGCCGTCGAACGGGCCATCGAGGTGACCGCCGAACCGGCCGTGGAGATCCGCCCGCACTGGTTCGGCGACGGACGCCTGGACTTCCGCCCGGCGAGGTACTGGAAGCCCGGCACCGAGGTCACCGTGGGCCTCCGCCTGCGTGACATCGAGGGCGCCCCCGGCGTCTTCGGGCAGCAGTACCGGACGTACTCCTTCACCATCGGCCGCCACCAGGTCAGCGTGGTCGACGCGGCCAGGCACACCATGCGCGTCCGGCGCGGCGACGGCGTCCTCGCCACCCTCCCCATCACCGCCGGGGCGCCGAGGACGACCACGTACAACGGCCGGATGGTCGTCACCGAGATGCTGGAGGTGACCCGGATGAACGGCGCCACCGTCGGCTTCAGGAAGGCCGACGGCAAGAGCGAGTACGACATCCCGGACGTCCCCCACGCCATGCGCCTGACCACCTCCGGCACCTTCCTGCACGGCAACTACTGGGCCCCCGACGCCTTCGGCCGCGCCAACGTCAGCCACGGCTGCGTCGGACTGCGCGATGTGAAGGGCGGCAGTTCGAGCACCCCGGCGGGCTGGTTCTTCGACCGCAGCCTCGTCGGGGACGTCGTCGAGGTCATCAACAGCGACGACAAGGAGGTCGATCCCGACAACGGGCTCGGCGGATGGAACATGGGCTGGAAGGAGTGGAAAGCGGGTTCCGCGGTGAAGTAGACCGACATGGGTGTACGCGCGCAGGGGGCGGGCCCGGAACGGGTCGGGGCCGGTCATGGTCCAAGTTGGGACTGAACGGTGACATTCACCGAGGCCAAACCATCCCGATCATCTGGTTAATGTACGAGCGTACGCGCGCGTTGCGCGTAGGGGTGCGGGCCTGATCAGGCCGTGCGAGGGGAGACAAGTAAGTTGAACGGGCGACCGATATCGGGGGCGTCGGTTTCGGGGGCGTCGGCACGCGCGCGGACTCGGGGGGGCCGGGGAAGCAGGGGACTGCCGGCGCTGCTGCTTGGACTGATGCTGCTCACCGTCACCGCGTGCAGTGGCAGCGGGGATTCGGGCTCCGACGGTGACAAGGGGAAGGGCTCGGACAAGAGCGCCTCGGCCAAGGCGGCCGACAAGCCCTCGGAGGCGGTGGTCTCCATCGCCCCGAAGAACGGCGCCGACTCCGTGGCCACCAGCGGGGCTTTGAAGGTCACCGCGGGCAAGGGCAAGCTGACCGAGGTCACCGTCGAGGACGACAAGGGCGAGAAGATCGCCGGTGAGATATCCGGCGACGGCGCCAGCTGGACGCCGTCCATCCACCTCAACTCGGCCACCGAGTACAAAGTGCACGCGGTCGCGGAGGACTCCGAGGGCCGTGAGGCCGCCGAGGACTCGTCCTTCACGACCCTGACCCCGAAGAACACCTTCGTCGGCATCTTCACCCCCGAGGACGGTTCGACCGTCGGCGTCGGCATGCCGTTCTCGATCCGCTTCACCCGGGGCATCACGGCCCCCGAGGACGTCGAGAAGGCCATCACCATCAAGACCGAGCCGGCCGTCGAGGTCGAGGGCCACTGGTTCGGCAACGACCGCCTCGACTTCCGTCCCGAGGAGTACTGGAAGGCCGGCACCAAGGTCACCGTCGACCTCAACCTCGACGGCGTCGAGGGCCGCGACGGCGTCTACGGCGAGCAGAGCAAGAAGGTCTCCTTCACCATCGGCCGCAGCCAGGTCTCCACGGTCGACGTCAAGACCAAGAAGATGACCGTCGAACGCGACGGCAAGGTCATCAAGACCATCCCCGTCACCACGGGCGCCCCCGGCATGGAGACCTGGAACGGCCAGATGGTCATCAGCGAGAAGCACACCGTGACCCGCATGAACGGCGAAACGGTCGGCTACGGCGGCGAGTACGACATCAAGGACGTCCCGCACGCCATGCGCCTGACCACCTCCGGCACCTTCCTCCACGGCAACTACTGGGCCAGCGACGCCTTCGGCAACTACAACGCCAGCCACGGCTGCATAGGTCTGCGCGACGTCCGCGGCGGCTGGGACAAGGATGTCTCGGCGGCCTGGTTCTTCAACCGCTCGATGGTCGGCGACGTGGTGGTCGTGAAGAACTCCAACGACCGGGTGGTCGACCCGGACAACGGCCTCAACGGCTGGAACATGTCGTGGGACAAGTGGAAGGCGTAGGGCGCCTTGTGACCGCCGGGTTCGACCCGCGCCCCAAAGGGGCGCGGGGAACGGCGCGAGCGACCACGACGAATCTGCACTTCACCAACGACGTTAGTCACCGTTAACCTGCGGAGCATGACCGTACATCTCGAAGTCGCCGAAGGCGTGGGCACCATCCGCCTGGACCGCCCTCCGATGAACGCCCTGGACATCGCCACGCAGGACCGCCTCAAGGCGGTCGCGGAGGAGGCGGCGGACCGCGCCGACGTACGCGCCGTCGTGATCCACGGCGGCGCGAAGGTATTCGCGGCGGGCGCGGACATCAAGGAGATGCAGGCCATGGACCACGCGGCGATGGTCGCGCGGGCCCGGGCCCTCCAGGACTCGTTCACCGCCGTCGCCCGTATCCCCAAGCCGGTCGTCGCGGCCGTCACCGGCTATGCGCTGGGCGGCGGTTGCGAGCTGGCGCTCTGCGCGGACTACCGGATCGCCGGGGAGAACGCGAAGCTGGGCCAGCCGGAGATCCTGCTCGGGGTCATCCCGGGCGCGGGCGGCACCCAGCGGCTGTCGCGTCTCATCGGCCCCTCCAAGGCCAAGGACCTGATCTTCACCGGCCGTATGGTCAAGGCGGACGAGGCCCTCGCGCTCGGCCTGGTGGACCGGGTCGTCCCCGCAGGGGAGGTCTACGAGGCCGCTCACGCGTGGGCCGCGAAGCTGGCGCTGGGGCCGGCGATCGCGCTCCGCGCGGCCAAGGAGTCCATCGACGCGGGCCTGGAGACCGACCTCGACACGGGCCTCGCGATCGAGCGGAACTGGTTCGCCGGGCTGTTCGCCACGGAGGACCGCGAGCGCGGGATGCGCAGCTTCGTGGAGGAGGGCCCGGGCAAGGCGAAGTTCGTCTGATCAACTTCGGCCGATCCTCTTGCAGTTGACGCCGCGTCTTACCCGCGTCCCTCGAAGGGGCGGTTCGGCGGCGCCTTAAGGCAGCCTTAAGAAAACCATGTCCGGAATTGTTGACGCTGACTGAAGTTCAGCTCATATGCGCAGGTCAGGCAGGCTCTTCGGCGACATGGAATGCCGCTGGCATATGCCGATCGAAACCCCCGGAATGGTTGGTTCCGGGGGTTGTATTCCTGCGGAACGGCCCCGAACCGTGCTCCGGGCGGCCATGATGGGGGCATGGCGGGGCTGGAGGGTATCGAACAGCCGCGGCGGCACGGAAGTGCGACCGCGGCGCGTTGGTCGCCTGCGATCGAGGACGAACGGGCGGTGAAGGCACTGGAGTTGTTCGGCAACCCCACGGAGGGAGAAGTGCCGCTGCCGTCCCGCCCCGAGTCCGCGGCCACCGCCCGCCGGCTCGCCCAGGTCGTCGTCCTCCGCCATTGGGGGCTGTCGCCCAAGCTCACCGAAGACGCGGTCCTCCTCGTCTCCGAACTCGTCGGCAACGCAGTACGGCACACCGGCGCGAGGGTCTTCGGACTCCGTATGAAACGCCGGCGAGGCTGGATCAGGGTCGAGGTCCGCGACCCCTCACGGGGCCTGCCCTGTCTGATGCCGGTCCAGGAGATGGACATCAGCGGCCGGGGCCTCTACCTCGTCGACAAGCTCTCGGACCGCTGGGGGGTCGATCTGCTGCCACGCGGCAAGACGACGTGGTTCGAGATGCGCGTGGGGGACCGCTAGGTCGCCCACGCGCCGTTGCGAACTGCGGTGCGTTTGCGGCTGCGGGTTGTTCGTGGCTGGTCGCTCCCCCACTCTCGACTTCGCTCGAGCGGGAGGGACCCCCATCGCGGCGGAGCCGCAAGGTCGATACAGCCCCGCGCCCCTTGGGGCCTGCGGCCCCGGCTCTGCGCGCCCCTCCGTCAATCGGGCCAATCGCCGTGTTTCCCTCCTCCGCTCTCTATAACTGTGCGCGTGACGATGCCCCCCACCCTCAGTGCGCGTGCGCCCAAGCAGCGCAAACCCGTCCAGCGCGGCCTTGTGCAGCGTGCCCTGCTCGCGGCCACGGTGCTCGCCGCCGTGGCGGCCTGTGGCGGTGAGACCCGGAGCAGTGAGCAGGAGCGGCGGATTCAGGCCGAACGGGCCGCCGCCGAGGCCGCCGAGCGGAAGAAGAAACAGCAGCAGCGGCCGGTGGTCGAGGGGTTGCGCGGTATGCCGGCCGTACTCGATCCCAAGGACGTGTACGCCGCCGACCGGCCCAACATGCTCTCCCCGGTCGTCAGGGACTTCCCCTCCCGGGTCTACGTCCCCAACACCGAGTCCGACACCGTCTCCGTCATCGACCCGAAGACGTACGAGATCATCGACACCATCCCGGTCGGCCGCCAGCCCCAGCACGTCGTGCCCTCCTGGGATCTGAAGACCCTGTGGGTCAACAACAACCGGGGGCACACCCTCACCCCCATCGACCCGAGGACCGGCAAGGCCGGCAAACCGGTCGAGGTGCACGACCCGTACAACCTCTACTTCACCCCCAACGGCAAGTACGCCGTCGTCATGGCCTCCCTCGACCGCGAACTCGTCTTCCGCGACCCGCACACCATGAAGCGCGTCAAGACCGAGCCCGTCACCTGCTACGGCGTCAACCACGCCGATTTCTCCCTCGACGGCAAGTACTTCATCGTGTCCTGCGAGTTCAGCGGTGAGCTGCTGAAGGTCGACACGGAGAAGATGAAGGTCATCGGCCAGCAGAAGCTGCCGTTCGACGGGGCCATGCCGCAAGACGTGAAGATCTCGCCCGACGGCAAGCGGTTCTACATCGCCGACATGATGGCCGACGGCATGTGGGTCCTCGACGGTGAGAAGTTCGACGAGCCGAAGCTGCTGCCCACCGGCAAGGGCTGCCACGGGCTCTACGTCGGCCGCGACTCCCGCGAGATGTATGTCTCCAACCGGGGCGAGGGCAGTGTCTCCGTCTTCGACTTCACCGAGAACAAGCTCACCAAGAAGTGGCACCTCCCCGAAGGCGGCAGCCCCGACATGGGCGGCGTCTCCGCCGACGGCAAGGTCCTGTGGCTCTCCGGCCGCTACGACTCCGAGGTGTACGCCATCGACACCCGCACCGGCGAGCAACTGGCCCGTATCCCCGTCGGCAGCGGGCCCCACGGCCTCGCCGTCTACCCCCAGCCCGGCCGCTACTCCCTCGGCCACACCGGCATCTTCCGGTGAGCCCGACGCGCCCGACACACGGCGTCGCGACAACCGGGCACACGGACACGCCGCCGTACGGGTGACGATCCCCGGCCCGGTGCCGTACGACCGAGATCGTGCTCGTCATGATCACCACTCGTGCGCGGCGCCGGGCCGCCGCCGTTGTCCTGTCCCTCGCCGCGATCTTCGCGACCACCGCCGCGACCACCCCCGAGAGGGCCACCACCGCGTCCCCGAAGGCCGCCGCGCCCGCCTGCCCCCAGTTCGACGACCCCGTCAAGGCCGCCGCCGACCGCCGTGTCGATGTCGACCGGATCACCCCCGACCCGGTCTGGCGCACCACCTGCGGCACCCTCTACCGCAGCGACAGCCGAGGCCCCGACGTCGTCTTCAAGGAGGGCTTCCACCCGAAGGACGTCATCAACGGCCAGTACGACGTCGAGCAGTACGTCCTGGTCAACCAGCCCTCGCCGTACGTTTCCACGAGCTACGACCACGACCTGTACAAGACCTGGTACAAGTCGGGCTACAACTACTACATCGACGCCCCCGGCGGCATCGACGTCAACAAGACCATCGGCGACACCCACAAGTGGGCAGACCAGGTCGAGGTCGCCTTCCCCGGTGGTATCGCCCGGAAGTACATCGTCGGCGTCTGCCCCGTGAACAAGACCACCAAGGTCGAGATCATGAGCGGCTGCGAGAGCAACCCGCACTACGAGGCATGGCACTGACACCCGTACATGGCGATGTCAGCGGGCGGTGAGCAGCAGCTCCGAGCCCACCGGCACAAACCCCGCCGCCTGGAACGCCCGCAGACTGCGGGCGTTCCCCGCCGAGACCTGCGCCCACACCGGCTCGCCCCCGCTCAACTGCCGTGCCGCCCGCGCCAGTTCCCGCCCGAGCCCCCGGTGTCGTACATCCTCGGCCACCTCGACCGCGACCTCCAGCCGCCCGGCGACGCCCCGCCCCAGCACCAGCAGCCCGCCACCCTCCGTCGCCCATACGCGTACGTCGTCCCGCCGCCGGCGGGAACTGACGACCCGGGGATGATCGGGATCGTGGATCTCGGTCAGGGCGAGGGCCGGCGCGCCGGGGAGCGGCGCCCCCACGGTCATCACATCGATGGTGTCGCTCCGTCTGCCCGTGCGCTCCATGAGGGCGGCGAGGAAGCGGGCGTTCATGGTCGCGGCGAGCGCGTCGCAGTCGGTGGTGTGCAGCGTCTCACGCACCCAGGTCGGGTCCTCGTCCGTGAAGACGATCGAGTGGGCGGTGAAGGCGAGGACCCCGGCGTCGCGTGGGGACGGCTGCGGGAGGACCGTCGTACGGCCGTCGGCGGGTGGGAAGACGCCGATCGCCGCCGCGTCGAGAATGTCCCGCAACGTTTCCATGGACCGTTCTCTCCTCGCTCCTTGAGTCTCCACCCACTGGAAGGCCCAGACTCCCAGACGTGATCGAGAACAGCACCGGCCTTTTCACCATCGGGCAGCTGGCCCGCGCCTCGGGCCTGTCCGTCCGCACGATCCGCTACTGGTCCGACGAGGGAATCCTGCACCCGGTGACGCGCAGTGCGGGCGGCTACCGGTTGTACGACGCCGAGTGCGCGGCCCGTCTGGAGCTGGTCCGCACCCTGCGCGACCTGGGCCTCGGCCTGGACGCCGTACGCGAGGTGCTGGCCGGGGAACGGACGGTGGCGGAGGTGGCCGAGGCCCATGTGGCGGCCCTGGACGCGCAGATCCGGTCGCTGAAGGTGGTGCGGGCGGTGCTGTCGAGCGTGGCACGACGTGGCTCCACAGCGGAGGAGATGACCTTGATGAACAGATTGGCGCGGCTGTCGGCGGCGGAACGGCAGCGGATCATGGAGGACTTCGTGGAGGAGGCGCTGCACGGGCTCGACACCGTCGACCCGGACATCCGGGAGCGGATGCGGCGCACGGCCGTCGATCTCGCCGACGATCCCACTCCCGAGCAGGTCGACGCCTGGGTGGAGCTGGCCGAGATGCTCCAGGACCCCGACTTCCGGGCGCAGATGCGGCGGGCCGTCGAGTTCAACGCCGCCGACCGGAACCCGGAAGCTCCGCCCGGTCAGTTCTTGTGGTTCGCCAAGCGGCTGGTGGCGTTGGTGGCACCGGCGCGGGAACGGGGCCTCGCACCCGAGGCGCCCGAGGCCGAGGAGGTGCTGTGGGAACTGTTCGGTACCGCTGACCGTACCGCCGTACTGGAGCGCATGACGGCCGGCTTCAACGAACGGGTCGCCCGCTACCGCGAACTGCTGGCCGTCATCAACCGGAAGCCGGCGCCGCCGCACGCCGAGGACTTCGCCTGGGTGGTCGCCGCGCTGCGGGCTCGGTCGGGCAGCTAATCTGACCTGCGGCACTACGCCGGAAAGACCACGGCAAGCGACACGAGCGATACAAAAGGGGCGGATCGGTGGCCGACATCGAGGAAGCACGCAAGCAGTTCGAGCGGATCGACACGGACGGTGACGGCCAGATCACCGCCGCCGAGTTCAAGACCGCCCTGGCACAGGAAGGCGACTGGAACGTCACCGAGTCCGTCGCCGAGGTCATCATCAGGACCCGCGACCTCAATGGCGACAAGGTCCTGTCGTTCGACGAGTTCTGGGCCTACCTGAGCAAGTAGTCCAGCAGACCGAGGGGCGTCCCCACCACCGCGTACGGCGGTGGGGGCGCCCCTTCGGCGTGTCCGGGCCGCCGGTCAGATGGTGGGGACGCCCGTTTCGGTCGTCTCGGCCGCCAGGGCGGTGATCTGGGCCAGGAGTTCCGCCGGGGGCTTGGCCAGGTTCAGGGCGTGGGTGGTGATGGTGGTGGGGGAGTTGCGGATGGCGTGGGTGGTGGTGGGTGGGTCGTCCTTCGTCGTCGCGTAGACGAGGTGGCCATGAGGGAGGGAGAGGGCCGTGCAGTAGGAGAGGAGTTGGTAGAGGTGGTCCACGGGTGGGGCCGTGGGGTTGAGGGCCTTGTACTTCGCGTCGACCACCGAGATGGGCCGGCCCTGGCGGTAGAGGACCAGGTCGGGGCGGATGGGGGCGCGGCCCGCGCGGTCCAGGCGGTGGTGGCGTTCCTGGTCCTCGCAGCGGACGCCGTGATGGGTCAGGGCGGCGCGCAGGGCGAGGGTCAGGAAGCGTTCGAAGACTCTCGGCATGTCCAGGAGGAAGCCGTCCGACTGGAGCGGGGCGCCGCCTTCCGGCTGGAGTGAGCGGCCCGAGAGGAGGAGTTCGGCGAGGTGGAGGGCCTGGGTGTAGCGGGCGTTGAGGCGGGTGGGGGTCCAGGCGGGGAGGGGTTCGCCGGGGTGGAGGTGGCGGACTCCGTGGAGGCGGTCGGTGAGGTGGTCCAGGGTGCGGCGGGTCGTCTCCGGGACGCCTGGCAGACGGGCGGCCAGACGCAGGGCCGACAGCAGGACGCGGTTCTCGGCGATGTCGGGGGTGTGGTCGTCGTACTCGACCGCTATGGGGAGGGGGAGGCCCGTGCGGCGGAGCTGGGCCGTGGTGCGGATACGGCCCCTGACCAGGGGCAGGTCGTCCTTCACCTCGCGGTAGCCGTGCAGGACGCCCGTCTGAAGGGTGCGGTGGGCGGTGCGGGCCAGAAGATCGGCCAGGGCGGGGACGAGGTCGTCGGCGGTGGCCGCGGTGACCGGGGCCGGGTGCCAGGGGTCGGTGGGGGAGTAGGCGAGGAGGAAGAGGAGGTTCTGGATGGCCAGCTTCGGGCGCAGGGTGAGATGGATCGATGCGCCGGAGGCGGTGCGCAGATGGACCCGGCCCACCTTCTGGTTGCCGCGGATGTGCCAGCGTCCGCCCGGGGCCGGGGCCAGCCGGACCAGGTCCGGCACGGCGATCAGGGTGGCCAGCTGGTCGCCGGTCAGGTGGTACGGCTCGTCGCCGGGGCCCGTTTCCCGGACGGTGAGGGCGAGGGCGGGAGGCACCGGGGCCTTGGATGCCCTGGAGGTGCTGAAGGCCCCGGGGGTCCCGAGGGCCGTCGGAGTCCCGGTGGTCACGACGCGTCGGCCGGGGGCTCGACGGCCGCGCGCAGGGAGTCGAGGCCGTACTCCTCCTCCACGTCGATCCCTGTGCCGTGGAGCTGGTCCTCCAGGAGCGGGAGGATCTGGGTGCGCCAGATGAGGTCCAGGCCCTCGGCGCGGGCCGCGGCCGGCTTCATCAGATACGACGGGCCGATGGCGCGGTCGGGGTCGCCCAGGCGGGAGTTGAGCTCGTCGAGGAGCCGGGCCGGGGTGTCGGACAGGCCCCGGCTGTGCAGCCAGCGGGACAGCAGGCCCCGCACCGGGGGCCGCTCGGGGGAGAGCCGGCGGAAGGCGAAGCGGCGGCGCATCGCCGCGTCGACCAACGCGATCGAGCGGTCGGCGGTGTTCATCGTGCCGATGAGGAAGAGGTTGCCGGGGAGGTGGAAGGGGTCGTGGGGGCTGTACTGGGTGGTGACGGGTTCCTCGCGGTACTCCAGCAGGAAGTACAGCTCGCCGAAGACCTTCGCCAGATTGGCCCGGTTGATCTCGTCGATGATCAGGACGTACGGGTTCGCCGGGTCTCTGCGGGCGCGCTCGGCGAGGAGTTTGAACGGGCCGGGGAGGACGTCGAAGGCGACCTGGCCGTTCTCACCGCGCACCGGGCGGAAGCCCTCGAAGAAGTCCTCGTAGGTGTAGGACGGGTGGAACTGGATGAGTTCCACCCGGTCCGGGCCCGCCAGATGCTTGGCCAGGGCGCGGGCGAGATGGGTCTTCCCGGTGCCGGGCGGGCCGTGCAGCACCAACTGGCGCTGCTCCTGAAGCTGTTCGGCCGTCTCCCGCAGCCAGGGGAGGGGCATGTGCAGCTCCTCGGCCAGCTCCTGGGTGACCGGCTGGAGTTCGAGGGGCTTGGTGACGTCCACGTCCGTCAGCTCGTCGGCCACGGCGTCCTCCAGCCCCGCCCGCTCCGCCAGCTCGGCGGCCACGCTGCTGATGTCGTACACCGTCGGCGGGAGCGGCAGCCGGGCCTGCACCTTCTCGGGGAGGTCGGCGCGGACGAGGGGGCGCTCGGCGGTGGCCCAGCGCACCGGGCGGCGGCGGGCGGTGTCGAGGCCCTCGGAGGGGTCGTACGAGGGCGGGCCCTGGACGGTGCCGACGTGCACCTCGTCGGGGGTGACGGTGACGACCAGGTCGCCGGGCCGCATGTCGCCGAGGAAGGCGTGGAGCTGGTAGGAGGCGGCCGCGCGCAGCTGCGCGCTGGCCTCGGGCATGGCCTCCGCGACGGCCGTCTGCACCTGCTGCTTGGACGCGTCGGCGGGGATCTCGGGGACTTCGCGCCAGGAGAGCGAGCAGTAGCCCTGGGCCAGCCACGAGGGGATGACGTTGCGGCCGTCGACGTCGTACCCGCGGACCATCCATCCCCGTTGCTCGTGCTGGACGCTGCCCTTGCGCCAGCGGCCGACCCAGGGTTCGTCGTAGAAGTCGACGGGGGTGCCGGTCTGGGCCTCCAGGGACGTGCTCAGGGTCAGCAGGTCCTTGTCGTCGTTGCCGGTGGGGTCGGGGAGTTCGTCCTCGAACGCCTTCACGATCTCGTACTTGTGGTGGGCGCTGGCGATGGGCTGGAAGGTGCTCGGGAACAGCATGTGGAGCAGGACGTGGATCTGGGCGCGGCCCTTCTTGTGGCCTACCGAGTCCTGGATGGTGAAGCAGAGGGTCCGGAAGCGCCAGGGGTCCTCGAAGAGGGCTTCCCGCTCGGGCTGTTCCGCGCGGGCCAGGCGCTCCACCAGCAGCACCAGGATCTGGAACTGGGCCCAGCGGTAGTTGAGGAAGCCCTGGCCGCCGTGGAGGAAGCCCTTCAGACCGGGCTCCAGGTCCGGGGGTACGTCCATGGGGCGCTCGGCCCAGGACAGCACCTCCCGCAGGATCTGGAGCTTCTTGCGGAGGCCGATCTGCTCCGGGACCAGCGGGGCCATGTTCACGAAGAGCAACTCGGCCGCGAGGGCGATCGTCTCGTCGGGGGCTTCGGCGAGTTGGCGGCGCAGCTTGACCAGGAAGGTGTCCGACGACTCGTCCGGCTGGTCGACGAAGCGGGCACGCAGATCGGAGGCGGTGCCGGCCGTCCAGGCGTCCGACTCCGGCTGGAACGCCGACTTCCCCGTCAGCAGCCCCTCCCGGAACACCCGCTGCACCACCGCCACGACCTCGGCCCCGTCCGGTCGTCTCGCCACAGTCCCACCCCGTCCCTCGTACGTTCGATGTGCCCACCCTAGAGAGGGGGTCTGACACACGTCACGACGAGGGACGGATGGAGGGGGCGGGCCGGTTTCGGGCGTCGCTCAGATGTTGTTCGGGTATCGCTCAGGTGTTGTTCTTCGAGGGGCCGAAGAACTCGATCTCGGCTATGGCGACTTGCTTCTTGGCGTCGGCGCCGTAGGCGGAGCGGAGGATGAAGCGGACGTCGGTGACCGCGCCCACGCGGAACTTGCGGCGTTGGCCGCCCGAACTCTGGTCGAGATCGATGAACTTGGTGATCTTGGAGCCGTCGCCCAGGGTGATCCGCGCCTCGATGCGCTGCGGGCGGGCCGACTGGTCGCGCTGGTCCGCCTTGCTGGAGACACCCGGAGTGATGATCACGTCGAGGAGCCGGGTCGGCTGGTCGAAGTGGGCCTCCAGCCACTCGCCCTCGCCGGTCTGGGTGACACCCGGGCCCCACCAGGTGTTGCTGTATTTGTCGAAGGCCAGCTTCGCGTCGTGGTCGGGGTACGAGCGGGACGCCTTGACGCTGTTCGGGCCCACCGGGGCGCGCTTGGCGAAGTGGTCGCGGGTCGCCTGGATGCCGTCGTCGAGGTTGACGACGAGGGTGATGATCAGGCTGACGACGAGGGCGCCCACCAGCCAGGGCAGGATGCGGCCGAAGCCTCGGCGCAGACGGGGGCGGTCGCCCGCCCAAGGCGTCTGTTCGGCGCGGAACCACGGCAGCCGGTGCCACCACCGTTGCCGTCCGGGCATCGGGGCGTCGGTGTTGCCCGCCATCGGCATCGCGCAGCGGCCGCAGTAGTGGCGCTCGGGGCGGTTCGGGGTGGCACACCAGGGGCAGGGGACACCGCCCTCGGTGCCGGACTCCGGGCCGGGGGCGCGGACTTGGGGGCGCTGGGTCAGGGGGCGGCCCGGCAGCACCGGGGCGACCGCCGGGGTGGCGGGGGCCTGGGGTTCCGGGTCGTCCACGGGGATCAGGAGGGAACGGGCGCGGTCTGTGGTGGAGGGGACGGCCGGGGAGGGGGCCGCTGTCGGGAGGGGTTCGGTGGCTGCCGTGGCTGCCGGGTCGGGGGTGGTCGGTTCGGTGGGGGCGTCGGGTGTGTCCGGTGTCTCGGGTTCGGTGGTGGTGCGGGTGCGGGTGCGGCGGGGGAGGGTGGAGGCCGTCACGCTCGCCGTCGTACCCGCCGCCGCGTTGCTCGCCGCGCTGGTCGCCGACGCCGGGGCGGACCCGTCGTGGGCCGTGCGGGCGGTGCCCGTACCCGCCCCGGGGCGGGCGAAGGCGTCCCAAGTGGGTTCGGCGCGCGAGGAGTCTGCCGGGGGCTCGGCGTCCGATGTCGTCGCTCCCGTGCGCGCCGGGGTCGTAGCGGCCGGCTCGGAGCGGGGCGCGGTGCCCGACCAGTTCAGTACCGCGCCGCAGGAGTCGCAGAAGGACTGGCCGGGTTCCGCCCGGGTGCCGCACTCGGCGCAGCTCCGGGCCGGTTCCCGTCCGGGGCCGGAGGTCTCACTGGTCATGTTTCGGGGGTCCTTTCCGCTGCGGTCACCGTGACCGTGTAGGGCATGTGGGCGGGGCGGGCGGCGGCCACCAGGCGGTCGAGGCGGTGCTCGTCGGCCGGGGTGGGGTCGGGCAGCCGTAGCGTGACGTGCAGATGGGGGCGGCGGTCGCCGGGGACCGGGCCGAGGGGGCGGGCGTTCCAGGACGCGGCGCCGCTCTCGGAGATCTCCGGGGTCACGCCGAAGACCAGCCGTACGGCTTCGGAGAGGCCGCGTGTGGTGCCGCGTACCCGGTGCAGGTGCGCTGCCGCCGCGACCGCCGCGCGTAGGCGGGCGTCGGGTTCCGTGCCGTCCGTTTCGGCGCCGACCCAGCCGGCCAGCCACTGGGTGAAGTCGAGGGGGGCCAGGGACGGGGTGAAGTAGGAGTCCAGGCAGTCCAGGACGGAGAGGATGGGGGCGAGGACTTCGTCCAGGCCGGCTACGAAGCGTTGGGCGAGCTTGTCGTCGGCGAAGACGGCGGGGAGGGCTTGGCCGATCGGGGAGGATGAGCCGAGGCCGTCTATGGAGCCCCTCATGGGTGGGCCTCGCTTGTTTGTTGAGGGTGGGATTCGTCGCCTGGTAGCTCGGGGGGTGTTGTGGGTTTGCGGGTGCGGGTTGTGTGTGGCTGGTCGCGCCCACGCGGCGGAGCCGCATATGTCGCAGCCCCGCGCCCCTTTGAGGGCCTTCGGCCCTCATCGGGGCGGCCCCCCAAAGCGGCGCGTGCGGCCAACGTCCTTGCCGTCCTCACTGCTTGTCGCCTATCACTCGGACCCTGTGGTCGAAGGAGAAGACCAGGGACGGGGGTTCCAGGTCGATGCGGTTTGTCGCCTCGCCTCGTTTGCCGGTCAGGGGGTCCGCCGGGTGGAGTTGGACCTCGTCGACCAACTCGACGCCGGGGACTCGTTGGAGGACGGCGAAGATCTCGCCCGCCTGGACGGGGCGGCCGAAGGGCCAGCCCCGGCCGTCCGCGCCGCCGGTCAGCGGGTCGAGGTGGTGGTAGAGGGCGTCATGGGCCTGGCGGCGGACGCGGTCGGTGTCGACGCCCCGGAAGGCGTGGAGGGTGGCCACGACGGTGACGCCCTGGTAGAAGGGCGGGCCCACCGCCAACCTCGTGCCGATCAGGCGGCGTTCGTCCAGGTGACGGGTGATGCGGGAGAGCAGCGCGTCGCCGGGGACCAGTTGTTCGAAGCGGAGTCGGCCGCCCGGGTCGGGGACCGCCTGGGGGACCACCAACACCCGTACCGCGTACGCGCCGTGTTCGCCCTCGTCGCCTTCCAGGCAGGTGATGCGCGCCGTCTCCGGGGCCGCCCTGCGGGCCAGTTCCTCGTAGTCGCGCAAGGTCACCGCCCGCTCCTGGGCGCGCAGGGTGATCGGCGCCCTGACCTTCGCCTCCTCCACCGTCTCGCCGTCGACCCCGCCGCGTGCGGCCTCGCGGTTGACGACCTCCGAGACGTACGGGACGGAGGTACGCAGGACCTGTACGGCACCCCGGGCCACGTTGCCGGCACGGCCGCCGCCGGTGCGATAGCGGCGGGCCCGGATCACCGCGCCCTTGGGGGCGACCGCCCCGTACTGGCGCAGGGTGCCGTCGGGCTCCCGTACCGCCGGGCCGAAGGCGATCTCGCCGGTGGTGGCGTCGAGGGTGATGTGGCGGTCGTAGGAGGTGGAGGAAGCGAAGTTGGGGACGACCTCCCAGTCCGTCCAGCCCTCGTGCTCGGCGGTCTGGAGCAGGACGGGGGGTGTGTCGCCCACCACCGGCGCGTGCGCCAGGCGCAGGCGCTGGCCCGGCAGGCCCGTGGACTCGCCGAGCGCCTCGTCGAAGACCGTCTCGGCGTGGATGGTGCCCGTGGTGCCGCCCATCGTGAAGGCCTCGGCGGCGCGGACCGTCGGGGACGTGGTGTAGAAGGGCTGGCCGGGGAGCGGGTCGGTGACCCGGCAGCGCAGCCAGCCCGCCTCCTGGCCCCCGGTGCGGGAGAGGGTGTGGCCGCCGGGGATGTGCAGGATGACCTCGCCGGGGCGGTTGAGGCCGCCCGTGCCGTCGCGGTCCACCTCGCAGGGCGCCCAGCCGTCCTCCGTCCACGCCTCCCAGACCAGGGGCGGTTGCCTGGGGTCGACACCGACACCGTCGACGCGGCTGTCCAGCTCCAGCGCGACCGCGCAGTGCGGGACGGCGGCGGTCAGGCCCAGCAGCATGCAGTCACCGGGCCGCGGGGCCTCGGCGAAGCACATCAGGTCCTTGCCCTCGGTGAGGTCGGTGGTGCGATCGGCGACCGGTTCGCCACTCCTCTGCACCACCAGGTTCTTCAACTCGCAGGGCACGATGGACAGTTCGCGTTCCGTCGCGAAGACCACCGCCTCCTCGCTCTCCGTGCGCACGGTGGCGACCTCGGCGCCGAGCGGGATCAGGATCGGCTCGTCCTGCGGGGCCGAGAGCCAGAACGTGACGTCGGTGCGGGCGGCGGAGGGCGGGAAGAGGGTGATGCCGACGAGATCCAGGAACGCCAGATGGTTCTTCTCCGGGACCCGGTTGAGGCGGTAGACGATCTGGTCGGCCATATGAGCGACCGTCTCCACCAGCGTGACACCCGGGTCGGAGACGTTGTGGTCGGTCCACTCCGGGGCGCGCTGCTGGATATAGCGCTTGGCGTCGTCGACGAACTGCTGGAAACGGCGGTCGTCGAGGTTCGGGGAGGGCAGGGCCATCAGCGGTCGCTTTCGGAAGCCGTACCCGTGGCGCCCGGAGAGCCCGGCTCGTCGTGGGACGGGATGACATAGAACGGGAAGACCAGGCTGCGCGGGTTGTTGGTGCCGCGGATCGAGTAGCGGACGTCGATGAAGAGGACCCCCTGATCGCTGCCCGCGGTGACATCGACATCGCTCACCTCGATCCTCGGCTCCCAGCGGTCGAGGCTCGCGTACACCTCGTGCTGGATACGGCCCGCGGTGGCCTCGTTGACCGGCGCGAACACCAGGTCGTGGATGGCGCAGCCGAACTCCGGGCGCATCGGCCGCTCACCCGGCGCGGTGGCCAGGATCAGCCGGATCGCCTCCTCGATCTCGCGCTCACCGCTGACCAGGGCGATCCCCCCGGTCGGCCCGATCCGCAGCGGGAACGCCCAGCCGGACCCGACGAACTGCTCGGCCATCGTGGGCCGCCTCCCTTTCTGACGTACGTGACTACTGCCGGACCAACCGGGCCCGCTCCTCACCCGAACGGATACTTGACCGTGTTGACGAAGAACCCGCCGAAGATGTCGACCTTCACGGCCTTCAGACCCAGGTTGCCGACGGCGTTGACCTGCACGGTTCCGGCCGCGTTGACCGTGGTCGCGCCGGTCGCGCTGAGGTTGAGCGCGCCCATCGCGCTCACATTGACCGCGCCGGCGACCGAGCGGAGGCTGACCAGCCCCTGGCCTTGCAGATTGAGGGGACCACCGCTGCGGATGGTCACCGCCCGCCGCGCGCTCAGCGTCAGATCCGTACCGGCCTTCACGGACACCGACGTACCGCCCGTGATGGAGACGGCACCCTTGCTGTCCACGGTGATCTCGGTCTTCGTACGGTCCAGGTTGATGATCAGCCGGTCGTTGCCGGTGGCCAGCCGTACGCCCTGTTTGCGCAGGCCGGTCTGCTGGCTGAGCAGGTCGACGCGGTTGCCCTCGCGGTCGGACAGGGTGTGCCGGATCGCCTTCTTCTTCACCGGGTCGTGCAGCCAGACGTCCTTCACCGGGGTCGGCTTGTCGACGCCGTTGTAGAGACCGCCGATGACGAACGGATGGTCGAGTGCGCCCCGGTCGAAGGCGACCAGCACCTCGTCGCCCACGTCCAGCGGGAAGATCCCGCCGCCGCCCTTGCCGCCCATCTGCACGGTCCGCGTCCAGTCGCTGACATAGGTGTCGTCCAGCCACGGGAACTGCAACTTCACCCGCCCCTGCTTCAGCGGGTCCTGTACGTCGGTGACCAGGGCGTTCGCCACGCTCGGCAGCCGGGGAGCGGCTGTGCCGCCGCCCGAGGTCAGACCGAACAGGGAGCGCCACTGCCGGCCGCTGACGGTCACCCAGGTCTCGTAGTGGCTGCCGTCACCGAAGACATGCCGTACCGAGGTACAGGTGTACTTGCCCTCGAACGGCTTGCCCACCTCCGTGAGCGTCACCGGAACGCCCGGCCGCAGCTTGGGATTGCCGCGCACGGTGACCTCCAGCTCGGCGAAGGCGGAGGTGATGTCGTCGGCGAGGGAGTTCGCGGCGTGCGTGACCTCGCTCTGGACGTCGTACGGCGTCTCCGTCTCCACCAGCTTGGCGCCCTTGAAGGCCGAGGCCGCCTTCTGCGGGGTGGTGCCGATGGCGATACCGGGGTTGGAGGCCGCCTTCGCGGTCGCGGTGAGCTTCTTCTTCGTCGTCACGTTCCAGCCCCGCGCCTCGACCTTGTCCATCTGGTCGGCGGCCGTGACGGCGGCCCGGCAGCGCAGGATGTCGGCACCGGCCTGGAGCACGAACGGGCTCTTGTCACCGGGCGTGCTCGTGGGCGGGGCCCCGGACGCCGGCTTCGGCTTGACGAACTGGAACTTCCCCTTGGAGTCCAGCGACATCACCATCTCGTTCTCGTCGGCGAGCCGCGAGAGGAAGTCCCAGTCCGAGACATTGGACTGGCTGATGAAGTCGTAGACCGTCTTGGTGGCCTGGATGTCACCCACCGCGATACCGGCCGTCGAGGCCAGCTTGCGGGCGATGTCCGAGGCCGTCTGATTCCGGTACGCGGCCACCCGCCGCGCCCGCATCAGCCGGTGGCCCGGGTCGTAGCCACGGATCACGGTGAAGGTGCCGGTGCCGTCGTAATCGGTCTCCATACCGGTGACCTCACCGGTCAGCACCGGATCACCGGCCCCCTGACCCGCGGCGACCGGAGCGATGACGACCTTGGAGCCGAACCGGACGTTCAGTTTGCCCAGCAGCATCCCGTGCGGATCGCGGAACGTCAGCCGGAACGCTCCCGGCACACCCGCCCCCAGATCCACCCACCCCCCGACGAGGAGATCCGCCCAGTACGGCGGCAGCTTCTGCCCGTCGATCAGGACATGGACGACATTGGAGTGCGACGGCTTCACCATCAGTGGCCCACCTCCTCGGCCGCCGGGAGGACCAGCTCGATACCGGTGGGCAGCCGGGAGGGGTCGTCGATGCCGTTCGCCTCGGCGATCGCCCGCCAGGCCGACGCCTCCCCGTACTCCCGCCACGCCAGCGACTGCAACGAGTCCCCGGCGACCACCCGGTGCACCCGCTGCGCGGTCAGCGCACCCGACGTCGGGTTCTGCCCCTTCGTCTTGCTGGGGATCTCGTGCAACTGCATCTGACAGGTGGCCCGGATCGGCACACCCGTCGTCCCGAACAGCGTGTACGTGGCCTCCACGGAGCTGACATACGCCTGGAACCGGGCCGTCGAGAACGAGCCCCACTGGAACACCACCCACGGCGGCGACGGCTGCTTCGCCGCGAAGCTCTTCGCGGTCACCTCGCAGCACGCCAGCAGCGACTCCACCTTCTTCAGCACGGTGTTGCTGTTCGGTTTGCCGGAGGAGTCCAGGAAGATCTCCACGCTCAGCGTGCGCGGCTCCGGGCCCATGAACTCCGGCAGGGAGCCCTCGCGTTCGGCCACCGTCGGCGTCACCTTCCACTGCGCGCGCCGGCTCAGCTGCAACTGCGCCGGGTTGAAGTCGAAGTCGAACGTCTTCATCAACGCGCCCTTGGTGGTGCTCTCCCCCACGGGCGGCTCATGGATCGCGAGCGTCGCCCGCACCAGGCTCTTGCCCGCGCCGCCCTTGCTACCGGTGGCCATGTGTCGTCTGTCCTAGGTCCGAGGTCCGTTGAGCTTGTTGTCGCATTCGGGTCCGAGTTCGGGTCCGAGTTCGGGTCCGAGTTCGGGTCCGCGTCCGGTCAGTCCGTGAAGCCGTGGTGGGTGATCTCCAGGACTTCTGTCGCCACGCCCGGGTTCTCCGGGTTCAAGGACGGGCCCTGCCAGCTCACCGGCAGTACGTCGATGAGGCCCCAGTGCGCCACCTCCGAACCGTCGGCCCGCAGCGCGGCGATCTGCGCGGTGGGCCGTTTGACGCCGGTGGCGACGGAGGAGATCCACGCCGCGACCTTGGCGGTGTCGGGCGTCAACGGCCGGGTCAGCCGGATGTTGGAGAAGGTGACGCGGGAGGGGAGCTGCCACACGAACCCGTTGTTGCCGCCCTCCTGGCGGTGCTCGATCTCCACCGTCGACGACAGCCCTTCACAGCCGTTGAAGTAACCGAGGCTCTCGCCGTCGATGGTCAGCGTGAAGTAGATGGTGGAGCCCGGGTCGAGATCGCGGGACATCGGGAGGGCCTTTCTGGTGGTGCGCTCGGTGGGTCGGTGGGTCGGTCCGTGAGTCGGTCAGTGACGGGGGTCGCGGAGCTTGCCGATCCGCTCGCGGTCGAGACGCAACTCCGTGCGGACGAGCCGGGTGATACGGCCGATCAGCTTGTGGGTGAGCTCGTCGAGCTGGAAGTCGGTGAGGGTACGGGGGTCGAAGGGGGCGCTCTGGGCGCCGGCGGGAGGGGTCTCGGCCTCGGATTCGCGCCGGGGGCGGTCGCGGGTGCCGTCCGTGGCGGCGGTCGCGTGGGCGGTCACGGGGGAGACCGAGGTGGTGGGTTTGGCGGGGGTGGGGTGGAGCTTGGGTTGGGGGGCGCGCTGGATGGGGGCGGGCGCGGGCGCGGGTGGTGGCGTGGGGGTGGATGCGCGGGGTGGTGCGGGCGTGAGCGGGTGGGGCTTTGGGATTACTGGTGGGGTCTGACGCTGGACGGCGGCCGGGAGGGGAGCTGTGTGCGGCTTGGACACGGGCTGCTGGATCGCCGCGGCCGGGGTGACACGGGGCGTTGTCCGCGACCGTGCCGGGGACTGTGTCGGTGCCGGGGCCGGTGCTGCGGGTTGGCGTAGGGGTACGGCGCTGGGGGGCGTGCGGCGTTGGACGGCGGGGGGCGCGGTGACGGGCAGGGAGGAGGTGAGGGCCCTTGCCGGGGTGAGGGGGCGTAGGGGGAGGGGGGCGTGGGGTGGCGCCGGGTGGTTTGCGGGTGCGGGTGCGGGTGCGGGTGCGGGTGCGGGTGTGGGGTCGGCGTGGGCCGGGGTGGCTTTGGGCTGGGTGGGGTTGGCCTGGGCGCGCTGCACGGTGGTGGGCTCGCCGGGTACGGGGTGCTGGGGTGCGGCCGGGGTCGAACTGCCGGGGGTGGCACGGCGGGAGAGAGGAGTGGCGTCCTGGGGTGGTGCGGAAAGGGGGGCGCCGAGCAGGGGGCGCTGCCGGGGGGGTGGGGTGGTGGAGCGTTGGACCGGGGCGGCCGGGGGCCCGGTGGGTGAAGGAGTGACCTGGGGCGGGCCGATGAGCGGTGTGGGTACGGGAGCGGGTGGGTTTCCGGCGGCCGGGGGGCTGCTGGGGGGTGCTGCGGGGGCCGATGTGGGGGCGCCGAGGCCCATGCGACGAGGGGCGTCGGCGGGGGTGCGCTGTGCCGGGCGGGGGGTCGTCACGGAGGGTACGGCCGAGGACGGTGACATGGGGGTGGGTACGGCACCGCCGCCCCGACTCGGGGCCGGGGCGGGGGCGTGGGGAGTGGTGGCCGCCGATTCGGTACGGGTGGGGGAGCCGGGGGTGGTCGCGCGTCGGGCGGCGCTGATCGTGGACTCGCCGGGGCCGGCCGGTGTGCCCTGTGGGCCGGGCACGGGCGTGGAGGGCCCGGGCGCCGTGCCGCGCGGGGGATGAGTCGTCGAACCGGGGGTGGTGGAGGTGCCGGTTGAGTGGGGGGCCGTAAGGCCCGGGTCGGACGTGGTCCGCTGGATGGCGAGTGGGCCGCCGACGGGGCTCGTCGCGGGGCCGTTGCCGGGGTGCACCGACGCCGGGTGAGCGCTGGTGGCGGCTTCGGTGGGGCGGACCGGGGCAGCGCCGGGGTTGGTCGTCGCCCGCTGGACGGCGGGCGGCGTGTGGGCGGGCGGCGTGTGGGCGGGGCGGCTGGTCGGAGCCTTCTGGACGCCGGGTACCGAGGGGGTGGGGGCGGATGCGTGGGGGCTTTTTGCCGGTGGTGCGGGCCGCGTGGGGGTGCCCGTGGTTGTGGGCGCCGTGCCCGTGGACGGGGATGCCGTGCCGGTGCCTGGAGTGGTCGTAGGGCGGGGGGTGTCTCCCGCCGTGGGGTTGGGGCGGGCGGGTGTGTCGCCGGAGGGTGCGGGTGGTGACGGCTGCCCAGGGGTCGTCGATGAGCCGACGGAACCCTTCGGTCGTACGCCGGGATCGGCTGCCGTGGGGCTGGGGGCGGATGAAGTACGGCTGGGGACAGGTGAGTTGGGGCCGGGGCCGGTCGCCATAGGGGCGGGGGTGGTCGCCGTACGGCCTGGCTCGGGCACCTTATGGACTGGCGCGGTCACCGCTCGCTGGGCCGGGGGCGGCTGGTGGCCGGGGCCTGAGGGTGTGCGGTCGGCGGTGGTCGATGTGGTGGGGGGTGCGGTGGCCCGGCCCGGGGTGTTCGTCGCGGCTCGTTGGACGTTGGCCGTGGTGCGGGCGGGGCCAACTGCCGTGTTCATAGGGCCAGTTGGCGTAGGGAGGGCGTTGGGCGCCGTGGGGCCGTTGCCGAGGGCGCCCCCAACACCCCCGCCGGCACCCACATCGACGCCCGCGCCCTTGCCCGTAGTCACACTTGCCCCGATGTCGGCTGTGGTGCCGGTGCTCACATCCACACTCGCACCCATGCCGGTTGTGGCGCCCCCGCCCGGATGGGCTGTCGCTCGCTGGACGCCGGTCGCGCCGTTGCCGGACGGCGTCGACGGGGCGGCCGAGTGCGTGGACGGGGCGGCGGAGTGCGTGGACGGGGAGGTGGAGCGCGTGGACGGAGTGGCGGAGCGAGCCGACGGCGCGACGGAAGGCGTAGTCGGAGACACGGGAGGTGTACCCGGGGAGGCGGAAGGCGCGGGCGGAGCCGCAGAAGGCACGGACGGAGGCGCGGCGTGCGCGGGCGGAGACCCCGTGGCGGGCGACGACGAGTCGCCGAACGAGCCGCTTCCCGGAGCGGTCGTCGAGTCGGCCCGTTCGGCGGCGCCCGAATCGGCCGGGCCGCCGCCCTGGGCGCCCCGCCCCGCTGTCGACGTACCCCGCACCGGTGCGGCGGCGCTCGGCGTCTGAGACCGGGTGGCCGGGAGCGTCCGGCGCTGCACGGCAGGTGTGGCCGGCCCCTTGGTGAGGGAGGCCGGCCGCGTGGCGGCGGGCCGTGGCCATGCCGGTACCGGGGTGACCCGGGGACCCGCCGGACGGGAGGGCTGGACCGGGTGCGGCGCACGCTGGATCGCCGGGACCCCGGGGGCATGGACGCCGGCCGGAGGCTGGGGCTCGTCCATGGCCACCGGGAGGGTACGGGAGGGGAGTTCGAGGCCGGGGACCGGCTTCGCCGACGTGGTGAGCGCGTCCCCGATCAGCCCGGACGGGGCCTCACGCAGGACGGCGTGGGACAACGACCCCATGAACGAAGGGTTCTGCCAGGTCGTCAGCCGCCCACCGAACCCGGCATCGGCCACCCCGCCCCGCCCCTCGACGGCCCGCTGAATGGGCGCAAGCCCCACCCAACCGGCCACCGGAGCCACGGCCCCCACCGAACCCGAAGCACCGTCCGAAGCCGAAGCACCGTCCGCCGAAGCCGAAGCCGAAGCCGAAGCCGAAGCCGAAGCCGAAGCCGAAGCCGAAGCCGAGCCGATGCCCGACCCCGCGCCAGTGTCGACACCGGACCCCGCGCCCGTGTCGACGCCCGACTCAGCGGCCGCCCCCGACCCCGATGTCCTGCCCCTGAGGCGGTCGAAGATACCCACCGGTCAGACCTCCGCGCCGGAACGCGACACGAGGGACGCGATCTGGTCGGTGTAGCGGCGGCGGTCGTGGTGTTCGAGGTCCAGGATGTCCTCCAGGCTCCAGTGGAAGTGATAGGCGACGTACGCGATCTCCTCGTGCAGTCGGTCGGTCGCGTACGTCACGATTCCCCCAGGCGGCTCCCGCCGAGTTCGACCTCGAAGGGCTCCGAGCAGTGGGGGCACTCCACGGCCGCGCGGGTGTGGCCCTCGGCGTTGACCTGGCGGTAGAAGTCCTGAAGGAACGCCAGGTCGGAGGCGAACATGTTCTCCACGATCCCGTCGTGCACCATCGGCAGCGTGCCGAGCCGGGTGATCACCCGGCCCAGCAGCACCACCGACAGATACGCCGGGTTCTCCTGGACGCGGACGTCCCGCAGCGGGATCAGCTCGTCCCGGGCGGTGGCCAGGCGCATCACACCGTCCCGGTGGACCGTCCCCGAGTCGTCGACGTAACCGCGCGGCAGCTCGAAGGGGAACTCCGTCCGCAGCCGCTGCTGCACCACCGGAGCGGGCGCGGACGCGGGGGCAGGGGTGGAGGTGGCGGCCACCGCCTCCTGCCCCGGTACGTCCACGATCGCGCCCGCGCCCACCCCGGCGGCCGTACGTCCAGCCGTACGCCGCATTACTCGATGACCAGTTCTTCGAACACGATGGTCACGGTCTCGGTGAGCGCGGCGGCCTCGCCGGCCTTGAGGGTGCTGGCGTCGACCTTGCTGCACCAGGCGTTGCGCATGTTGTACCGCTTCACCGGGTTGTTCTCGAAGTCCATCATGATGATCGACGCGTTCTTGCGGGCCGAGGACATCTGGCCGGCGATCGAGTCGTTGATCCACTGCGTGAAGGACGCCGACTGGGTCATACCGCGCACCACCGTGCACTGCCCGCTCTTCTGCACACCCGGCAGGAGGTTGACCTCGGGGCGGCCCTGGGCGGAGTTCTGCTGGTAGGTGATGACGTCCTGTTCGAGGGTGAGGCCGCTGACCTCGGCGAGGTACTCGACCATCACACCGTCGATCTGGAGACCGAAGTTGTGTGACGTCATGCTGTCGGCCTGCATCAGGCTCATGTGCTGTTCCCTGTTCTACTGAGTGACGTGGGTGAAGTGGGCCGGAGGGAGCGGGCGGGCGGCCTACTCCTCCAACTCCCCGCTGCCGCTGGAGAACTGGGCCAGCCGGAAGATCACGAACTCGGCGGGCTTCACGGGCGCGATGCCGATCTCGCAGATGACCCGGCCGAGGTCGACCGACTCCGGCGGGTTGGTCTCCTCGTCGCACTTGACGTAGAACGCCTCCTCGGGCCGCTGCCCGAACAGGGCGCCGCCACGCCACTCGTTGACCAGGAACGCCGAGACGTTGCGCCGGATACGGGCCCACAGGGCGTGGTCGTTCGGCTCGAACACCACCCACTGGGTGCCGATGAGGATCGACTCCTCCAGGTAGTTGAAGTACCTGCGGATGTTGAGGTAGCGCCACGCCGGGTCGGAGGACATGGTGCGGGCACCCCAGACGCGGATACCGCGGCCGGGGAAGGCGCGGATGCAGTTGACGCCGATGGGGTTGAGCAGGTCCTGCTCGCCCCGGGTGATCTGCAGCTCCAGGTCGACCGCGCCGCGTACGACCTCGTTGGCGGGCGCCTTGTGCACTCCGCGCTCGAAGTCGTTGCGGGCCCACACACCGGCGACATGGCCGCTCGGCGGGATCACCTGGGACTGGCCGCTGGCCGGGTCGAAGACCTTGATCCACGGGTAGTAGAGGGCCGCGTACTTGGAGTCGTACCCGGCGGTCTCCTGGCGCCAGACGCGGATCTGTCGGGCGTTCAGGCCGGGCGGCGGGTCGATGACGGCGACGCGGTCGCCCATCAGCTCGCAGTGCGCGATCAGCCCGAGCTGGACCGCCTTGACGGCCTCCAGGTCGATCGCGCCGCGCTGGTAGGCGGCCATCAGGTCGGGCACGGCCACCATGGAGATCTCGTCGATCGCCTCCAGACCGCCGAAGCCGGTGCGGTCGGCCGAGTCGCCGAGGTACTCGCGCGGGCCGGGGTGCGAGGCGTCCGCGCCGGCCGGGGCCACGGGCGCCGGGGCGGCGGGCGCGGCCAGCGCCACCGTCTGGTTGTCGGGGCGCGCCAGCTGCGCGGCGGGCGCGGCCTCGGTCAGGGAGATGAGCTTGGAGCGCTCCTTGACCTGGGTGACGACGTAGTTGCGGCCACCCTTCTTGGCGGTCACGTCGAAGGACTCGACGGGCTTGTCGCCGTCCTTGACGATCAGCTTGAAGCGCTCCGCCGGACCCTCGCCCTCCGGGGCCGCGACCTCGACGCTCAGCGCACCGCCCGCGATGGCGGACACGGCGAACGTGCCGAGCCGCTGCGGTTCGCCGGCCGGCAGCGCGGCCGGCGTGGCGGCGGCGGTGACGGCGGCCGGGGTTCCGGTCCCGGCCGCGCCACCGTCCGTGCCGCCGACGCGGACGACGTACGCGGCGCTGCCGCCGTTGTTGAAGAACCCGTACACCGAGTGCGCGAGGTAGTACCCGTCGGTGAACTCGCCGAAGGACGCGACGTACTGGGACCAGTTGGTCACCAGGGTCGGCTCGTTCAGCGGACCGGTCGGCGCGAGTCCGACGAAGGCGGCGACGGACGTGCCCACACCCTCGATGGGTCGTGAGCCGCTGGCCACCTCCTCGACGTAGACGCCGGGCGACAGGTAGGACGGCATGCTCTGCTCTCCTCGGGGTACGAGACAGGTCGCTCTCACCCTCACGCGCGAAGCGCGACCGCTGAAACGTCCTCCGGTGCCTGATCGGGGGCATGTGCGTTGCCCTCAGGGGCAGTTCGCGCGAGCGAATCGGCGCGGGCCCGCGATGCGTTGCCCCGGGGTCTGCCCCCGTGGCCCTTCCCTGCGATGGTGTCCGGGACCTTGGCTGGTGGGGCTCCATGTCTCAAGCGGTAGGTCTCATGCGGTCGAGGAGGGTGTCGGTGCGCGCACAGGGAGGCCGGGGAGGCCGG
Organism: Streptomyces sp. NPDC002643; assembly: GCF_053592555.1. Lineage (NCBI taxonomy): Bacteria > Bacillati > Actinomycetota > Actinomycetes > Kitasatosporales > Streptomycetaceae > Streptomyces > Streptomyces sp. NPDC002643. Next base: position 37,092 of record NZ_JBSFVY010000007.1, read on the forward strand.
TCGTCGGACAGGTCCGCCGACAGGCCGGGCGGCGACGCCCGCACGGCACGGCCGGGGCCGGGCAGGCCCACGACCGCCGACCAGCTGCGGGCACTCCAGCGGCTGGCGGGCAACACCGCCGTCGCCCGGGCCGTGGCCGAGGAACGCCACCAGCACGACGCGCACTGCGGCCACACCGTCGGCGACAACGGCACCGCGTCCGTACAGCGCTCGGCAGTCCACCAGGTGCTGCGCACCCCCGGCCGGCCCCTCGACACCCCGCTGCGTACGGAGATGGAGGCCCGGCTCGGCGCCGACTTCTCCGACGTACGCGTCCACACGGGCGCCGACGCGCGGAACTCGGCCGCCGAGATCGGGGCGCGGGCGTACACCTCCGGCAGCCATGTGGTCGTCGGCGAGGGCGGGGCCGACAAGCACACCCTCGCGCACGAGCTGACCCATGTCATCCAGCAGCGGCGGGGCCCGGTCGCCGGGACCGACAACGGCGGCGGGCTCAAGGTCAGCGACCCCGGTGACCGCTTCGAGCGGGAGGCCGAGGACAACGCCCGACGGGTGATGGGGGCGGCGCTTCCGGAGCGGGCAGCCGGGGCCGACGCGAGGGACGGCGGGCCGGGTACGGAGACCGGGGCCGCCGGGGTACAGCGGGCGCCCAAGGCGACGGCCCACGCTCCCCACGTCCAACGGGCGCCGGGAGAGCGGGAGTCGTCACCGGAGCGGCCGGGTTCGTCCCACTCCACGAAGTCGACCGACTCCGAGGAGACATCGCCGGCCGATGTCCGCGAGCTCCGGTTCACGGTGCAGGCCGGCGAGCTGTGGCAGCGCATCACGAAGATCCACGCCCTCAACAAGGCACCGGGCTTCAGCGCGGGCCTCAAGGCCTGGCTGGCGAACGTCCACGAGGACCTCAAGGCGGTGGACGGCGGGGCGAAGCCCCCGGAGGTGAACCAGGCGGCCGTCAACGCCGTCATGGCGGGGCTGCACCACCCGACCGTCCAGGGGCAGCGGCTCCCGTACGAGTGGTATGTGCGCCAGCAGAACAAGCCCGGCTTCCAGGACATCCTGACGGAGCACGCGGGCTCGTCGGCGACCATGGGCCAGCTCTGGTCGAAGATGGGCTCCGCGACCGCCGCCGAGGCGACCTCCGTCGGCCGTGGGCTCGTCCTGGAGACGACCGTGCAGGGCCGCGTCTTCGACGGTCTGGACTTCGGTCTGCCGAGCTGGAACGCGTCCCCCGCCCTGCAACGGCTCTGGTTCCTGCTCTCCCAGTCGTACGCACAGGGCCTCAGGGGCTGGGTTGACGCCCACGTCCTGGACGGAATCCACGAGACGAGCGTGCTCAACACCATCGAGTGGCCCGAACTCAAGAAGCAGATGGCGGCCAGGGACGCGGACGGCGAGCCCCTCATCGACGGGCTGAACATTATCGTCTACCGGGCGGAGAAGGGCCCGGACGGCAAGCACACCCTGGTACCGCACACCTCCTTCCGCGTCCGCTCCCAGGACGAGTTCGACAAGGTGCCGAAGGCCAAGGCCGACAAGGACTGGTACGAGAAGCAGGGGAAGGTCGACAAGGAGCAGAAGGAGGCGCTCGCCCAGGTGTTCTCCCGCGAGGAGGAGATCGCACGGCTCGACAAGTACCTCACCTCGCTCGCGGTGCGGTGCGGCGGTCTGAAGAACATCAGGCTCAGGAAGACCGTGACCCCGAACAACACCCCGGCGGGCACCCAGCGCGGCTCGTTCCGTCTCTGACGCCGACCTCGCGACCGCGAGAGGGCATCGCCCCAGCCGTATCGCCCTCTCCCGCCTCGCCCTTTCGGGCAGGCAGCCTTGCCCCGGCGCCTCCTGACCACGCGTCACCCGCCCCCGTAGCGTCTACGCGTGAGTTTGTGGACTTCCCTAGAGCCTGCCTCGACCACCGTCGACCCGGGCGGCAGTGCGACCGTGAGACTGCGGCTGCGCAACACCGGTGACGTCGTCGACGAGTACCGCTTCGAGCCCGTGGGTGATCTGGCTCCCTGGACGACGGTGGAGCCGCAGACGCTCCGGCTGTTCCCGGGGACGACGGGCACGGTCGAGCTGACCTTCGCTCCACCGCGCACCCCCGATGCGACGGCCGGACCGAACCCTTACGCGGTGCGGATCACGCCGACCGAGCACCCGGAGGCGACGACGGTCCCCGAGGGGAATGTGACGATCACGCCGTTCACGGAGGTGCGGGCGGAGCTGGTCCCGCACACGGTGAAGGGCCGTTTCCGGGGTCGTCCCAAGCTCGCCGTGGACAACCTCGGCAACACCAAGGTCACCGCGTCCGTCAGCGGCAGCGACAACGGCGACCACCTCTCGTACGACATCCACCCGAGCAATGTGCAGATCGAGCCCGGGCGGGCCGCGTTTGTCAAGGCCACGCTGAAGCCGCGGCAGATCATCTGGTTCGGGTCGAAGGAGGAGCGGCCGTACACCTTCGCGGTGCAGCGCTCCGGGGTCACCCCGCTGGACGTCGAAGGCACCTATGTGCAGCGGGGGTTCCTGCCGGGCTGGCTGGCCACCTTCCTCGGTGTGTTCATGGCGCTGGCGCTCACCTTCCTGATGTTCTGGCTCGCCTACAAGCCGCCGGTGAACAGTGAGGCCAAGGAGAAGACCGAGCCGGCCGGTGTCAGCACCCTCGCGCCCAGCCCCGAGGCTCCCGCCACCACACCTCCGCCGCCGACGCCCTCCGCGCCTCCGTCGACGCCGCCGCAGGACACGGGCGCCGAGACGGACACGGGCGCGGCGGCCGGTGCGGACGGCGGCGGCGATGGCGGAGGCGGCGGGGGCGGTGGTTCCGAGGAGAAGAAGACCTCGGACCCGACCGCGGCGACCGCCGTCAACCAGCTGGCCGCGGCCGACCCGGGCGGCAAGCACATCTGCTACCGCGCCTATCTGAAGGACAAGGGCTGGGGGGCCATCAAGTGCGACGGTGACAGGGCCGGCACGGTGGGCCAGAACCGGCCGATCAAGGCCCTCAACATCGCGGTGTACGGGGTCAACGGCACCGCCGGTGTCGCCTTCGTCAACAACCCCGACTCCACCGACGGCAAGGGCACCTACAACAACGTGCCGTGGTCCGGGGTGTCCGACGGCCAGGACAACTACATCGGCACCGCCGAGCAGGACGCCCAGGACATGCTGGGCTTCACGATCAACGTGGACGAGGGCGGGCAGGCCGTCTGCCAGACCGTGCACCTGCACAACAGGGGCTGGCAGAACACCGCCTGCGACAAGCCCGACGAGGGCGAGCACTACATCTTCGCCGGCACCGTCGACAACGGCGTCTGGCTGGAGGCCGTCAAGTTCACGGTGTGAGGGCCGTGGGCGGTGTCCTGAGTGAGTCGACCGACCGGCTCGCCCGGCGATGTGAAGCGGCCGACCGGGTTGGGGCGCGGTCGGCGAGCGATGGGCCGTCGGCTCCGGCCGGCGGCCCATCGGTGTACCGACGACCGGGAGAACCGGGGCGAGGGGTCGAGGTCCGGCGCGGCTACCAGGTGCCCTCGCCGGGTACCAGGCGTCCCGCCTTGCGGTACTCGCGGCGGGCGCCCTCCAGGAGGTCGCCCGTGGTGACCGGACCGCCCCGCCCGGCAGCCGAGTACGCGGCCGTCACCACCGCGCTGCGGATGGAACCGCCCGCCAGCTCGAAGTCCCGGGCCACCGCCGCCGGTTCGACGTCCTCGGCGCACGGCACATGGGCGAGGCTGTGCCGCCACAGGGCGAGCCGCAGGCCCGCGTCCGGGAACGGGAAGTCGACGACCATGTCCAGCCGCCGGGTGAACGCCTCGTCGATATTGGCCCGGAGGTTGGTGGTCAGCAGGGCGACCCCGTCGAACGACTCCAGCCGCTGCAGCAGATACGCGCTCTCCATGTTGGCGTACTTGTCATGGGAGTCCTTGACCTCCGAACGCTTGCCGAACACGGCGTCCGCCTCGTCGAAGAGCAGCACGGCGTCCGTGCGATCCGCCTCGGTGAAGATCCGTTCGAGGTTCTTCTCGGTCTCGCCCACATACTTGTCGACGATCGAGGAGAGCTGCACGACATAGAGATCCAGGCCGAGTTCGGCGGCGACCACCTCGGCGGAGAGCGTCTTGCCGGTACCGGAGTCACCCGCGAACAGCCCGAGCACCCCACGCCCCCGGCCGCCCCCGGCACTGAGCCGCCAGTCCCCGAGCACCCGGTCGCGATGCCGGGCGCGCAGCGCGAGTTCACGCAGCTGGGCGAGGGGCCGGTCGGGCAGGACCAGGTCCTCCCAGCCGACGTCGGGGCGGATGCGCCGGGCGTGCCGCTCCAGCCCGGAGGCCGACTGCTGCCGGGCGGCCAGCCGCAGATGGGCCGCCGTCACCGCCGTACCGTCGAAGGCGGCCAGCTCCAGCGCCGCCCGCGCCACCCGCCCGATCCGCTCACCGCCCAGCCGGTACGGGGCGACCGTGGCCGCCAGATCGAACCCCGGCCCCTCCGCCCCGGCACCGAGCGCCGCCGCCCATACGTCCACCGCGCCCGTCGGCGGCCGGGGCGCGTCCAGCACCAGCGGATCACGCTCGCACCACTGGGGGTCGTACGGCCGGTGGCCGGCGAAGAGCACGGTCACGTCCTCGGCCGCCGACAGGGCGCGCAACAGGGCGCCCGGCCGCTCCGGGAGCGGCGACACGACGAGGGCGCGGCCGGACAGCCGGGCTTCCAGCAGGAGCCGGGGGAGCAGCTCGGACAGGGCGCCCTGGGAGTGCTCGGCGAGGCCCGGCGGGGAATGCGCCGGGGAGTGCCCCGCGTACCCCGAGGGGTCCGTCCCGTCGGCCGGAGGGGTGAAGTGCAGCGCCTCGACACCGGCCGCGCGCAGGGCGAGGGCCGCGCAGGCCGGGCCGTCACCCGCCCGGTGCTCCCGCAAGTGGACGGTGAGCGGGGCTGCGGCGAGCCGGGCCGCCAGCCGCTCGGCGAACCCCTCGTCGTACGGCCCCGAGGGCGCCACGAGCCGACGGACATGCCCGGCGAGGGCCGAGTCCGGGGTGTCGTCCCCGAGCAGATGCGCGACCACCCGGTCCGGCACCCGCAACGCACGGCTCAGGAACGGTCGTTCGCCCTCCTCGACGCTCAGCAGCCCGAGCGCGGCCAGCGGCGACGAGGGCAGGAACCGGGCCCGCGCCTCGGCGAGATGCACCGGCAGCCCGCACAGATCGAGGGCCAGCCCGATCGTCGCCCGCCGTCTGCCCACGTCGTCGTTGAGATACCCGTACAGCGGCTCGAAGGACCGCTCCAGATCGGGGGCCAGGGCGATCAGCAGAATGCGGGCGTCGAGTTCGGTGAGCCCGAGACGGGCGGAGAGCCGTGCCAGCCGATCGGGCGCGAGGGGGGCGGATGTCCCGGCCGGTCCGTCCGGTTCCTCGAACACCGAGGTGTGCGAGCCCGCCGCCGGGCGCAGCAGATGCCGTACCGCCTCCTCGGAGAGGTACAGGCCGCGCAGGGGGTCCCCGGCGGTCGGGTCGTCGGTGCCTCGGTGGGTGACCAACTCGGCGACGCGGGCGCGGAGTCGGGTCAGCCGGGCGAGGAGGGCGTCGGACGAGACGTGGGCGGTGGGGACGGGGGCGGTCACGGGTGCTGGGCTCCGGGGGCCGGCGCGGGGGAGAGGTGCCGTGGTCGGTGGGCGCGTTCGGGCGAGCCCTCCAGGGTGCCGTCCGTGCCGCGTACGCGGACCACGGCGCCCTCGGTGACCGGCGGCCCGGCGTCGTACTCGGGGTACGCGGGGAAGGGTGCCGTCACCACGAGGTCGAGGGACGGCTTGAGTTCACCGCCGAGCGCGGACCAGATCTCGGCGAGGGAGCGGGACTCCGAGTGCAGCCCCGCCACCGTGAGCGGCACCGACAGGCCCAACGCGCCCAGGGCGCCGGGGAGTTCGCGGGGCGCCAGCAGCTCGTGCGGCAGCAGGGTCGCCAACACGGCGGACAGCAGGCGGTGTTCGTCCTGCGGCTGCTTGGTCCAGGCGGTCACCAGATACGACAGCCGGAACCAGCGGGGCGGCTGACGGCGCCGTACGACGATGTCGCGCTCGTCGCGCACCGGAGCCTGGCCGCGCTGACGGCGGGAGACGTCCTCGCGGATGTCGTACAGATAGGTGTTCACGGTGGGCGCGTTGCGGCGGGCCGCCCAGTCACGGGTCGGGGCCTCGAAGGAGACGTCGATACCGGAACCGGCCAGCGCACCGCCCTCGATCAGCGTCTTGAGGACCTCGTCCACCTCGTGGATCACCGTCGTGCTCCCGCCCCGTACGCCGTGCCGTACGCCGTGCCATCCGTCGTGCCGCACGCCTCGCCCTACGTCTTGCCATCAACCCGGCCACGACCTGTCCACCGATCGTGCCCGCTCCGGCAGCCGTCCCCGCAGGCGTCACGGGGACGGCATGTGGGCAGAATGTGATGCCCAAGTGGTCAGGTAGGGCTGCCCCTTCGATCAGATTTCGATCAGATGTAGCCTTCACGGAGGGCATAGGCCACGGCGTGCGCCCGGTTGCGAAGGTGCAGCCGGGTGGTGAGGCCATGCATCACGTTCTTGACGGTGCGTTCGGAGTACGACAGCTTGCTCGCGATCTCCCCGGTGTCCAACCCCTCGGCGACGAGCCGGAGGACGTCGATCTCCCGTGGCACCAGGCCCGAGAGCGGCGCCCCGGGCCGGCCGGCCACCGAGCGCTGCAAGGTGCCCACCTGGTTGATGAGCCGGCCCAGCAGGTCGGCCGGGAGATCCCCGTCTCCGCGAGCGGCGGCGATGACGGCCTGTGCCAGCCGGTGCCCGGTGGCCTCGTGCCGCCACACCACGGCCCCGACCCCGCACTCGATGACATCGAGGAGTTCGGACTCGCGGATCGCGCTGACGACGAGCACGGCCTTGGCGCCGTCGCTGCGCACCAGTCGGCGCAGCGCCGACAGCGTTGTCTCGTCCGGGGTGTCACCGACCAGTACGGCGACGGTGCCCGGCCGTGGCTCGGAGCCGTCCCCCAGGTCGACCACGGGGTGCCCGCGCAACTGGCTGAGCACTCCGGCCCGGGAGAGCGGGTCCGAGGCGTGGACGACGACAGGGATGCGACGTGCGGAAGGCTCGGACTCGGACGCCGCCGGTTCCGCCGTGGTCCTGATCGAGCTGTACAACCGTTTCTCCCTTTTCTCCCCCGTCGGCCCCGTCCCTGTGATCACCGCCCCTGTGACGGGAGTGGAGGACGAGGTTCCATCACACTCCTGCGAGCCGGACCGAGCGGGCAATCGTGGAGGACCACGAGACGCACCACGAGATCCGTCATGACGGTCCGCGCGGGAACCCTCATGACATCTCCACGAGTACGAACGGGCACCTCCGGTGCACCATGACGCCCCGTCACTCGTCTACCGGGGCGGACCAGGAAGCGGCCGGGCCGCCCCGGGCCCGCAGGACCCGTAGGACCCGTCCACGACAGGAGACAGCGATGTGCGGACCGGAACCGCTTCTCGAACGCGAGGAGGCCCTGGAGTTCCTGGTCGCCGAGACCGCCAGGGCTCGGGCCGGAACCGGCCGCTCCGTGCTGCTCAGAGGTGCCACCGGCACCGGCCGCACCGCGTTCCTGGAGGCCGCCGCCGAGCGCGCGGCCACGGCCGGTATGTGGGTGCTGCGGGCCCGCTGCTCGCCCGAGCACAGCTCCGCGCCGCTCGACACCGTCTTCCAACTCCTCTCCCACGGCGCCGAGTTCGACGCGATGGCGGAGGAGACCCCGGACGCGCCGGGCACCCCGGCGCACCGCGCCAGACCCGCCCGGCTATGGCGAACGCTGTGCCGGTACGCGGCCGAGACACCGCTGATGCTCGCCGTGGACGACGTCCACTTCGCCGACCCCTGCTCGCGTCGCTGGCTGATCGAGGCGGTCCGGCGGCTCGACCGTTTACCGGTGCTGCTGGTGATGACCGAGCGCAGCCAGTACGACATCGACCCCCCGGCCGACGGCCTCGCCCACGCGCTCTCCCCCTCCCTCGTCCACACCCTCAACCTGGCACCCCTGGGCCCCGACTCCATGGCGGCCCTGGTCCGCCACGCCACCGGCCCCGGGGCGCGCGCCGACTGGGTCGAGGCGTGCGTACGCGCGGGAGCGGGCAGCCCGCTGCTGCTGCGCGCCCTGATGGAGGACCTGCAGAACACGGAGAACTCCCCGAACGCGGGCGTGAACACCTTGCCGGACACCTGCGCCGCCCTCTACCCCGGCGCCTACCCCGCCGCCGTCTCCTGGTGGCTGGACAGCGCGGGCCCCACGACCACCGAGGTGGCCCGCACCCTCGCGGCACTGGACGAGGAGTCCGACACGGCCGCCGACCTGGGCGGTGCGCCGGGCCGGGCGGCGTCGGGCTGGGCTGCCACGCCTGGGTCGGGCGGGGCGTCGCCCGGATGGGGTGCGGCGTCGCCCGGCTGGGGTGCGGTGAACGGGCGGGGTGTCACGCACGGGTGGGGCGCCGAGTCTGGATGGGGTGCCGCGCCCGGGGCGGGTGCCGCGTCCGGACGGGGCACCGCTGTCGGCCGGGGAGCTGCCGTGGGCGGGGGTGCCGTGCTCGGGTGGGGCGGCACCGCTGACCGGGGCGACGCGGTGGGCGCAGCCGGTTCGGCCGGCCGGAGCGCCTCGCTGGGCGGTGCGATCGGATGCAGTGACCCGGCGGGCGCCGGAGGTGTGGCCGGGAACGGTGACAGGGCGGGCGTCGGGGGCGCGGTCGGGAACGGCGGCGTGCCCGGCATCGGTGGCGCCGTGGACGCGGGCACCGGGGGCGGCTCGGGCACCCCGGGCGGGGTGGCCGGTACGTGGGCCGGGGCCGGCGGCGTCGGCATGGGTGGCACGGGTGGCATCGTCGGCATGGATGGCGCTGCCGGCATCGGTGGCGCTGTCGGTGTGGGCGCCGGTGGCGGTATCGGCGCCCGACGTGGTGTGGCCGGTACGTGGGCCGCGCCGGGCGGCATGGGTGCCGCGCGGGAACACCGGGCCGTCGCGGACGCGGGCCCCGCGTACGGCCGGTTCGGCGGCAGCCACCGCGCCGCGGGCCGTGGCGCGGTGGCGGGCTGGGGCGACGCCTCCGACGGGCCCGCCGCCGACGCCGAGTTGCTCGCCCGGGCGGCCGGGGCCGACCCCGCGCGGGTGGCGGGATGGCTGACGGCGATGACGCGGCTCGGGCTGCTGCGCCCCGACCCCGACGGACGCCCCCGCTACGCCCACCCGCTCCTCAGGGATGCCGTCCTCGCGGGCTGGCCCGCCGCCGACCGCCAGGCGGCCCACCGGCGCGCGGCCGAGGCGATGCGGCACCGCGGCGACGGCGCCGAGGCGGTCGCCGGTCAACTGCTGCGGGCCGCCCCCGTGAACGAGGCATGGGCGACCGGCGCGCTCCTGGACGCCGCCGAACTGGCCGTACGCGACGATCGCGCCGACGACGCCGTGGCGTTCCTGCGCCGCGCCCTGGACGAGCCCATGTCCCCGGCCCGCCGCACGGTCGTCCTCACCGAACTGGGCTCTCTCGAATACACCACCGTCCGCTCGACGACCGGCATCCCCCGCCTCGCCGAGGCACTGAAGCTCCCCGGCCCGCCCGAGGACCGGGTCCGCGCGGCGGTCGCCCTCGGTACCGCCCTGGCCCGCCGGGGCGAGGCCCGCGCCGCGATCGATGTCCTGCGCGAACTCCAGGAGGAGCACCTGACGGGCCACCCCGATCTGGTCCGCACGGTCCACACCGCCTCCGCGCTGCTGTCCGACCACGACCCGGGCGTACGACAGGAGATGTACCGCTGGCTCCGCGAGACCGCCGAGCACTCCCCGACGCTGGTCGGCACCGCCGGACAGGCACTGCTGGTGCGCTACGAGTCGACGGCCGGCCTGACCTCGGCGGAGTCGGCGACGAGCCGTATGCGGGCGCTGCTGGCCCAACCGGCCGACCCCCTCTCGGAGCCGTACCTGCTGGGCACCGCCGCGGCCGTGGCCCAGTGGGCCGACCGGCTGGACGTGGCCCAGCGATTCGTCGACAGAGGCCTGGCCGGACAACGCACCTCCCTCCTCCACCCCATGCACCAGGCCCTGTTGAACGTACGCGTCGACATCGCCATGGCACGCGGCGCATACACCGAACTCCTCGACGACTTGGGCGCGTCGGGCTGGGTGGGCCTGTCGGGCGGTGGGGAAGTGCCGGACGGCGCGGGGCCGTTGAACGGTACGAAGCCGTCGAACGGTACGGGGACGCTCGGCGGCGCGGGCACGCCGGTCGACGGGGGAGCACTGGGGTCGGGCGGTGTACGGGCGTCGGGTAGCGGTGCCGAGGACGTACTGGGGTCCGCCAACGCGCGGGCGCACGCTGTCATCGCGCTGGTCGAGACGGGCCGTCCGCACGAGGCCGCCCGCCTCGCCGACGCCTACGACCTCCAGCACACCCGCGACTCCTGGGAAGTGAACCGATTCCTCTACGCCCGAGGAATCCTGCGCGCCGCGACCGGCGACCCGGCGAGCGCGCTGATCGACTTCCTGGAGTGCGGTCGGCGCCAGTCGGCGAGGGATGTGGTGAGCCCCGTGGTCACCCCGTGGCGCTCGGCCTCGGCCGAGTGCCATCTGGCCCTGGGCCGCCCCGAGCCCGCCCTGGCCCTGGCCGAGGAGGAACTCCGCCTGGCCATGGTGTGGGACAGCCCGCGCGTACTGGGCCGGGCGTTGCGCGTACTGGGGATGGTGACCGGTGGCCGACGCGGACTGGAACTGGCCGAGCGGGCGGTGACGGTGTCGCAGGACGGCGCCGAGACGGAACTGATCCCGGCGCTGATCTCCCAGGGCCGACTGCTCACCGCCGCCGGTGAACGCTCCCGGGCCCGCGACGCCCTCCGCGAGGCGGCCGAACGCGCCGAACGCCTCGGCGTGACCCGGATGCGGTCGATGGCGGAGGAGGCCCTGCGCGAGGGCGGCGCCCGCCGCACGACGACGCCCTTGACCGGCCCGGACTCCCTCACCGACGCCGAACGCCGCATCACGGCCTTCGCGGCGGAAGGCCGCACCAACACCGAGATAGCCGACCTCCTCCACCTCGCCCGCCGCACCGTGGAAACCCACCTCACGAGCGCCTACCGCAAACTCGGCATCCGCCGCCGCTCCCAACTCCCCACCGCCCTCAAGAGCGGCGCCGACCCCGTGGCCGTCGCGGACCGGTGACCCCCCACCGGCCGGTGCGAGGCGGTACTACCCGGTGCGGCGGGCCATGCCCCGTTCCCCTCAGCACTCGATGATGTTCACCGCCAACCCACCCCGCGCCGTCTCCTTGTACTTGACGGACATGTCGGCGCCCGTGTCCTTCATCGTCTTGATGACCTTGTCCAGGGACACCTTGTGGGAGCCGTCGCCGCGCAGGGCCATGCGGGCGGCGGTGACGGCCTTGACGGCGGCCATGCCGTTGCGTTCGATGCAGGGGATCTGGACGAGGCCGCCGACGGGGTCGCAGGTCAGGCCCAGGTTGTGTTCCATGCCGATCTCGGCGGCGTTCTCGACCTGTTCGGGGCTGCCGCCGAGCACCTCGGCCAGCGCGCCCGCCGCCATGGAGCAGGCCGAGCCGACCTCGCCCTGGCAGCCGACCTCGGCGCCGGAGATGGACGCGTTCTCCTTGAAGAGCAGCCCGATCGCCCCGGCGGCCAGCAGAAAGCGGACGACACCCTCGTCGTCGGCACCGGGCACGAAGTTGACGTAGTAGTGCAGGACCGCCGGGATGATGCCGGCCGCGCCGTTCGTCGGGGCGGTCACCACCCGGCCCCCGGCCGCGTTCTCCTCGTTCACGGCCATCGCGTACAGCGTGATCCACTCCATCGAGCGGGCCGACGGGTCGCCCTCCGCGCGGAGTTGACGTGCGGAGACGGCGGCGCGACGGCGGACCCGCAGCCCGCCCGGCAGGATGCCCTCACGGCTCATACCGCGCGAGACACAGGTCTGCATCACCCGCCAGATCTCCAGCAGCCCGGTACGGATCTCCTCCTCGCTCCGCCAGGCCCGCTCGTTCTCCAGCATCAGCGCGGAGATCGACAGCCCCGTCTCCCTCGTCTGACGCAACAGCTCGTCGCCGGTGCGGAAGGGGTACTTCAGCGGGGTGTCGTCCAGCTTGATACGGTCCGCGCCCACGGCGTCCTCGTCCACCACGAAGCCGCCGCCCACCGAGTAGTACGTCTTCGCCAGCACCTCCGCCCCCGAGGCGTCGTACGCCCGGATCGTCATGCCGTTGGCGTGGTACGGCAGCGCCTTACGGCGGTGCAGCACCAGGTCCTTGTCGAAGGAGAAGCGGATCTCGTGCTCGCCGAGGAGCCGGATACGTTTCGACTCCTTGATCGACTCCACCCTTTCGTCCGCCGACTCCACGTCCACCGTGCGCGGCGAGGCGCCCTCCAGCCCGAGGAGTACGGCCTTGGGGGTGCCATGGCCATGGCCGGTCGCGCCCAGCGAGCCGTACAGCTCGCAGCGCAGCGAGACCACCGACGGCAGCAGCTCCTCGTTGCGCAGCCGGCGGGCGAACATCCGGGCCGCGCGCATGGGGCCGACCGTGTGGGAGCTGGACGGGCCGATGCCGATCGAGAACAGGTCGAAGACCGAGATGGCCACGGTGACTCCTCAGAACGGGGGGTGGTGCAAGGGGATGGGGCACCGCGCTCACCGTCCAGTGTGCGCGGCGCCCCTCAAGAACGGGACTACGAGCCCGTGAACGCGGGGTTACCTGGTTACTTCCCCAGCCCCGGATACAGCGGGTGCTTGTCCGCCAGCGCCTTCACCCGCGCCTTGAGCGCCTCCGCGTCGTAGGACGGCTTCAGCGTCTCGGCGATGACGTCCGCGACCTCCGCGAAGTCCTCCGCCGTGAAGCCGCGCGTCGCCAGCGCCGGGGTGCCGATCCGCAGGCCCGACGTCACCATCGGCGGACGCGGGTCGTTCGGGACGGCGTTGCGGTTGACGGTGATACCGACCTCGTGGAGACGGTCCTCCGCCTGCCGCCCGTCCAGCTCCGACTCCCGCAGATCGACGAGGAGGAGGTGGACGTCGGTGCCACCGGACAGCACGTTCACCCCGGCCGCACGCGCGTCGGCGGCCGTCAGACGCTCCGCCAGAATCCGCGCGCCCTCGACCGTACGCCGTTGCCGCTCCTTGAACTCCTCCGAAGCGGCCACCTTGAACGACACCGCCTTGGCGGCGATGACATGCTCCAGCGGACCGCCCTGGAAGCCGGGAAAGACCGAGGAGTTGAGCTTCTTCGCGAAGTCCTGCTTGGCGAGGATGATCCCGCCGCGCGGGCCGCCGAGCGTCTTGTGGGTTGTGGAGGTGACGACATCCGCGTACTCGACGGGGTTCGGGTGCAGCCCGGCCGCGACGAGCCCCGCGAAGTGGGCCATGTCGACCCACAGATACGCCTCGACCTCGTCGGCTATCCGCCGGAAGGCCGCGAAGTCCAGCTGACGCGGATACGCCGACCACCCGGCGATGATCACCTTCGGCCGGTGCTCCTTGGCCAGCCGCTCGACCTCGTCTATGTCGACGAGACCGGAGTCGTCCACGTGGTACGGGACCACGTTGAACTGCTTGCCGGAGAAGTTCAGCCGCATCCCGTGGGTGAGGTGGCCGCCGTGCGCCAGGTCCAGACCCAGGATCGTGTCCCCGGGCTGGGCGAGCGCGAAGAGCGCGGCCTGGTTGGCGGAGGCACCCGAGTGGGGCTGCACATTGGCGTACTCGGCGCCGAACAGCGCCTTCACCCGGTCGATGGCGATCTGCTCGGCGACATCGACGTGCTCACAGCCGCCGTAGTAGCGGCGGCCGGGGTAGCCCTCGGCGTACTTGTTGGTCAGGACCGAACCCTGGGCCTCCATGACCGCGACCGGCGCGAAGTTCTCGGAGGCGATCATCTCCAGCGTGGACTGCTGGCGGTTCAGCTCGGCGTCGACGGCGGCGGCGACATCCGGGTCCAGTTCGTGCAGGGGAGTGTTGAGTAGCGACAGCTCAGTGGTGTCAGACATGAAGGTCTACGGCTCCTAGCCGGCGGTGTGGGCGGTGTACTCGTCGGCGGAGAGCAGATCGGCCGGCTCCTCCGCGACACGTACCTTGAACAGCCAGCCGCCCTCGAACGGGGCGGTGTTCACCAGCGACGGGTCCTCGACCACGTCCTCGTTGACCGCGGTGATCTCACCGCTGACCGGCGCGTAGAGCTCGCTGACCGACTTCGTCGACTCCAGCTCACCGCAGGCCTCGCCCGCGGTCACCGTGGAGCCCACCTCGGGGAGCTGGGCGTAGACGACATCGCCGAGCGCGTTCGCCGCGAACTCCGTGATGCCGACCGTCGAGACGCCGTCCTCGGCGCCCGACAGCCACTCGTGCTCCTTGCTGTAACGCAGCTGCTGGGGGTTGCTCATGGCCTGAATTCTCCTGTACGCGGGGGACCACTGATGAAGGGGGACTACGGAAAGGGGAATACGGAGACGGGGCGTGAGCTGGGCGCATGTGCCCAGGGTCACGCCGGACGCCGACTCGGAACGCCTACGACGGTGTCACTTGCGGCGCTTGTAGAACGGCAGCGCCACGACCTCGTACGGCTCGTGGCTGCCGCGGATGTCCACACCGACCCCGGCCGTGCCCGGCGCGGAGTGCGCGGCGTCGACGTACGCCATGGCGATGGGCCTGCCCAGGGTGGGGGAGGGGGCACCGGAGGTGACCTCGCCGATGACCTCGCCGCCGGAGACGACCGGGTACCCGGCGCGCGGCACCCGCCGCCCCTCGGCGATCAGACCGACCAGGACGCGCGGCGGATTCTCGGCGGCACGCGCGGCGGCCTCGGCCAGCGCCGCGCGCCCCACGAAGTCGCCCTCCTTCTCGAACTTCACCACCCGGCCGAGCCCGGCGTCGAAGGGGGTGAGGGAGGTCGACAGCTCATGCCCGTACAGCGGCATCCCCGCCTCCAGACGCAGCGTGTCCCGGCAGGACAGCCCGCACGGCACCAGACCGGCACCCTCGCCCGCCTTGGTCAGCGCCTGCCACAGCTCGACGGCGTGCTCGGGCTTCACGAACAGCTCGAAGCCGTCCTCGCCGGTGTACCCGGTGCGGGCGATCAGCGCCGGGACGCCCGCGACCGTGCCGGGCAGACCCGCGTAGTACTTCAGACCGTCGAGATCGGCGATGGGGGCACCTCCCGGATCGAGCGAAGTCGAGACTCTGGGGGAGAGCGCCTTGACGATGCCGGGGGACTCGGGGCCCTGCACGGCGATCAGCGCGTACGCGTCCCGGTCGTCCCGCACCTCCGCGTCGAAGCCGGACGCGCGCTCCATCAGCGCGTCCAGCACCACCTGGGCGTTGGAGGCGTTGGCGACGACCAGGTACTCGGTGTCCGCCGTGCGGTAGACGATCAGGTCGTCGAGGATGCCGCCGTCCTCGCGGCAGATCATGGTGTAGCGGGCCCGGCCGACCGCGACGCCCCCGATGTTCCCCACGAGGGCGTGGTCGAGGAGGCCGGCGGCCTGGGGGCCGGTGACGGTGATCTCACCCATGTGGGAGAGGTCGAAGAGCCCGGCCTTCGTGCGTACGGCGTTGTGCTCGTCGCGCTCGGAGCCGTATCGCAGGGGCATGTCCCAGCCCGCAAAGTCGGTCATCGTGGCGCCGAGCGAGCGATGCAGGGCGTCGAGCGCGGTGCGGCGCGGGCCGGCGGACTCGGCAGCGCTCATGGATTCGGAACTGCTCATCGGTCGGTCGTCTCCAAGGGCATGACGGGGCATGACGGGCGAGGTGGACCCTCCCCATCTGTCATCGGAACCTGAGAGGTTCGCCATGATCGGCAAAAGATCCTGGCTTGCACCTTGGGTGGGGCCACGCCACTTCCCGGAGGAAGGGGGCGGCCCGCTTTTCAGATGTGCCTCGCCCGCGCGGTAACGGGGCCTGAGAGATTCAAGGGAGGAACTTGCTCCTTCGGCGCCCCTGCGACGCGCTTCGGTGAGGCGTCGCCGGGGACTCTCCCGCGCGGATTCAAACGGCCGGTATGCAGTTGGCGGGCACATCATCGCACGCATCGGCGCGGTGCGGCAGGGGCACCCTTCACAGGTGGGGGACAGCGGCCATGGGCGAGGCACAGCCGCCATGGGCGATGCACAGCGGCCCGTAGCACTCCTGTGGCAATAAGACGAGTGAAACCGGGGGGCTCGGGCATTACCTTCTCTTTACAGTCGTTGGGGATGGGTTTCCCAGCCCCTGGGGAGGACGATCACGGTGAACAGGACCACGGCGTACGCGACGACCTCGGGCATCACGCTGCCCACACAGCCCGCCGCCCGGGCCGCTGAGGCCTGCGGCCCGTTCCCCAGAGCGGTCGTCCGCGACCTCCGGGAGCGCGGCGGACGCAGCCCGCACGAGCTGTCCTTCGGACCGCGCGACCTCGTCGTGGTGACCGGGCTCCCCGGCAGCGGCAAGTCCACGCTCATGCGGCGGGCCGTGCCGGGTATCCGTATCGACTCCCAGGACACCCGCGACCGCTTCGACGCCCGCCTCGCCGCGTTCCTGCCGTACGCCGTGTATCGGCCGCTCGTGCGCCTCGCCCACTACGCGGGGTTGCGGCGCGCGCTCAGGACCGGCGAGGGCGTCGTCGTGCACGACTGCGGGGCGCAGGCGTGGGTACGGCAGTGGCTGGCGCGGGAGGCGCGGCGGCGTGGGGGGACGTTGCATCTGCTGTTGCTGGATGTTTCCCCTGGTCAGGCGCGAGATGGGCAGCGTGAGCGAGGGCGTGGGGTGTCACGGTATGCGTTCGCTCGGCATCGGGGGGCGATGGGGAGGCTGTTGCGGGCGGTGGAGAAGGGGCGGTTGCCGGAGGGGTGTGGGGCGGCGGTGTTGATTGATCGGGAGGCCGCGGAGGGGTTGGTGCGGATCGACTTCGTCGGGTAGTGCGGAGGAGTGAGGATGGGGCGGGAAGAGCTCGGGTGGTTCCGTGCGTTGCGGGGTGCGGGTTCGCTGTGGTTGTTCGCGCCCCGCGGCGGAGCCGCATATGTCAGGGCCCCGCGCCCCTTTTGGTCTCGGCCGGTGGCGATAAAGTGCTGGGACAACAGCATCACGGCTTGAAGCGGTAGGCGGCAGATGGATTTCCCGGCGGACTTTCCGGCACAGGTGCATCCCCATGGGCACGGGGGGTGGCCCGGCAATGAGCTGGAGGAGGTGCTGTCGGCCTCGCTGGGGGTACCGACCGCGGGGGCACGGATCGTGGAGGTGCTGGCCAGGAGCTTTGTGTGGGTGCCGCTGCCCGAGGGCGGTAACCCCGGCAGCACCCAACTTGATCTGCCCACCATGGAGATCGACGGCCAGGCGTATGTGCCGGTGTTCAGCTCCGAGGAGCAGTTCCGCCAGGTCGTCGGCAACCACATGTCGTACACCATCGCCCCGGCCGTGGAGTTCGCCCGGGGTCTGCCCCCGCAGGTCGGTCTCGCCCTCAACCCCGACGGTGTCGTCGGCATCCCGCTGCCCCCGCCCGCCGTGGCCGAGCTGTGCCGGGCCGGACACTCCCCGCTGGACGGCGGGGCGAGCGGCGCCCGGGTCCGCCTCTTCGAACCGGACTGGCAGGACGACCCGGTGGACTTCCTGGCGGCCGCCTCCGCCGAGTTCGCCGGCACGGGCGTGGTCCTCTCCGCCCGCCGCTGCCTCGCCGCGATCGAGACGGCCGCACCGGTCATGTTCATCGGCGTCGAACTCATCTCCTGGGAAGCCGACCGCACGGTCCCGTTGGCCGCCCTGGGCCGAGCCCTGGCCAAGGCCCCCGTCCCATGGCCGGTCAACATGGTCTTCATGGACGTGGCCCAGGACCCGGTGGGCGACTGGCTGAGGGAGAAGGTACGGCCCTTTTACCAGCAGGGCTACTGACAGGTCTTTTAGGGGCGCGGGGCCCTGACATATGCGGCTCCGCCGCAGGGCGCGACCAGCCACAACGCACCCGCACCCCGCAACGCACATCACCCCCCGAGCCCTGACCGGCTCAACCCCCACACCACCTAAGCTGTTCCTATAACCAAGGTCCAGGAAGAAGGGCGGCCGACGTGAGCGCAAGCATCGCGACCGGGCAGGTCGAGCACATGCTGCGCCAGGTGACGCCCGGGCGCTACGACGCCTACGAGGCGCTGCTGCGCGCCCTCGCGGCCCCCTCCACCGGCCAGATCTGGATGCTCCTGTGGCACGGCCAGGCCGGCTCCCCGGACGCCCAGTACGGCAACATGGAGGTCGACGGCTTCAACTACGCCCCGTGCGTGACCTCCGCCCAGGAACTCTCCGCCAGCGGCTGGAACCGCAGCTACGAGGTCGTCGACGGCCTCGACGTGGCCCGCACCCTCTACCCGGACCACTACGGCCTCTGGCTCAACCCGCACGCCCAGGGCGGCGGCGTCGGCATCCCCTGGCTGGATCTGCGCCGTATCGCCACGGGGCTGGAGCGCCAGCCGGCCGGACCCCTCA
The DNA here is from genome assembly GCF_053592555.1 of Streptomyces sp. NPDC002643. Classification (NCBI taxonomy): domain Bacteria; kingdom Bacillati; phylum Actinomycetota; class Actinomycetes; order Kitasatosporales; family Streptomycetaceae; genus Streptomyces; species Streptomyces sp. NPDC002643. The sequence continues at coordinate 55,561 of NZ_JBSFVY010000007.1, forward strand.
GGATGTCCGAACCGGCCATCGAGATCCCCCAGTTCTACGCCCTGCTGACACAGAACGCCCACCGCACGCACGCCGTGCGCTCCCTGCGCCGCGCCTGGGTGCAGCCCGCGCTCGGGGCCCCGTATCTGGCGATCGGCCTCGATGTGTACGACACGTCGCCGCCGGCGGTGGACTCGGTGCGCGCGATGATGCAGCAGTCGATCGGCGCGGTCCCGGACGGACTGCCCGTCTCCACGGTCGCCATGTCCGACGAGTACGACCCCGTCGCGATGTGGCTGCGCGCCGCCGCCCGCCCCTTCTACGACCGCGAGGCCCACGGCGCCCCGGCCCAGGCCCCGGCGGCGGGCGGGTACGGATACCCCGGCGGCTACTGAGCGCCCTCGGCCCCACGCCGACCACGGCTCGGGGCGTACAACTCCCTTTCCTGGATCAATGGATCGCGGGACACGCCCCGGCCGTGATGACGGCTCATACCGTGTTCGCCGTCTCCCTGAGCTGCCCGAACGCCGCCCGGTGGGGCGGCGATCGCCGTGCCGCCGTGCGAAGTCGGCGATGTGCGGGGAAGGTTGAGAGCCGACGACAGGGAGCGTGCGGGGCGCTTCCGTCTCCTCCCTTCGCCGCTCACCAGAGCGTGATGTCCGGATTCCGGAACTCCGCTGGCCACATCACGGTTGCGCATACATTCGCGGCCAGGTCTGGTGCCTGATCGCTGGACCGTTGAAGACTCCCCCAGAGCGATGGGGGGATCGGGCGAACGTGCTGTTCACGTGGTGAAGTTCGAGCCCCAACTCCCTCTCCTCGTCGAACGAGCAGTAGTCACAAGGCAAGAGAGAGCAGTGGCGGCGGACCGCACCGCAGACCCGGGCGGCCGCCAAGCACAGTCGGCAACCACCGGCACGGGCAAGCACGAGGGACGATGACCGCACCCATTGAGACGACCGGATCGCAGGCCGAGGCGCAGCCCGAGGCCGTGCTGGAAGGTGTCGAGGCCAAGAAGATCGAGGGCCGTTCGCTCGGCCAGATCGCCTGGACCCGCTTCAAGCGCGACAAGGTGGCGGTCGCCGGCGGCGTCATCGTCGTCCTGCTGATCCTGATCGCGGCCCTCTCCCGGCCGCTGCAGTCGATGCTGGGGCTCGACCCCAACGCCTTCAACCAGGATCTGATCGACCCCAACACCTCCCTGCCCAAAGGTGACTTCGGCGGGATGAGCTGGGACCACCCCCTGGGTGTGGAGCCCAAGTTCGGCCGGGACATCCTCGCCCGCATCCTCGAAGGCTCCTGGGTCTCACTGGTCGTCGCGTTCGGCGCGACGCTCCTGTCGAACGCCATCGGAGTGGTGCTCGGACTGGTCGCCGGATACTACGGCGGCCGGGTCGACACGATCGTGAGCCGGCTGATGGACACCTTCCTGGCGTTCCCGCTGCTGCTCTTCGCCATCGCCATCTCCGCGACCCTCCAGGGCGGGGCCTTCGGTCTCGAAGGGCTGCCGCTGCACATCTCGGTGCTCATCTTCGTGATCGGCTTCTTCAACTGGCCGTACATGGGCCGGATCGTGCGTGGTCAGACCCTGGCGCTGCGCGAACGCGAGTTCATCGACGCCTCGCGCGGCATGGGCGCCGGCGGCCCGTACGTCCTGTTCAAGGAGCTGCTGCCGAACCTCGTCGCGCCGATCATCGTCTACTCGACGCTGCTCATCCCGACGAACATCATCTTCGAGGCGTCGCTGAGCTTCCTCGGCGTCGGAATCCAGCCGCCGCAGGCCTCCTGGGGCGGAATGCTCAACCAGGCGGTCGACTTCTTCGAGGTCGACCCCCAGTACATGATCGTTCCCGGCCTCGCGATCTTCATCACGGTGCTGGCCTTCAACCTTCTCGGTGACGGCCTCCGGGACGCCCTCGACCCCCGCAGCCGCTGACGTCTGCGGTCTGTCGTCCCACGCAACTGTCCAACTACGAAGGGGAAATCGACCATCATGCGAAGGTCAGCAATGGCCGCCGTCGCGGTTGTCAGCAGCGCCGGCCTGCTTCTGTCCGCGTGCAGCAAGGCGGAAGACGGTTCGGACACCCCCAAGGGCGCCGGCGCCAACGCCGCGACCAAGGGTGTCGTCAACGAGTCCACGACGAAGGGCGGCACGGTCACCTACGCCAGCGCCGACGCCCCCGAGTCCCTCGACCCGGGCAACATGTACTACGCGTACGGCTTCAACTTCAGCCGCCTCTACGCGCGTCCGCTGATGACGTTCAAGCCCGGCGCCGGTGAGGCGGGCAACGAACTCGTCCCGGACCTGGCGGAGAGCGCGGGCACGCCGAGCGACGGCGGCAAGACCTGGACGTACAAGATCCGTCAGGGCGTCAAGTACGAGGACGGCACCGCTGTCACCTCCAAGGACGTCAAGTACGCGGTGGAGCGCTCGAACTTCGCGCGTGACGTGCTCTCCCTCGGCCCCAACTACTTCCAGCAGATGCTGGACGACCCGGACAAGTACAAGGGCCCCTACGAGGACAAGAGCGACGAGGGCATCTCGTCCATCGAGACCCCGGACGACCACACCATCGTCTTCAAGCTGAACAAGCCGTTCGCCGAGTTCGACTACCTGGCGAGCATGCCGCAGACGGCTCCGGTGCCCAAGGCCAAGGACACCGGCGTCGACTACACCAAGAGCGTCGTCTCCAGCGGCTCGTACAAGTTCGAGAAGTACGAGGAGGGCAAGCAGATCGTCCTCGTCCGCAACGACCAGTGGGACGCCAAGACGGACCCGCTGCGCAAGCAGTACCCGGACAAGATCGTGGTGAACCTCAAGGTCAACAAGGCCACCATCGACAAGGACGTGATGGCCGGCGACACCATGATCGACATCCAGGGCACCGGTGTCGACGCCCAGACCCAGGCCCAGGTCCTCAAGGACAAGGACCAGATGGCCAACACCGACAACGCGCTCGGCGGCCGTCTCGTCTACACGGCGATCAACACCAAGGTGGCGCCGTTCGACAACATCGAGTGCCGCAAGGCCGTCGAGTACGCGATCGACAAGACCGCCGTGCAGACCGCCATGGGCGGCCCGATCCGCGGTGACATCGCCTCCACCGTCCTGCCGACCGACGTCTCGGGTTACGAGAAGGCCGACCTGTACGCCACCGAGGGCAACAAGGGTGACATCGCCAAGGCCAAGGAGCACCTGAAGGCCTGTGGCAAGGAGAACGGCTTCAAGACCTCCATCACCGCCCGTACCGACCGTCAGGGCGAGGTCGACGCGGCCACCGCGATCGTCGAGGCGCTGAAGGAGATCGGCATCGACGCCGAGATCAAGCAGTTCCCGTCCGGCAAGTACTTCTCCGACTACGCGGGTGTCCCGGAGTTCAACAAGAAGAACAACGTCGGCCTCATCATGATGCAGTGGGGTGCCGACTGGCCGACCGGCTACGGCTTCCTGCAGCAGATCGTCAATGGCAAGGCCATCGGCCAGTCCGGCAACACCAACCTGTCCGAGCTGGACGACCCCGCGATCAACAAGCTGCTGGACGACGCGATCGGCAACACCGACGAGGCCGCCCGCACCGCCGCGTACACCGAGGTCGACAAGTTGGTCATGGAGCAGGCCGCCATAGTTCCGCTGACCTACTTCAAGGTGCTGCTGTACCGCTCGCCGTACGCCACCAACCTGGTGTCGTCCTCGGCCTTCAGCGGTCAGTACGACTACCTCAACGTCGGCACCACGGAAAAGAAGTAGCCCCGGAAGGCAGGTGAAGGCATTGGCGCCCGCGGGGAGAACACCCGCGGGCGCCGGCGCCGGTCCTCGTGATCTCGTACATCATCCGCCGGACGATCGCGGCGGTGATCCTGCTGCTCGTCGTCACCGCGGTCACCTTCGGCATCTTCTTCATCCTGCCGAAGATCGCCGGACAGACCACCGATCAGCTGGCACAGCAGTACATCGGCAAGAACCCCACGCCCGAGGACATCGCGGCGGTCAAGCGGAACCTCGGCCTGGACCAGCCGGTCTACGAGCAGTACTGGAACTTCCTCAAGGGGATCGTCTCCGGTGCCACGTACGACCTCGGTCCGACCACGATCCGCTGCGACGCGCCCTGCTTCGGCTACTCCTTCAAGGACCACCTGGAGGTCTGGCCGCAGCTCACCAGCCGGCTGCCGGTGACCATCTCGCTCGCCGCCGGTGCCGCCGTGCTGTGGCTGCTGGGCGGTATCACGGCCGGTGTCATCTCGGCCCTGAAGCCCGGCTCGTTCTTCGACCGGGCCGCGATGGGCGTCGCCCTCGCGGGCGTCTCCCTGCCCATGTTCTTCACCGGTCAGCTGGCCCTGCTGCTGTTCAGCTACCAGCTGGAGATCTTCGGCAGAACCTATGTCCCCTTCACCGAGAACCCCTCGCAGTGGGCCAACACCCTCTTCCTGCCCTGGTGTTCACTGGCGCTCCTCTACTCCGCCATCTACGCCCGGCTCACCCGCTCGGGCATGCTGGAGACGATGAACGAGGACTACATCCGCACCGCGCGGGCCAAGGGTCTGCGGGAGCGCAAGGTGGTCGTGAAGCACGGTCTGCGGGCCGCGCTGACGCCGCTGGTGACGGTCTTCGGCATGGACGTCGGTCTGCTCCTCGGCGGTGCCCTCATCACCGAGACCGTGTTCTCCCTGCACGGCATCGGCGAGTACGCGGTCCAGTCGATCAGCGCCAACGACCTGCCCCCGATCCTCGGGGTGACCCTGCTCGCGGCGTTCTTCGTCGTCTTCATGAACCTTCTGGTGGACCTGCTGTACGCCACGATCGACCCGCGGGTGAGGCTCTCGTGACCGAACTGTCCAAGACCGGGGCCGCCGTCGGCGAGCCCGCACGCGCCGGTGACGCCCCCGAGGCGTTCCTCGAAGTACGCGACCTCAAGGTGCACTTCCCCACCGACGACGGCCTGGTCAAGTCCGTCGACGGCCTCTCCTTCCAGCTGGAGAAGGGCAAGACCCTCGGCATCGTCGGCGAGTCCGGCTCCGGCAAGTCCGTGACCTCGCTGGCCATCATGGGTCTGCACCGGCTCGGGGCGCGCGGCAAGAACGTGCGGATGTCCGGTGAGATCTGGCTCGACGGCAAGGAGTTGGTCGGCGCCGACCCCGACGAGGTGCGCCGGCTGCGCGGCCGCGAGATGGCGATGATCTTCCAGGACCCGCTGTCCGCGATGCACCCGTACTACACGGTCGGCAACCAGATCGTCGAGGCGTACCGCGTCCACCACGACGTCAGCAAGAAGGCGGCCCGCACCCGTGCCGTCGAACTCCTCGACCGCGTCGGCATCCCGGAGCCGAACAAGCGGGTCGACATGTACCCGCATGAGTTCTCCGGCGGTATGCGCCAGCGCGCCATGATCGCCATGGCCCTGGTCAACAACCCCGAACTGCTGATCGCCGACGAGCCCACCACCGCCCTGGACGTGACCGTCCAGGCGCAGATCCTCGATCTCATCCGGGATCTGCAGAAGGAGTTCGGCTCCGCCGTCATCATCATCACGCACGACCTCGGCGTGGTCGCCGAGATCGCCGACGACATCCTCGTGATGTACGGCGGCCGCTGTGTGGAGCGCGGACCGGTCGACGACATCTTCTACCAGCCCGGACACCCCTACACCTGGGGCCTGCTGGGCTCGATGCCGCGTATCGACCGCGAGCAGACCGACCGGCTCATCCCGGTCAAGGGCCAGCCGCCCAGCCTCATCAACGTCCCCTCGGGCTGCGCCTTCAACCCGCGCTGCCCCTACGCGGACGTCCCCAAGGACGGGATCACCCGCACCGAGCGCCCCGAGCTGCGCGAGGTCGGCGGCCGGCACTTCACCGCCTGCCACCTGCCGCAGCAGGAGCGCACGCGGATCTGGAACGAAGAGATTGCGCCGAAGCTGTGAGCGAGACCGATACCCAGGACGGGGCGACGGCTGTGAAGAAGGCGTCGGCCGACGACGAGAAACCCCTGCTCAAGGTCGAGGGCCTGGTCAAGCACTTCCCCATCAAGAAGGGCCTGCTCCAGCGGCAGGTCGGGGCGGTCAAGGCCGTGGACGGCATCGACTTCGAGGTCCGCCGGGGCGAGACCCTCGGCGTCGTCGGCGAGTCCGGCTGCGGCAAGTCGACCATGGGCCGGCTCATCACCCGCCTGCTCGAACCCTCCGGCGGGAAGATCGAGTTCGACGGCACGGACATCACCCACCTGGGCACCGCGGGCATGCGCCCGCTGCGCCGCGACGTCCAGATGATCTTCCAGGACCCGTACGGCTCCCTGAACCCCCGGCACACCATCGGCACCATCGTCTCGGCGCCGTTCAAGCTCCAGGGCGTGGAGCCCGAGGGCGGGGTGAAGAAGGAGGTCCAGCGCCTCCTGGAGCTGGTGGGCCTGAGTCCCGAGCACTACAACCGCTACCCGCACGAGTTCTCCGGCGGCCAGCGCCAGCGCATCGGTATCGCCCGCGCGCTCGCCCTCAAGCCCCGCATGGTCGTCGCCGACGAGCCGGTCTCCGCGCTCGACGTGTCCATCCAGGCCCAGGTCGTCAACCTCATGGACGACCTCCAGGACGAGCTGGGCCTGACGTATGTGATCATCGCGCACGACCTGTCGGTGGTGCGCCATGTGTCGGACCGTATCGCGGTGATGTACCTCGGCAAGATCGTCGAACTCGCCGACCGGGACTCCCTGTACGCGTCGCCGATGCACCCGTACACCAAGGCCCTGCTCTCGGCCGTGCCGATCCCGGACCCCCGGCGGCGCGGCGCCAAGAGCGAGCGCATCCTGCTCAAGGGCGATGTCCCCTCGCCGATCGCGCCACCGAGCGGCTGCCGCTTCCACACCCGGTGCTGGAAGGCGACGGAGGTCTGCGGGACCACAGAGCCACCTCTGGCGGAACTGAGGCCGGGCCGGCGGGTCGCCTGCCACCACCCCGAGGCTGCGTCCGAGCCCGCCGGTGAGCGGGACGAGCCCGTCGGTGAGCCGGAGCGGACCGTGGAGAAGTCGGTCGACGAGTCCACGGACAAGTAGCCCTCAGAGCGTGTGCGCCTTGCATTGCAAGGCGCACACGTGTTTGTGGGTGAGAATGTACGAGTGTTCCCGTACGCACTCGATCTGATCGGCATCTTCGTCTTCGCGATATCCGGCGCGCTGCTGGGCGTCCGCAAGAACTTCGACGTCTTCGGCATCGCCGTCCTCGCCGAGGTCACCGCCCTCGGCGGCGGCCTGTTCCGCGACCTGATCATCGGGGCCGTCCCGCCGGCGGCCTTCACCGACCTCGGCTACTTCCTGACCCCGCTGCTCGCCACCCTCCTGGTCTTCTTCCTGCATCCGGAGGTCGAGCGCATCCAACTCGGCGTGAACGTCTTCGACGCGGCCGGCCTCGGCCTCTTCTGTGTCGCGGGCACGATCAAGGCGTACGAGCACGGTCTCGGACTGACCGCCTCCGCCACCCTCGGCCTCGCCACGGCGGTCGGCGGCGGTGTGCTGCGGGACATCCTGGCGGGCGAGGTGCCGTCGCTGCTGCGCTGGGACCGCGATCTGTACGCGGTACCCGCGATGGCCGGCTCCGGACTGGTCGTGCTGTGCGTCCACTTCGACGCCCTGACCACGACGACCGCCACCTTCGCCGCGCTCACCGCCTTCGTCCTGCGACTGATGGCGATGCGCTACCACTGGCGGGCGCCGAGGGCCTGGAACCGCCGCTCCTCGGCCAGCGAGCCGATCGAGCCGATCGAGCCGATCGAGCCGATCGAGGCGACCGGCGGGGTGACCGAGGCGGGTGGGGCCGCCGAGGTGGCCGAGGTGGCCGAGAAGGTGCCCCAGGCTGCCGGGGCAATCCGATAAAGCTACCGCTTAGTAGTTGCCTGTTGTACCGTACCGGCATGTCTCAGGCATCCCAGGCGACCATAGGCGACAGCGAGTTCGACCGTGACACCGCGGTCACGCGACGCGAGGAGGGCGTCTACGACGCCGGCCTCTCCGCCGGCTGGACGATCATCAGCGCGGTCAACGGCGGTTACCTCCTGGCCATCCTGGGCCGCGCCCTCGCCGACGCGCTGCCGCATGGCGACCCGTTCACGATCTCCGCGCACTATCTGACCGCGTCCGTGCCGGGCCCGGCAGTCGTCCGCACCGACGTCGTCCGCACCGGCCGCACCCTGTCGACCGGTCAGGCCTCCCTCTTCCAGTACGACGAGCAGGGCCGCGAGATCGAACGCATCCGTGTCCTCGCCTCCTACGGCGACCTGAACTCCCTCCCCGACGACGTCCGTACGACGGCGAAGCCGCCCGCGATGCCGCCGATCGAGCAGTGCTTCGGCCGCGAGGACGCCCTGAGCCTGAACCCCGGCCACAACGACAACCCCGTCCCCGGCAGCTCCGCGCTCACCGAGCGGCTGATGATCAAGCTGGACCCGGCGACCCTGGGCTGGGCGGTCGGCGCACCCTCCGGCAAGGGGGAGATGCGGGCCTGGTTCGGGCTCGCCGACGGCCGGGACGCCGACCCCTTCTCGCTGCTCCTCGCGGTGGACGCGCTGCCGCCGACCGCCTTCGACCTGGGTATCTCCGGCTGGGTCCCGACCGTCGAACTGACCGTCCACATCCGCTGCCGCCCCGCGCCCGGCCCGCTCCGGGTCGCCGTCACCACCCGTAACCTCGCCGGTGGCTTCCTGGAGGAGGACGCCGAGGTCTGGGACAGCGCCGACCGGCTGGTGGCCCAGTCACGGCAGTTGGCCCGAGTACGGCTGGCGGGCTGAGGTACGGGGCAGGGCCGACGGGGCGCGGGGTCGGCGGGTCGCGGCTCAGGTGGGACCGGGCCGGCTGCGGCTGGGGGAAGGACCGGTCGGCTGCGGCTCGGGTGGGCCGGAGCCGTTGACGGCCGCGCTCACATGGGTGTGCCGTTGAGCGGTCTGCGGCCCAGCCACGCCGCCAACCGGCCGTAGGCGTCGGCTCCCTCGGGCGCCGGCACCGCCCGCTCGAACGGGCGGCCCTCGCGCGGGTCGTCCGGGAGGGCGATCCGGGCCGCGGCGAGCGAGTACTCGGCGAGTTCCGGGTCCAGGGCGAGCGGACGGCCGAGCCCCTCGGAGAGGTCCCAGGTGTGGGCCACGATCTCCATCACATACGCCGGCAGCGCCTCCCGCCCGGGGATCTCACCCCACGGCACCCGTACCGGCCCCGCCATGCGCTCGTCACTCGACCACGCCCGGAGCACCCGGGGTCTGACCTCGTCGTACGCCTCCGACCAACTGTCGTCGGGCACCCCGTCCACGAACATCCGTACGTGCAGCCCGTCCCCCTCCTCACCGCAGACCGCGACCCGGAGGGTGCCCCCGACGATGTGGCTGAGCAGCGTGCGTACGTCGTACTCGGCGCACGGTGTCGGACCGTCCAACTGCTCGGGCCGTACGGTCGCGATGAGCTGGGCGGCCTGGGCGGTGGCCCGGGTGTGGAGGGGGCGGGGGTCGACGGAGTGCGGGGTGGTGGTCATGGCGGGGCCTCGCAAGGGGTGGGGTCGTGGGGCTGTGCTGCTGGGGGTCGTGCGCTGTGCTGCTCGGAGGGTTCCCGCCGGACGGGGTGGACGCCGCTCACGCCGGTACGGACAACCCGCATGAGGGACCGTCTCCTGGCGCCCGGGGGCGCCCTCTGTCACGAAGCTGTACCAGCGCCGACTTGCGGAGGAGGCGTGAAAGTCCAGGTCAGCGGGGGTGGGTTGGTGATCGCTTTGCCGTTCGCACAGGGATGGCACAGCGCGAACTCAAGGAAGGCCCAAGCTGCGTTGGTTCGATTCCCGAGCCTTTGAACTCCCTCATCATTCCTGGAGTTGTTTCTCATGAAGCGTGCACGTCTCGTCCCTGCGGTGGCCCTCCTCGCGGTCGCACCCCTCTTCCTGGTGGCGTGCGGCTCCGGCGACTCCTCGTCGTCCACCTCGGACTCCAACGGCAACTCGGGCCAGCAGTCCTGCCAGGCCCCCTCCGGCGCCCCGTCCGGCGCCCCCTCGGCGGGCGGCGCGGCCCCCTCGGGCGCCCCCTCCGGTGCGCCGTCCGCCAATGGTGAGGCCCCGTCCGGCGCGCCCTCGGGCGCCCCCAGCGGTGCCCCGTCCGGTGCACCCGGCGGTGGCGGCCAGGGTGGCCCCGGCGGCGCCCAGGGTGGCGGCTGCGGTGGCCCCGGCGGTGGCGGCCAGGGCGGCCAGGCCCCGTCCGGCGCCCCCAGCGCGGCGGCCTCGGCGGAGGCCTCCGAGGAGAGCTGACCGGAGAAGGGCCCCTGTTCGGGCCCGTACGTACGCGGAGGGCGCACCCGGAATCCACCGGGTGCGCCCTCCGCGCATGCGAGGCGACGCTGTGGCAGCCGACCGGGAAGGGGTCCCGCCGCGACGGGCAGGGGTCCGGTCGCGACGGGAAGGTGTCCGGCCGCGACGGTCATTCCAGCCAGTTGAGGCGGCCGATGCTGATCAGGCGCATCCGGCGGGTGGCGAGGCGGGTGACCTCGGCGCGTCTCTCCTCCGGCTCGTCCTGGGACTCCAGGAAGAGGGAGGCGGTCATCAGCATCTGGTCGACGTAGAGCCCGGCGAGCATCAGCAGATCGTCGGCGCTCCACCCGTCCGCCTCGGGGTGCTTGGCCAACTCGGCGCTCACCTCCTCGGCGAACCGGACCAGTTGCTCCCGGATGGCGTCCCGTACGGGCTTGACGCCGCCGTGTCGTTCGCGGGCGATGAAGCGGACGTGGGCGGGGTACGCGTCCACGTGGCGGGCGATCAGGTCGACGGCGCGTTCGATGAGTTCGTCGTTGTCGCCGACCGCCGCCATCAGATCCCGGACCACCGGGTGCAGACTGCCCAGCGCCTCTTCGACCAGGGCGACACCGAGGTCGGCGGTCGAGTGGAAGTGCCGGTAGAAGGCGGTGGGGGCGACGCCCACGGCCCGGGTGACCTCGCGCAGACCCAGACTGCTCAGGCTCTGCTCCTCCAGCAGACCGAGCGCGGCGTCCAGGAGCGCCTGCCGGGTCCTCTGCTTCTGGGCCTGCCGGACGCCGAGAGTGTGACTCATGCCATGCAGTTAACAACTGTTCTCCGTCATTGCAAAGCCGGGCGGCGCGCTAGACTCAGAAGTCAGTGAACAACTGTAACCACAATTGTTTACCCAACCGTTCACCCCATCGTCACGAGAGGCGGGCCCACGATGCTGTTCCTCGTCGCCGCACTTCTGCTGCTGGGTGTCGTCATGGGCACCGTGGCCCATGTGCCGCTCGACGTCTCCCTCGCCGCCGCGACCGCCATCGGCGCCTGGCTGGCGATCTTCGCCTACCGCGAGCGCCACCGCCGCGGTACGCGAACCACCGACTGACCGTCCCCGAGAGCCCGCCCGGAGCAGACCGACCATGCAACTCACCGCAGCGCCACAGCCCCGTACGACCATGGCCCGCACCCGGCCCCGGGACGCCGACGGCATGGCCGTCGCCTCCTTCGTCCTCGGCCTTCTCGGCCTCCTGGTCCTCAACCTCTTCCTCGGCCCGATAGCCATAGCCCTGGCCACGATCTCCCTGAAGCGCGGCACGAACAGGCGAGGCCGAGCGTTCCTGGGCCTGGGCCTGGGCATCGCGGACCTGGCGATCCTGGCCGCACTGATCCAGACGACGGGCACGGTGTCCTGGAGCTTCTGAGGCGAGGACGGCGGTGACTCGTTACCGCTACCGCTGTGGGCAATCGTTCCGCAGGGCGATGGGGGTACCTCCCGCGCGAGCGAAGCCGAGCGTGGGGGAGGGTGGGCACAGCCGACAGCGCCGGGTGCGTCGCCCGAGAGCCCAGGCGCACCTCGGGCAAGGCGCAAAACCACCCCCGGGTACCAAGCCCGCGAGAGCCCCACTGAAGCCGACCCCAGGCCAAGGACACCGGCCCCGTAAAATCGGGCCCACTATGGCTTACCTCGACCACGCGGCGACCACCCCCATGCTCCCCGAGGCGGCACACGCCCTGACCGCCCAGCTGAGCATCACCGGCAACGCCTCGTCCCTCCACGCCTCCGGCCGCCGAGCCCGCCGTACCGTCGAGGAGGCCCGCGAAACCCTCGGCGAAGCCCTCGGGGCCCGCCCCAGCGAGGTGGTGTTCACCTCCGGCGGCACCGAGGCCGACAACCTCGCCGTGAAGGGCCTGTACTGGTCCCGCCGCGACGCCGACCCGGCCCGCACCCGCGTCCTGGCCAGCCCCGTCGAGCATCACGCGGTTCTCGACGCCGTCCACTGGCTCGGCGAGCACGAGGGCGCCACCGTCGAGTACCTCCCCGTCGACTCCTACGGCCGGGTCCACCCCGAAGCCCTGCGCGAGGCCATCGCCCGCAACCCCGACGACGTGGCCCTCGCCACCGTGATGTGGGCCAACAACGAGATCGGCACGATCATGCCGGTCCGTGAACTCGCGGACACGGCAAGGGAATTCGACGTTCCCCTGCACGCCGACGCGGTGCAGGCGTTCGGTCAGATTCCGGTCGACTTCGGCGCCTCCGGCCTCGCCGCGATGACGGTGTCCGGCCACAAGATCGGCGGCCCGTACGGCATCGGCGCGCTGCTCCTCGGCCGCGAGTACAGCCCCGTACCGGTGCTGCACGGTGGCGGCCAGGAGCGTCATGTCCGCTCCGGCACCCTCGACGTCCCCGCCATCGCCTCGTTCGCGGTCGCGGGCCGGCTCGCCGCCGAGCAGCGCGAGTGGTTCGCCCGGGAGATCGGCGCCCTGCGGGACGACCTGGTCACGGCGGTCCGTACGGCCGTACCGGACGCGATCCTCGGCGGGGACCCGGCCCCGGAGGGACGCCTCCCGGCCAACGCGCACTTCACGTTCCCCGGCTGTGAGGGCGACTCCCTGCTTCTGCTGCTGGACGCCCAGGGCATCGAGTGCTCCACCGGCTCCGCCTGCACCGCCGGGGTCGCCCAGCCCAGCCATGTCCTGCTCGCCACCGGCACCGATCCCGACCTGGCCCGTGGCACCCTGCGTTTCTCCCTGGGCCACACCTCCACGGAGGCCGATGTCGAGGCGGTCGCCAAGGCCATCGGCCCGGTGGTGGAACGGGCCCGCACCGCCGGCCTGAGCTGAAACCCCTGCCCGGCACGTGAATTGACGGCGGGGCCGGGTAACCGAGTCCGCGGACACCCGACCCCGCCGTCCGTCCCGGGGGCTCTCCGACCGGCAGACGACCGGCCCTGGGCAGCGCCCCAAAGGGGCGCGGGGAACTGCGCGACCAGCCACGACGGCGTCGCAGATGGCGGACGGCCTATCGCGGCACTTCCAGCGGAGCGCCTAGCTCTCCATCACCATCAGGGCGGCCATCATGCCCTCGTCCTCGTGCTGGAGGAGATGGCAGTGGAGCATGTACATGTACGTGTCGTCCGCGAAGTCGGTGAACTCCATGGCGATCTTGATCGAACCGCCACCGACGACCTCGTAGGTGTCGAACCAGCCGAGATCGACGCCGGTCGGCTCCTCGCCGTTGATCTCGATCAGCTGGAACGGCACATCATGCAGATGGAACGAGTGTTCCAACATCGTGTTGTTGGTGATCGTCCAGATCTCCTTGGAGCCCAGCGTCGTCATGATCGTCGCCATGGAGTCCATGGTGGTGCCGACCGCCCCGTTGATCGCCATCTCCAGACCGTCCTGGTCGAGGGTGATCTCGCGCGCAGTGAAGCTCGACGTGTCGTACCGCTCGATCGTGTTGAGCGAGGACGGCAGATCGTCGGGGGTGTCCGAGGCGTCCGGGGTGATGGTGAGGAAGTCGTACGTACCGCTGCCGCCACGGACCCATCCGGTGGTGATGACGGCCTGGAGCGTGACCGCGTCGCTGAGGTCCATGACGAACTCCGCGCGCCCGCCCGCCACCAGCCGGATGGACGCCACCTCGGTGGCCTCGGTGAGATAGCCCTGCTCGGTGGCGATCTGGGTGAGCGTGCCGCCGTCGCTCCGCTGGACGGTGATGATGTCGGACGGTGAGGCGTTGAGGACCCGGAAGCGGGTGCGGGTCTTGGTGGCGGTGAGGGTGAGCGTGGTGTCGTCGACGTTGGTGCCGTTGCACAGCACCGGGTAGCTGAGCGTGTTCTGCAGATAGCCCGTCAGGTTGTACTTGATGTCGCCGGCGCTGTCGGTGGCCAGGCACTGCAGGACGAGCGGGATGTCGTCGACGCCGTACTCGCTGGGCAGCGCGGCGGACGCGTCCGAGTCGTCCTCGACGATGATCAGCCCGGCCAGGCCGTGCACGACCTGCTCGGCCGTGGTGCCGAGCGCGTGCGGGTGGTACCAGAGCGTCTTGGCCTCGTCGAGGATCTCGAAGGTGGGGGACCAGGTCTTTCCGGAGGCGAAGGCGTTCTGCGGGCCGCCGTCCATCTCGGCCGGGATGTGCGCGCCGTGGAAGTGGACGCTGGTGTCGGCGTCGAGGCTGTTGGTGATGTTCAGCAGGACCGTGGAGCCGGTGGTCCACTTCATGGTGGGGCCGAGGTAGGACCCGTTGTAGCCGGCGGAGTCGCTGGTGACGCCGCTGAGCACCTCATGGGTGCCGGTCTGCGCGGCCAGTGTGAACGTGGTGGTGCCGTCGGAGGTGGTGCCCTCCAGGAGCTCCGGGATGTTCAGCGTGGCGGTGTTGGTCGCGGCACCCGCCTTGTTGCCCTTCGCGTCGGTCAGCAGCGAGAACGTCGTACCGGCCGCCGCGACCGCCGCAAGTCCGGCGCCCGCCATCCCGCCGAGGAACTTGCGCCGGTGCAGACCCTTGCCGCCCCGGGAGTTCTTGGCGTGACCGCCTCCGCCGCTGCCGCCGACCTTGCGGTGCTCGCCCTTGTGGTGCCTGCCCGTGCCGGAACCGGAATCCATGTTGTTCGTCATGGGCCGGGAGCTTTGACCTAAGGGCTGTGTGAGGACTGGGGCGAATTTAGGAGCGGACCGAGCGGGCTGTGAGACCGCCGTGCGCCTGTCCGCTCTCCAACTCCCCTTTTATGGCTGAGAGTTGAAGCGTCCGCAGGTCGAGTCCGGGGCGAAGGGCATAACGGGCGGGCGCGGGGCGGGAAGTGCTTACTGAATCCTGTTTCTGTGATGCGCGTCACATTTTCCGGAGGCTGTGCCGGTCCTGTCCCGGCACCTACGCGCCCCTGTGGCCCGACTGTCCGGACAGCGGGTCGACGAGACCGTCCTGCTGCGAGCGCTGCCGCGCCTGACCGTCGCCCGGCCAGATCGCGGGGCAGTGCGCGCCCCTCGCCGGGGTCGCCAGATACGCGTCGGTCGCCTCGCGCATACAGGGGCTCCGCCAGTAGGTGATGTGCCCGACACCGTCGTACGTCAGCAGCCTCGCCTCCCGCCCGATCTGGCGCGCCGCGTTCGCGCCCCAGGCGTGCGGGGTCGCCACGTCGTAGCGGCTGTTGGTCACCAGGATCGGCGCCGCGGTGTGCACCCGGAGCCGGTGCTGGGGGTTGGCTACCTCGTCGGTCCAGTTCTGGCAACTGGTCATGTACGACCGGCCCAGCGAGGACTGCCGGGTGAGCGGCGCCATCCGGGCCAGCTCCGCCTCCATGCGCGCGATCGCCGCGTACGAGGGCACGTCGAGGTCGTAGTCCTGGCACAGGACGAGGTCGTACGCGTACTTCACGGGCCTGGCGGCGGCGCTCACGGCGGCCGAGTCGGCCTCGGCGGTCCCGGTGCTCTCGGCGGTGTCGGTGGCGCCCGTGGCCTCGGCGGTCGTGCTCATGTTGGTGAGGAGCTGGGCGAACTCGGGCCAGTCGGTGTCCGGGTCGTTCATGTGCGAGTAGGTGATGCTCCGGAACGTCCCGACGGTCATGGGGTTGCCGTAGTACCGCAGTCGGCCTTCCTCGGCCGCCGCGTCCAGCGAGGCGTAGAAGGCGCGCACGTCGCGGCCGTGCAGCTCGCAGGTGGACGTACGGTCGCACCAGTCGGCGAACTCACCGAACGCCGCCTCCAGGGTCTCGGTCCGGGTCTTCTGGATGCCCCATGTGTCGAGGCTGTGGTCCATGTTGGAGTCCAGCACCATCGCGCGGATGCGGCGGGGGAAGAGCTCGGCGTACATCTGGCCGATCAGGGTGCCGTACGAGCCGCCCCAGTAGCTGATCTGCCGCTCGCCGAGCCCGGCGCGTATCGCGTCCATGTCGCGGGCGACGCTCACGGAGTCCATGTGCTCGGCGAGCGGTCCGGACAGCGCGCGGCAGCTGTCGGCGTAGGTGCGGTTGGCTGAGCGCAGGACGTCGAGCCCGGCGTCGTCCGCCGGGGCGTTGGCGGCACGCCGGGCGGCGGTCAGGTTGCCGTCGCAGTACGTGGGCGCGCTGCGGTTGGTGCCGCGCGGGTCGAAGCCGACGAAGTCGAAGCGTTCGACCAGTTCGGGGGAGAAGGAGAACGGTGAGCTTAGCGCGAGATCCACCCCGGACATACCAGGTCCGCCCGGGTTGAGCAGCAGTGAACCGATCCGCCGGTCGGGGTCGGTGGCCCGGTGCCGGGCCAGCGCCAGATCGATCGTCCCGCCGTCCGGCCGCGCCCAGTCGACGGGAACCGCGATGGTGGCGCACTCGAAGCTGCCCTCGCCGGAGGGCGAGTCACAGGGCTCCCAGGCGATCGATTCCTGAGGCGGGGTGGGGGCGGCAGGGGCAGAGGCGGCGGTCGAGGTGCCGGTGAGCAACTGGCCGAAGAGCGCGGTGGCGACCGCGGCGACGGCGAGTCTTCCGCGCTTGGGGGATGGCACGGAGCTTCCTCCTGGCTGGAGTTGAGATGCACATGACTATGACGATCGCAGCATGTGCCGAACTCACCTCGCAGCCAAAAGAGTTGATGTCCTGGATGTCCTGTCGGGAGGCCCTGGCGGCCGAGTGTCCTCAGACCGGATCAGGCGCTCGTCGAGTTCCCGGGCGAGGCCTCGGCCGCCGCGCGCACCAGCTTCATGTACCGGTCCCAGTCCCAGCCCTCACCGGGGTCGGTGTGGTCCGTGCCCGGCACTTCGACGTGGCCGATGATGTGCTCCCGGTCGAGGGGGATCTCGTACCGCGCGCATATCCGGGCCGTGAGCTTCGCCGAGGCCTCGTACATCTCGTCGGTGAAGTCCTCGGGCTTCTCCACGAAGCCCTCGTGCTCGATGCCGACACTCCGCTCGTTGTAGTCGCGGTTGCCCGCGTGGTACGCCACGTCCAGCTCGCGGATCATCTGGGTGACATGGCCGTCCTTGCGGACGATGTAGTGCGAGGCGGCGCCGTGGTCGGGGTCCTGGAAGACCTTCACGGCGCTGTCGAAGCTGCCCTGGGTGACATGGATGATCACCATGTCCACCCCGTAGTCGTCCGGCCGGTCCGCCATCCGCCAGTTCGCGTCCGACGCGGCCACCCACCGTGCCCCGGTGTAGTCGACCTCGCCGTCCTTGCGCGGCTTCTTGACGCCGGGGACCCGCCACCACGCCCGCCGCAGCTCGTCCCGGGCCACGACGGCCGTGCCGACGGCGGCCACGGCCGTACCGATCAGCAGGGCCCGCCGCCCGACGCGTCGGCCCCCGTCCTCGCCCCTGCCGCTGCCCTGGGAAGCGCTGTCCCCGGATGCCCTTCTGATGCCCACGAGATCGTCAACGGATACACGCGGGCTCCGGTTCCCGCCGCCCCGTACCCTGGAAGGGCTATGACTGAGACCTCGCCGCGCACCCGCCCCTCCCGCCCCCTCCGTGTCCTCGCCGCCATGTCCGGCGGGGTCGACTCCGCCGTGGCCGCCGCCCGCGCGGTCGAAGCCGGGCACGATGTGACGGGCGTCCATCTGGCGCTGTCCGCGAACCCCCAGTCGTTCCGCACGGGCGCGCGTGGCTGCTGCACCATCGAGGACTCCCGCGACGCCCGCCGCGCCGCCGACGTCATCGGCATCCCGTTCTACGTCTGGGACCTCGCCGAGCGCTTCCGCGAGGACGTCGTCGAGGACTTCATCGCCGAGTACGAGGCCGGCCGCACCCCCAACCCGTGTCTGCGCTGCAACGAGAAGATCAAGTTCGCGGCCCTGCTGGACAAGGCCCTGGCACTCGGCTTCGACGCGGTCTGCACGGGCCACTACGCGCAGGTCGTCCTCAACGACGACGGCACACGCGAACTGCACCGCGCCTCCGACATGGCCAAGGACCAGTCGTACGTCCTCGGTGTCCTGGACGAGCAGCAGCTCGCCCACGCCCTCTTCCCCCTGGGTGACACGGTGACGACGAAGGACGAGATCCGCGCGGAGGCCGAGCGCCGGGGCCTCGCCGTCGCCAAGAAGCCCGACTCCCACGACATCTGCTTCATCGCCGACGGCGACACCCAGGGCTTCCTGGCCGGCCGCCTGGGCAAGGCGGAGGGCGACATCGTCGACGAGTCCGGCACAAAGCTCGGCACCCACGAGGGCGCGTACGGCTACACCATCGGCCAGCGCAAGGGGCTGCGCATCGGCACCCCGGCGCCCGACGGCAAGCCGCGCTACGTCCTGGACATCTCCCCGGTGACGAACACGGTGACGGTCGGCCCGGCCGCCTCCCTGGACGTCAACGGGCTCCGGGCGATCAACCCCCGCTGGTGCGGCCCGGCCCCCACCGGCCCCGGTGTCTACACCGCCCAGCTCCGCGCCCACGGCGGCGAGACGGAGGTCCGGGCGGAACTGATCGACGGCACCCTGGAGGTCACCTTCACCGAGCCCGTACGGGGCGTCGCCCCCGGCCAGGCGATCGTCCTGTACGACGACACACGCGTGGTGGGCTCGGCGACGATCGCGTCCACGCGGAGGGCGGCGGCTCCGGTCGCCTGAGGCCGCCGCCGCCGACGTGGCGGCAGCAGGCGCGGGAAGTGCAGCGAGATCACCCGGTTCACCCGTATGGACGGTGCGTGCGCCAGAAGCCGAACCGCTCACCCACCCTCGGGTAGCCGTTTGTCCCGGATCGGCGCAGGCTGCTCATGAGCTCTCTCCAGGAGGTCGCCATGACAGCCGCAGAGTCGGCCGGACGCCCCGGGGGCCCCGGACGCCCCGTCGGGAACCCGGTCGGGAACGCCGTTGGGAAGCCGTCCGAGGGCGTGGGCGGCCATCAGTCCGAGGGCACGGGCGGTCATCCGTCCGAGGGGCCGTCCGACCATCCGTCCCCGGGGCCGTCCGGTCGGCTGTCCTCCGGGCCGTTCAAGAACCGCCGCAGCCTCACCCACCGGGTGCGGTACGCCGTGCGGTACCCGGAGCGGGTGCCCGCTCATGCGCGGCGGGTGGCGCGGGACGCGTGGCTTCGGCTGAAGCACCGGGATCACATCTCGTACTACCGGGCCGTCATGGCCGCCGACACGGCGCGCAGCCCGCAGGCCGCCGTCGGGCACAACCCGTCCGCCGAGGCGTGGGAGCGCATCGGGCGGATGCAGTTCGACTATCTCGTACGGCACGGTCTGGAGCCCGGGCACCGGATGCTGGAGATCGGCTGCGGGAACCTTCGGGCGGGGCGGCTGTTCATCGAACACCTGGACGCCGGGAACTACTACGGGATCGACATCTCCCCGGCCATCCTCCTGGAGGCCCAGCGGACCCTCGTACGACAGGGTTTGCAATCCAAACTGCCCTACCTCGCGCTCGTCGCCGATCTGTCCTTCGAGTTCCTGCCCGAGGGGTACTTCGACGTCGTCCACGCGCACAGCGTGTTCTCGCACTCACCGGCGCACGTCATAGAGCAGTGCTTCGCCCATGTCGGCCGCGTTCTCGCCCCCGACGGCTTCTTCGACTTCACCTTCGGCCGCACCGAGGGCAAGGAACACCAGGTGCTGCACGAGGACTTCTACTACCGCACGGACACCCTGATAGGCATGGCCCGCGCGCACGGCCTGACGGCTCGCTTCATGGACGACTGGGAGGAGCTGCCGCACCGGCAGTCGAAGATTCGGGTGACTCGATGATGCGGGTGACTCGATGGTGCGGGTGACTTGGTAATTCGGGTTCGGTTGTCAGTGGCGACCCCTAACGTGGCCCCATGAACATCTGCGTCTTCCTCTCCGCCGCCGACCTCGACGACCGCTACACCCGCCCCGCGAAGGAGTTCGCGAAACTGATCGGCAAGGGCGGGCACACGTTGGTGTGGGGTGGCTCGGACGTCGGTCTGATGAAGGTCGTCGCCGACGGTGTGCAGGAGGCGGGCGGCAGACTGCTCGGTGTCTCGGTGGAGTTCCTGTCGGCGAAGGCGCGGCCGGGCACCGACGAGATGGTGGTCGCGCGCGATCTCGCCGAACGCAAGCGGCTGCTGCTGGAGAAGGCCGACGCGGTGGTCGTCATGGTCGGCGGCACCGGCACGCTCGACGAGGCGACCGAGATCCTGGAGCTGAAGAAGCACGGGCACACCGACAAGCCGGTGGTTCTGCTCAACACGGCCGGTTTCTACGACGGGCTGAAGGAACAGTTCCGCCGTATGGAGACCGAGGGCTTTCTGCCTCGGCCCCTCACCGACCTGGTGTTCTTCGCGGAGGAGCCGGTGGGCGCGATGGCGTACCTGGAGGAGAGCCGCGGGGTGGAGTGACAGTGGCCATCACCGCTGCGCGGTGATGCGAGCATGGCGGGCATGGCTACTCATGTGATCACCGGCGCCGGTTCGGGTATCGGCGCGGCCGTCGCCCGCCGTCTGCACGAGCGCGGGGACGAACTCGTCCTGCTCGTGCGCGACGCGGGGCGGGCGAAGGAACTGGCCGCCGAGTTTCCCGGGGCGAAGACGCTGGTGGGGGATCTCGCGGAACCGGATCGGCTGTCGTGGGCGTTCTCCCATCAGTCGCTGCCCGACCGGGTGGACTCGCTGCTGCACATCGCGGGCGTTGTCGACCTAGGGCCGGTCGGTGAGCTGACCCCCAAGACATGGCGTCACCAGCTCAACGTCAACCTCGTCGCTCCCGCCGAGCTGACCCGGCACTTCCTGCCCCAGCTCCGTGCCGCTCGGGGGCATGTGGTGTTCGTCAACTCCGGGGCGGGCCTCAACGCCCATGCGGACTGGTCCGCGTATGCCGCGTCCAAGCATGGGCTCAAGGCCCTCGCGGATTCGCTTCGCTGGGAGGAGCACGGTAATGGGGTGCGGGTCACCACCGTGTATCCGGGGCGTACGGCGAGTCCCATGCAGGCGAAGGTGCATCAGCAGGAGGGGAAGGAATACGACCCCGCGCGGTGGATCACGGCCGAGTCCGTGGCCACGACGATCCTGATGGCGCTGGATCTTCCTCGGGATGCGGAAGTCAACGACCTGACGGTGCGGCCGGGGCAGTGACATCCACGATCCTCGCCCCCGCCGCCCCTACCCGACCCATCCCCAGGGGCTGTGCCCCTTCGACCCCCTGCGCCTGATAGCTCGGGGGTGGGGGTTGGTTGGCGGGTGCGGGTTGTGTGTGGTTGCTCGCGCAGTTCCCCGCGCCCCTGAAGACAAAGACCCGGCCCTGCGGGCCGAAAAGCAAGGGGCGCAGCCCCTGCTTTTCAGGGGCGCGGGGCAGTGACATATGCGGCTCCGCCGCGTGGGCGCGACCAGTCCCCACCTACCCGCACTCGCCCAACCGCCTCCCCGAAGACCTCCGTAGGCTTCCCCCGTGGAAGAAAAACTTCGCTTTGGCGCGGCCACCGGTATCGGCTCCATGCCCGGTGGTGATGCCCGGGAGGCCGCCAAGACCGTGACCGGGACGTTCGAGTGGCCGGAGACGGGGATGGCGTATCTCCCCGAGCTGCCCGCCCGTGGCCCAGGCGCCGACATGATCGGTCGGACGGCGGGCATGCTCGTCGAGCTGTACGCGCGCGTGGAGCCCAGTGGCTGGCGGATCGGGGACCGGCCCGGGCGGGACACCAAGCGGGCGCGGTCGTGGCTCGGGGAGGACCTCGACGCGCTGGAGGAGTTCACACAGGAGTACACGGGCCCGCTCAAGGCGCAGGCGGTGGGCCCCTGGACCCTCGCCGCCGCCCTGGAGCTGAAGAACGGCGAGTCCGCCCTCTCCGACCCGGGGGCGTGTCGTGATCTCGCCGGCTCGCTCGCCGAAGGGCTACGGCTCCATCTCGATGATCTGCGGCGCCGGGTGCCCGGCGCCCAGATCGTCCTTCAACTCGATGAACCCTCCCTCACAGCCGTCCTGCGCGGGCAGGTGAGGACGGCCAGCGGGTACCGGACTTACAGGGCCGTCGACCGGCAGATCGTCGAGGCGGCACTGCGCGACATCATCGGTGTGGTCGGCGGCGACAACAGCCCCGTCATCGTCCACACCTGCGCCCCCGACGTCCCCTTCGCCCTGCTCCGCCGCGCCGGCGCCGCCGGGGTCTCCTTCGACTTCTCGCTGCTCACCGAGCGTGACGACGATGCGATCGGGGAAGCGGTGGAGGGGGGTACGAAGCTGCTCGTCGGTGTCGTGCCGACCGCCGAAGGGGCATTGTCAGACCCTGCCGGTAGCGTCATGGGTGTCAGGACGCTGTGGCGCAGGCTGGGGCTGCGTCCGGGGCTTCTCGCGGACGCGGTGACGGTCACGCCGTCGTGCGGGCTCGCGGGGGTCTCCCCGGCGTACGCCCGCCGGGCGCTCGCCCACTGCGTCAAGGCGGCGAGATCCCTCGCGGACAACCCAGAGTAACGGGAGGACAACACGGTGGCCGGCGACAAGGACGCACAGCCCACTTCAGCACCCGCCGAGGGCCCGGTGCCCGCCGAGGCCCGGGAGAAGCACGCCCGGCTCGCCGAGCAGATCGAGGAGCACCGCTTCCGGTACTACGTGAAGGACGCTCCCGTCGTCAGCGACGCGGAGTTCGACCTGCTTCTGCGCTCCCTGGAGGAGCTTGAGGAGGAGTATCCCGAACTGCGCACGCCGGACTCGCCGACGCAGAAGGTCGCGGGCGCGTACGAGACGGAGTTCACCGCCGTCCAGCACCGCGAGCGCATGCTCTCACTGGACAACGCCTTCACCGACGAGGAGTTGGCGGCCTGGGCCGAGCGCGTCGCCAAGGACGTCGGTACCAGTGACTATCACCTGTTGTGCGAGCTGAAGGTGGACGGTCTCGCCGTCAACCTCACGTACGAGCACGGGCGTCTCACGCGCGCGGCGACCCGCGGTGACGGCCGTACCGGCGAGGACATCACGCCGAACGTCCGCACGATCGCCGAGATCCCGGACCGGCTGACGGGCGACAGCGTCCCGGACCTCGTGGAGATCCGCGGCGAGGTCTACTTCCCGATGGAGAAGTTCGAGGAGCTGAACGCCCGCCTGGTGGAGGCGGGGGACAAGCCCTTCGCCAACCCCCGTAACGCGGCGGCCGGTTCGCTCCGGCAGAAGGACCCGCGGGTCACGGCCACCCGCCCCCTCCACATGGTCGTCCACGGCATCGGCGCCCTGGAGGGCTTCAAGGACGGCCTCAGCCGGCTCTCCCAGGCATACGACCTCCTCAAGTCCTGGGGGCTGCCCACCGCCCGGCACAACCGGGTGGTCGACGACCTCGACGGCGTACGGGAGTTCATCGCCCACTACGGCGAGAACCGGCACTCCGTGGAGCACGAGATCGACGGTGCCGTCGTCAAGTTGGACGAGATTCCTCTTCAGGGCCGCCTCGGCTCCACCTCGCGCGCGCCGCGCTGGGCCATCGCGTACAAGTACGCGCCGGAGGAGGTCAACACCAAGCTCGTCAACATCCGTGTGGGCGTGGGACGTACCGGCCGGGTGACACCGTACGCCCAGGTCGAGCCGGTCACGGTGGCCGGATCGGAGGTCGAGTTCGCCACCCTGCACAACCAGGACATCGTCAAGGCCAAGGGCGTCCTCATCGGGGACACGGTGGTGCTGCGCAAGGCCGGTGACGTCATCCCGGAGATCCTCGGACCCGTCGTCGACCTGCGGGACGGCAGCGAGCGGGAGTTCGTGATGCCCGCCGAGTGCCCCGAGTGCGGTACGGCGCTCAGGCCCATGAAGGAGGGCGACGTAGACCTGCGCTGCCCCAACTCCCGTACCTGCCCGGCCCAGTTGCGGGAGCGGCTGTTCTATCTCGCGGGCCGCAAATGCCTGGACATCGAGCACTTCGGCTATGTCGCCGCCGCCGCGCTCACCAAGCCGCTGGAGCCGTCCGAGCCGCCGCTCCTCGACGAGGGCGATCTGTTCGACCTGACCATCGAGCGGCTGCTGCCCATCAAGGCGTACGTCCTCGACCAGGACAGCGGACTGCCCAAGCG
Source organism: Streptomyces sp. NPDC002643 (assembly GCF_053592555.1). Lineage (NCBI taxonomy): Bacteria > Bacillati > Actinomycetota > Actinomycetes > Kitasatosporales > Streptomycetaceae > Streptomyces > Streptomyces sp. NPDC002643. Next base: position 79,696 of record NZ_JBSFVY010000007.1, read on the forward strand.
CGACCCGAAGACCGGCGAGGAGAAGACCGCCATGGTCTTCGCCAACCAGGAGGGCGCCCCGAAGAAGAACGCGGTCGCGATGCTGGAGAACATCGCCGCCGCCAAGGAGCGCCCGCTCGCGCGCGTCATCACCGGGCTGTCGATCCGCCATGTCGGGCCGGTCGCCGCCGAGGCGCTGGCCAGGGAGTTTCGCTCCATCGACCGTATCCAGCAGGCCGGTGAGGAGGAGTTGGCGAACACCGACGGCGTCGGTCCGATCATCGCCGCCTCGCTCAAGGAGTGGTTCGCGGTCGACTGGCACCAGGAGATCCTGCGCAAGTGGAAGGCCGCCGGTGTGCGGATGGAGGAGGAGGGCTCCGGTGAGGACGAGGGTCCCCGGCCCCTCGAAGGGCTGACGGTCGTCGTGACGGGCACCCTCGAACACCACACGCGTGACGGAGCCAAGGAGGCCCTGCAGAGCAGAGGCGCGAAAGTGACCGGGTCGGTTTCGAAGAAGACCTCCTTCGTGGTGGTCGGTGAGAACCCCGGTTCCAAGTTCGACAAGGCGATGCAGCTGAAGGTGCCGGTTCTGAACGAGGAAGGGTTCGCGGTTCTGCTCGAACAAGGAGCGGAAGCGGCGGCCGAAGTCGCGCTTCCGACCGAGGAGTAGGGGTTGAAGACCACCCGTTCGGCGCATACCAGATGCATATGGGTGGCTGGTCGCATTCGAGCAACCGCAGTCGACGGCTGCCCGTGAAAGCCTTGTGCGGCCTACTGTTGAGGTTGTGCGCCTGCCGTGCCCAAACGCGTGGTGGGTCGTCGGACGTGGTGCCGCCCCGGACTGTCGGGAGCAATGGGCCGCGTGGCGTGGGCACCGCCGGCTGTGAGAGGGACGGGAATGGAACCGACCGAGAGCGTCGCCCCGGACTCACGGCTGCGTCTGCGCCGGGTGTCCGGGGCCTGGCGATGGGGGCGTTCCCTGTTCATGGGGGGACGCCCGTTCGAGGGAAGCCGAGCACAGGGCGACGCACGGGCAGGCACCACCGACCCCGGCGCAGGGGCCGTACCGCCCCCCACCGGGACGGACCCCGCCGCCGGCGCGGTCCGCCCCCCGGGCCGGACGAGCGCGACCGTACCCGCCGCGCTCCTGCCGGGCCCCGCCCACATCACCCCCGGCACCGTGACCGGCAGCGGCGGCCCGGCCGGGGCCTCACCCGTCACCGGCGCGGTCGACGACGGACGCGGCCATGGACTGCCGGGTCAAGGACTGGCGGGACACGGACTGCCCGGACACGACGCCGACCGGCATCTGTCCTGGCCCGCACTGCCCGCCGCGATCGTCGGCCTCGCCGGAGCCATCCTCGGCGCCGGCTTCTACCGGGCCTTCGCCGGACAGCACGCCCTCTTCCCCTCGGGCACGGTCGGCTGGTCGCTCGCCCTGCTGACCGGCATCATCGTCGGCCATCTGGTCGCCATGGGCCGCGCCCGCTGGTGGGGCGGCACCGGCTCCGGAGCCGCCCTCACCCTCGCCGTGCTGCTCCTCTACGGCTGGCTCGCGGCCGGGATGGTCAGCCTCACCGTCGTCGTGCTCGTGGGCGTCGCCCGCCGGGGCCGCTGGCGGCAGGGAGTGCTGCACGGCGCGGTCGACATCCTCGGCATCGGCGTCGGTGCCCTCGTCCTGCGCGCCTTCGGCCGAGTCCCCTCCGTCGAACACCCGTGGGACCCGGCGAGCTGGAACTTCTACTCGGCCCCCCAGGTGGCCCTGGTCGCCATCGCCTACCTCCTCGTCACCCGCGCCCTGCTCTGGTATCTCGCCTCGCCGCGCGGGGGCCTGCCCACCGTCGCCCGCACGGCCATGGTCAGACAGGGGCTCGTCGCCGTGGCGCTGTTCGGTATCGCGCCCCTCGTCTGTGTGGTCGCCACCGCCCAGCCCCTGCTGCTGCCGCTGTTCGCGATCCCGCTGATCGCCCTCGACTCCACCCTGTGGATCGCGCGCGCCCGCGCCGAGGAACAACTGCGCGACCCGCTCACCGGACTGCCCAACCGCCAGTGGCTGCTCGAACGCACCTGGACCGCACTGGACGACGCCGAACGCATCGGGGCACGTTCCGCACTGATGCTGATCGATCTCGATCGCTTCCGGTCGGTCAACGACACCCTCGGTCATCTCGCGGGCGACCGGCTGCTGCTGCAGATCGCCGACCGGCTGAGGGTCGCGCTGCCGCGCGGCGCGGAGGCGGCACGACTCGGCGGTGACGAGTTCGCCGTACTGCTGCCCGTCGCCGACTCCACCACGTCCGCGTCCCGCGTCGCCCGCAACCTGGTCGCCGCGCTCGGCTCACCGCTCGACCTCGACGGGCTCACCCTCGTCCTGGAGGCCAGCGCCGGGCTCGCCGTCTTCCCCGACCACGCACTCGACGCGGAGGGGCTGCTCAGGCGGGCCGACGTGGCGATGTACCAGGCCAAGCGGGACCGTACGGGCGTGGAGGTGTACGAGTCCAAGCGGGACTCCAACACCCCCGACCGGCTCGGTCTCCTCGGCGACCTCCGCCGGGCCCTCGACGCCCACGAGGTCGAGTTGCACTACCAGCCGAAGGTCCGCTTCGACGGGCAGGTGGCCGGGCTGGAGGCGCTGGTGCGGTGGGTGCATCCCGAGCGGGGGAAGGTGCCGCCGGACGAGTTCATAGCGATCGCCGAGTCCTCCGGGCTGATGCCGCACCTCACCGAGTACGTCCTGGAGACCGCGCTCGGGCAGGTGGCGAAGTGGCGGGCGCAGGGCCTGCACGTACCGGTCGCCGTGAACGTCTCGCCGCGCGACGTCCACACCCCCGGCTTCGCCGGCGCCGTCGCCGCGCGGCTCGCCCGGCACGGGGTTCCCGCCGGGGCGCTCCAGCTGGAGATAACGGAACACGTCCTGCTGGAGGACCCGCAGAAGGCCGCGGACACCCTGGCCGGGCTGACCGGGCACGGGGTGAAGATGTCCCTCGACGACTTCGGGACCGGGTACTCCTCGCTGGTGCATCTGCGGCGGTTGCCGGTCAGTGAGCTGAAGATCGACCGTTCGTTCGTCGCACGGCTCGCCGTCGACAACGAGGACGCCGAGATCGTTCGCTGCACGGTCGACCTCGCGCATTCGCTGGGGCTGCTCGTTGTGGCGGAGGGTGTGGAGGACGACGAGACGTGGGAGCGGTTGCGGGATCTGGGGTGTGACGCCGTCCAGGGGTGGCTGGTCGCTGCGGCCATGCCGCCGGATGAGACGACGGCGTGGTTGCGGGCGAGGGGGTCGCGGGGGTGGCAGCGGCCCGCCGCCGCGTTGCCTGCGGCGACGGCCGACGAGTAGTTCCTCGCCCCCGCTGCGCCTTATAGCTCGGGTGGTGTGGGTTGGTTGGCGGGTGCGGGTTGTGTGTGGTTGCTCGCGCAGTTCCCCGCGCCCCTTGAAGGCAGGGGCCTGCGGCCCTGCGATACGGCCCTGCGGGCCGATGAAAAGCGGGGCGTAGCCCCATGCTTTCAGGGGCGCGGGGAACTGCGCGATCAGCCCCCACCCACCCGCGGTCGCCGAACGAAGAGCCGTTACCGAGCTATGAGGCGCAGGGGGGTCGAAGGGGCGCAGCCCCTGGGGACGGGACGGGAAGGGGCGGCGGGGGCGAAACCCGTGCGCGGGCAACCCACCGCGCCCCATAGGATTGGGCCCAAACCCAACACACTCACCCCAGAGGATCGCTGCATGCCTGGCATCACGCGCGAGGAGGTCGCCCACCTCGCCCGGCTGGCGCGTCTGGAGCTGAAGCCCGAAGAACTCGAACACTTCGCGGGCCAGCTGGACGACATCATCGGCGCGGTCGCCCGCGTCAGCGAGGTCGCCGACCAAGATGTACCGCCGACCTCGCACCCGCTGCCGCTGACGAACGTCATGCGCGCGGACGAGGTCCGTCCGTCGCTCACCCCCGAGCAGGCGCTGTCCGGCGCCCCGGCCCAGGAGCAGCAGCGTTTCAAGGTGCCGCAGATCCTGGGGGAGGACTGATCACGTCATGACCGACGCCATCATCAAGCTCACCGCGGCCGAGATCGCCGCGAAGATCGCCTCCGGCGAACTCACCGCCGTACAGGTGACCGAGGCCCATCTGGCCCGGATCGAGGCCGTCGACGAGAAGGTGCACGCCTTCCTGCACGTCGACCGCGAGGGCGCCCTCGCCCAGGCCCGCGCCGTCGACGAGAAGAAGGCCAGGGGCGAGAAGCTCGGGCCGCTCGCCGGGGTTCCGCTGGCGCTGAAGGACATCTTCACCACCGTCGGCGTTCCCACCACCGTCGGCTCGAAGATCCTCGAAGGCTGGCTGCCGCCCTACGACGCCACCCTCACCAAGAAGCTGAAGGACGCGGACGTCGTCATCCTCGGCAAGACCAACATGGACGAGTTCGCCATGGGGTCCAGCACCGAGAACAGCGCGTACGGGCCTACCGGCAACCCCTGGGACCTCACCCGTATCCCGGGCGGCTCCGGCGGTGGCTCCTCCGCCTCCCTCGCCTCCTACCAGGCACCCCTCGCCATCGGCACCGACACCGGCGGATCGATCCGCCAGCCGGCCGCCGTCACCGGCACGGTCGGTGTGAAGCCGACGTACGGGGCGGTCTCCCGCTACGGCATGGTCGCCTTCTCGTCCTCCCTCGACCAGGGCGGGCCCTGCGCCCGTACGGTTCTGGACGCGGCGCTCCTCCACGAGGTCATCGCCGGGCACGACCCGATGGACTCCACCTCCATCGACGCCCCGGTCCCGCCGGTCGTCGAGGCAGCCCGGGGCGGCAGCGTCGCCGGAATGCGCGTCGGTGTCGTCAAGCAGTTCCGCGGCGAGGGCTACCAGGCCGGTGTGCTGCAGCGGTTCGACGAGTCCGTGGCCCTCCTCAAGGAGCTGGGCGCCGAGATCGTCGAGCTGGACTGCCCCTCGTTCGACCTGGCGCTGGCCGCGTACTACCTGATCGCGCCGAGCGAGTGTTCGAGCAACCTGGCCCGCTTCGACGGTCTGCGCTACGGCCTGCGCACCGGCGACGACGGCTCGAACTCCGCCGAGGCGGTCACCTCGATCACCCGTGAGGCGGGCTTCGGCCCCGAGGTCAAGCGCCGCATCATGCTCGGCACGTACGCGCTCAGCTCCGGCTACTACGACGCGTACTACGGCTCCGCCCAGAAGGTCCGTACGCTCATCACCCGCGACTTCGAGAAGTCGTTCGAGAAGGTGGATGTGATCGTCTCCCCGACGACGCCGACCACCGCCTTCCCGATCGGTGAGCGCGCCGACGACCCGATGGCGATGTACCTCGCCGACCTGTGCACCATCCCGACCAACCTCGCGGGCAACGCCGCGATGTCCCTGCCCTGCGGTCTCGCGCCGGAGGACGGGCTGCCGGTCGGTCTGCAGATCATCGCCCCGGCGCTCAAGGACGACCGTCTTTACAAGGTCGGCGCCGCTGTGGAGGCCGCCTTCGTGGAAAGGTGGGGCCACCCGCTTCTGGAGGAGGCTCCGTCACTGTGAACGCACTGTCCAAGGCCAAGGACTTCAAGAAGTCCAGGACCGGTCTCTATGTATCGATGGCCACGTCGGCGTTCGGCGCCTTCGGTGTCTACAAGCAGATCAAGGCGGCCCGCTCCGACAACGACACGCTGCGGTTGCTCGACGCCGTCCTGACCGGCGCTGCGGTCGTCACCAATCTGGCCATCCTCTACCGCGACCTGAAGCGGCAGGGCGACGACGACATCCTGCTGGGCTGAGAGGGAAGTTTCACCGTGACCACCACGACCGACCTGGTGTCGTACGAGGACGCGCTGGCGTCGTACGACCCCGTCATGGGCCTTGAGGTCCATGTCGAACTCGGCACCAAGACCAAGATGTTCTGCGGATGTTCGACCGCGCTCGGTCAGGACGCCAACACCCAGACCTGCCCGGTCTGCCTCGGCCTGCCCGGCGCCCTCCCGGTCGTCAACGCGACCGGCGTCGAGTCCGCCATCAAGATCGGCCTCGCGCTGAACTGCGAGATCGCCGAATGGTGCCGCTTCGCCCGGAAGAACTACTTCTATCCGGACATGCCGAAGAACTTCCAGACCTCCCAGTACGACGAGCCGATCGCCTTCAACGGCTACCTCGACGTCCAGCTGGAGGACGGCGAGACCTTCCGCGTGGAGATCGAGCGCGCCCACATGGAGGAGGACACCGGCAAGTCCACCCACGTGGGTGGCGCGACCGGTCGTATCCACGGAGCCTCCCACTCACTGCTGGACTACAACCGCGCGGGCATCCCCCTCATCGAGATCGTCACCAAGCCGATCGTCGGGGCCGGGGAGCGCGCACCGGAGGTCGCCAAGGCGTACGTCCGTGAGCTGCGCGAGGTCATCAGAGCGCTCGGTGTCTCCGAGGCCCGGATGGAGATGGGCCAGATGCGCTGCGACGTGAACCTGTCGCTGCGCCCGAACGGCACCGAGAAGTTCGGCACGCGGAGCGAGACCAAGAACGTCAACTCGCTGCGCAGCGTCGAGCGCGCGGCCCGCTTCGAGATCCAGCGGCACGCGGCCGTGCTGTCGTCCGGCGGCACGATCGTGCAGGAGACCCGGCACTTCCACGAGGACACCGGGTCCACCACCTCGGGCCGGGTCAAGGAAGAGGCCGAGGACTACCGGTACTTCCCCGAGCCGGACCTGGTGCCGGTCGCGCCCTCGCGTGAGTGGGTCGAGGAGATCCGGGCCGCGCTGCCCGAGCTGCCGCTGGCCCGGCGTACCCGGCTGCTGGCCGAGTGGGGCATCTCCGCCACCGATATGCAGGCCATCATCAACGCCGGTGCGCTGGACCCGATCGTCGCCACCATCGACGCCGGGGCCGACGCCGCCTCCGCCCGCAAGTGGTGGATGGGTGAACTGGCCCGCAGCGCCAACGAGTCCGGCAAGACGCTGGACGAGCTGGCGATCACCCCGGCGCAGGTCGCCCGGGTCACCGAGCTGGTCGCGAAGGGTGACCTCAACGACAAGCTGGCCCGGCAGGTCATCGAGGGCGTCCTCGCGGGCGAGGGCACCCCGGACGAGGTCGTCGACAAGCGCGGGCTGAAGGTCGTCTCCGACGAGGGCGCCCTGACCACCGCCGTCGAGGAGGCCATCGCCGGCAACCCGGCCATCGCCGACAAGATCCGCGGCGGCAAGGTGGCCGCGGCCGGCGCCCTGGTCGGCGCGGTCATGAAGGCGACCCGGGGCCAGGCCGACGCGGCCCGCGTCAAGGAACTGATCCTGGAGAAGCTGGGCGTCAGCGAGGGGTGATCCGTCCCTCCGGATGCCTTGCCTTGCGGCTGAGGGGTGACCCACCGCACGGATGCCTTCCGACGGAGGTGACCCACCTCTCGCCGTAGCCTCCGGGCGCGGACTGAACACCCCGCGCTCCGGTGCCGTACCCCTGAGGGCGGCGCATCACCACGATGCGCCGCCCTCAGCCGTGTCCATCCGTGTCCACTCCCGTGACACAGGGCGACACACTGGCCCCGACTGCCCTGTGAGGTGCCTCCCATCTCCTGTGAGGAGACCCTCAAAACGGCCCAACGATCACTTTCGGGTGCGAGAGTGGCTGGGCCGTTGCTCATGCGTTCTTTGCGGGCTGTTCAGTTCATTTCGGCTGTTCACGGTCAAAGATCAACACCCCCCCCAGGAGCACGTTCCGTGGCAGCCCTCGCGCGCTGGTGTGTTCGGCACCGCCTTGTCGTCGTCCTGCTGTGGCTACTCGCCCTCGGCGGCACCGCCGCCGGCGCGGCCGCCGCGGGAGCCGCGTACTCGAACGACTACAAGACGCCCGGCACCGAATCCAGCCGCGCAGCCGAACTGCTGAGCGAGGGCTTCCCCAGGATCAGCGGCGACAGCGCCACCGTCGTCTGGCACACCGACCAGGGCACCGTACGGGCCGCCGCCGTCGAGCAGACCATGACGAAGACCCTCGACGAGATCGCCGATCTGCCGGGCGTCGCCGCCGTGACCGACCCGTACGACGGTGCCGGCACCGGCCGGATCAGCGAGGACGGGCACACCGCCTACGCCACCGTGACCTTCGACAAGGCCGCCGAGGACGTCGGTGAGGGCGAGGCCCAGGCCGTCGTCGACACCGCGAAGGCCGCCGAGGGCGACGGGCTCCAGGTGGAGCTGGGCGGTACGTCGATCGGGCTCACCGAGAGCGCCGACGGGCACCTCGCCGAGATCGTGGGCGTGCTGGTCGCCGCCGTGGTCCTCTTCCTCGCCTTCGGCTCGCTCGCCGCGTCCCTGCTGCCGATCGCCACCGCCCTGGTCGGCGTCGGCACCGCCTACGCCGGGATCACGCTGCTCGGGCACGCCATGACGGTCGCCGACTTCGCCCCCATGCTGGGCACGCTGATCGGCCTCGGCGTCGGCATCGACTACGCGCTGTTCATCGTCACCCGCCACCGCCGAGGGCTGAAACGCGGACTGCCGGTCGAGGAGGCCGCGCGCGGCGCCGTCGCCACCACGGGACGGGCCGTGGTGTTCGCGGGCGCCACCGTTTGCATAGCCCTGCTCGGGATGCTGATCCTCAGGCTCGGCTTCCTCAACGGCGTCGCCATCGCCGCCTCCCTCACCGTGCTGCTCACCGTCGCCGCCTCCGTCACCCTGCTGCCCGCGCTGCTCTCGTACACCGGCATGCGCGCCCTCAGCCGCCGTGAGCGCCGGCGGCTGGCCGAGCACGGCCCCGAGCCCGAACTGCCCACCGGGTTCGCGGCCCGCTGGTCCGCGTTCGTCGAGCGGCACCCCAAGAAGCTCGGCGCGATCGCCCTCGTCGTCATGACCCTGCTCGCCCTGCCCACGCTCGGCCTGCGCCTCGGCACCTCCGACCAGGGCAACGACCCGAAGACGGCCACCACCCGCCAGGCCTACGACCTCCTCGCTGGGGGCACCTCCCGCTCAAGCGAAGCCGAGAGTGGGGGAGGCTTCGGCCCCGGCGTCAACGGCCCGCTCACCCTGGTCACCAAGGTCGACGGCGCCGCCGACAAGCTCGCCCTCGACAGCCTCGACGCCACCCTCAGGGCCACCGAAGGCGTCTCATCCGTCACCCCGGTCACGTACAACACCGGCGGCGACACCGCGTACCTCACCGTCGTACCGACCTCCTCCCCGCAGTCCGAGAAGACCAGCCAGCTGGTCGAACGACTGCGCGACGAGGTGCTGCCGCGCGCCCAGACCGACACCTCCCTCGATGTCCATGTGGGCGGGGTGACCGCCGGTTACGACGACTTCGCGGACGTCATCGTCGGCAAACTGCCGCTGTTCGTCGGCGTCGTCATCGGGCTCGGCTGTCTGCTGCTCCTGCTCGCCTTCCGGTCGATCGGGATACCGCTGAAGGCCGCCGCGATGAACGTGGCCGCCGTCGCCGCCGCGTTCGGTGTGGTCGTCGCGATCTTCCAGTGGGGCTGGGGGAGCGAGCTGCTGGGCCTCGGCAGCGCGGGCCCGATCGAACCCTTCCTCCCGGTCATCATGGTGTCCGTCCTCTTCGGCCTGTCCATGGACTACCAGGTCTTCCTGGTCAGCCGGATGTACGAGGAGTGGCTGGAGACCGGCGACAACCGGCGCGCGGTCCGGGTCGGCCTCGCCGAGACCAGCCGGGTCATCAACTCCGCGGCGGTCATCATGATCTCCGTCTTCCTCGCCTTCGTCCTCAGCGGCGACCGCGTGATCGCCATGTTCGGCATCGCCCTCGCCTCCGCCGTCGCCCTCGACGCCTTCGTCCTGCGCACCCTGCTCGTCCCCGCCCTGATGCACCTGCTCGGCGGCGCCAACTGGTGGCTCCCCCGCTGGCTCGACAAGCGCATGCCCCGCATCAGCATCGAGCCTCCCGAGTCCCGTGCCGCCCATGAGAGGCTCGCGGACGTCGTGGTGGAGGAACTGGAGCCGGAGAAGGAGCAGCCGAAGGATGTACGCGATATCCCTGGGTGACGGAGCGGAACTGCGGCCCCTGGAGCCCTGGCACGCCGACGAGTTCCTGGCCCATCTGGAGCGCGGGCGGGACTTCATCAACGAGTACGTCCCCTTCGGGGAGAGGGCCGTCGACACCGCCTCCGCCCGCGAAGTACTCCAGCGGTACGCCGACATGCGCGCCGCCGACACCGGCTCCCTGCACGGACTCTGGCTCGACGGCACACTCGTCGGCGGTGTCCTCTTCCTCAACTTCGACGCGGAGAACGCCAACTGCGAGGTCGGCTGCTGGCTCGAACCCTCCGGTACGGGACGGGGGTTGGTCACCCGCGCGATGCGCGTCCTCATCGACTGGGCGGTCGGCGTCCGCGGCATCCACCGCGTCGAGTGGATCGCGGCCTCCGGGAACCGGCCGAGCATCAACGTGGCCCGGCGGCTGGGGATGAGCCGGGACGGCGTGCAGCGGGAGAGGTATCCCCACCGGGGGGTCCGGCACGACTTGGAGATATGGTCCGTTCTGGCGCCCGAATGGCGTGCCGCACGCGCGCGTACCGCGCACAACGATCATTAAGCGACCTCTCAGACAACATCCGTACGGTGCGAGGCATGGGAACCAAGACAGCTGACGAGACCGGGGCCGGGACGGGCGCCGACGCCACGAAGGGCGAGGAGACGGTGAACGTCACCAAGGAGGACACCACGGCGGACACGGCCACCGAGGCCGCCGAGGAGGTCCAGGAGGTCGGGGAGGCGAGCGGGGCTGCCGAGGGCGGCGAGGGCGCCGACGACATCGGTGGGCCCGACGCGCTCGACGAGGACGGGCTGCCGGTCGCCGCCAAGTCGTCCCCCGGTGTCGGGCAGGGCGCCGCCGCGATCGTCTCCGTCGTACTCGCCCTGGTTTCCCTCACCGGCAGCTGGGTCGGCAATGTGGCGCAGGCCCGCAACCAGATGTTCGGGCAGCTGGAGACCGCGCAGAACGCCGACGTCGCCACGATGCTCCACCAGTACTACGGCGAGTCCTGGAACGCCAACGCCCTTGTCGCGGGCATCTTCGCCCTCGTCGGACTGCTCGTGGGCGTCTTCGTGCTGATGCGGCCCGCGTTCGGCGACCCCGACCAGGTGCAGGCGCCGTGGGTGAAGTCGGCCGCCTGGGCGGGCATCACGGTCGCCTTCATCGGCCTCATCCTGGCCGTCCTCAAGTACACCGACATCCTGCTGAGCGTGCCGAGCACCTGAGTTCCGCGCGGGCCGGCGGCAGGCCGGTTTCTGAGGGGCCTTAGGTCCGCCGTGGGCATTCCCACGGCGGACCTAAGGCCCCTCACGCGTCGAAGATGCGGAACTCTCCCGATGTGGCCGACCCCCCTGGGAGACGAAGGTGGAGCCATCGCGAAACCAGCGATCCGACACCGGACTTCACGGGGGTACGACATGTTCGAGTACGAACTCCACCGCATCCGCTCCGCCGAACTGATCCGTGAGGCGGAACACCACCGCCGTGTACGCGAGGCCCGCCGCGCCCACCGAGAAGCCGCGCGAGAGGCCAGGGCCGCCGCGTCGGGGGCGAGTAGCGGCGGGAGAACCGGTAGGGACTCGGGGGCGAGTACCGAGTCGGGGGCCGCCTCCGAGACAGGGCCCCGGCCAGGGAAGCAGAGCGGCGACGGGACCCCGGACGGCCCCCGACGCTTCCGCTTCACCCGCGCGGCGTGACCACCTCGCCGACACCCGGCCCGGCCTCCCGGCACCCGCACCTGGCGATCCCCCTCCTCCCGATATTCGGTGCCGGGCCGGCGGCCCGGCGTGCGATGCTCGGGGTTGTGGAGAGCAGGTCAGTCAGTCCGGTGTTCGTCGGTCGGGTCGAGGAGTTGGCGGTCCTGCACGACGCGCTGGCCCGTGCGGCCGGTGCGGGTTCCTCGCAGGAGCGCGGTGGGGCAAGCGCGTGCGGTGAGCCGCAGGCGCTGTTGCTCGGCGGTGAGGCCGGGGTCGGGAAGACGCGGCTGGTGGAGGAGTTCGCGGCGGCGGCCGAGCGCGAGGGCGCGGTCGTCGCCCTCGGCGGCTGTGTCGAGATCGGCGCCGACGGACTGCCCTTCGCCCCCTTCTCCACCGCCCTGCGCACCCTCTACCGACGCCTCCCCGAAGAGCTGCCGCCGCAGCCGCCGGCCAGGAGCAGGAACTGGCCCGACTCCTCCCCGAGCTGGGCGAGACCCCGCGCGCCCGCCACGACGAGAACGGCACGGCCCGCCTGTTCGAGCTGACGGCCCGCCTCCTGGAACGCCTCGCCGCCGACCGCACCATCGTCCTCGTCCTGGAGGACCTGCACTGGGCCGACACCTCCACCCGCCACCTCCTCTCCTACCTCCTGCGCACCCTGCGCTCGGGCCGCCTCGTCGTCCTGTCCAGCTATCGCTCCGACGACATCCACCGCCGCCACCCGCTGCGCCCCCTCCTCGCCGAACTCGACCGTCTGCGCACGGTCCGCCGTATCGAACTGCGCCGCTTCAACCGCGCCGAGGTCGGCCACCAACTCGCCGGCATCCTCGCCACCGAACCCGACCCCACCCAGGTCGACGAGATCTTCGAACGCTCCGACGGCAACGCCTTCTTCGTCGAGGAACTCGCCGTCGCCGCCCACGACGGCGGCTGCGTCGGCCTCACCGACTCCCTGCGCGACCTCCTCCTCGTCCGCGTCGAGAAGCTTCCCGAGGACGCCCAGCGGGTCGCCCGTGTCGTCGCCGCGGGCGGCTCCACCGTGGAGTACGCCCTGCTCGCGGCCGTGGCCCGGCTCTCCGAGGACGACCTCATCGAGGCGCTACGGGCCGCCGTCGGCGCCAACATCCTGCTCGCCGCACCCGGCGGCGACGGCTACCGCTTCCGGCACGCCCTCGTCCGCGAGGCCATCGGCGACGACCTGCTCCCCGGCGAGTGCTCCCGCCTCAACCGCCGCTACGCCGAAGCCCTGGAGGCCGACCCCGCGCTCGTCCCCGCCGACGGCCGCGCCACCCGGCTGGCCAGCCACTGGTACCACGCCCACGACGCCGCCAAGGCCCTCCCCGCCGTCCTCGACGCCTCCGTCGAGGCCCGCTCCCGCCATGCCCACGCCGAGCAACTACGGCTGCTGGAGCGGGCGATGGAACTGTGGGACGCCGCCCCCGACGCCGTACGCGCCACCCTGCGCCCCGTCGACTACACCGAGGTCTACCCGCCCTGCGGCTGCGACCCCGCCACCACCCCGCTGCGCTATCTCGACCTCATGGCCGAGGCCGCCGTCGCCGGACGCCTGTGCGGTGAGCGGGAGCGGGCCATGCGGATCACCGCGCGGGCCCTCGATCTGCTCGCCGAAGGGGGCGATCCGCTGCGTACCGCCTGGTTCTGGATTCAGCGCTCCCTGCTGACCGAGAACCTGGCCCGGGGCGACGGCTGGAAGGAGATCGCCACCGCCCAGGAACTGGTACGCGGTCTGCCCCCGTCCGAGGTGCACGCCGAGGTCCTTTCCCGCGCCGCCAACTGGTCCATGCTGCACATTCCCGGCCCCGACGCCTTCACCGACGCCCAGCGCGCCGTCGAGTACGCGCGCATGGTGGGCGCCGAGGACATCGAACTCAACGCCCGCCTCACCCTCGGCGGGCTGATGGTCGAGGCCGGTGACGTGGAGGCCGGTTTCGCGGAGATGGAGGAGGTCCGCCTCCGCTCCCTCGACCGGGGGCCCACCGCCGTCGTGGGCCGCGCCTATGTCAACCTTCCGTCCTGTCTGGAGGGCGTCGGCCGCTCGCAGGAAGCGGTCCGGCTGATGCGCGAGGGCCTTGAAGTCACCCAGCGCATGGGCCTGTTGGTCTCCGAGTCCTGGATCTGGGGCAACCTCGCCGAGTCGCTGCTCTCCCTGGGCCGCTGGGACGAGGCCGCGGAAGCCGCCGAGGAGTCACGCACCAGGGGCGTCAACCCCAAGCCGCGCGGCCTGAACTCCATCTGCCTCGCCACCATGGCCCTCGCCCGCGGCGACCTGACCGAGGCCGGCCGCCAACTCGACTTCGCCCACGGCTACTACGGCACGCACAACCCCATGCCGCAGACCAACCTCCCGCTGTCCACCCTCACCCTCGGCATCGCCGCCGCCGAGAACCGACTCCCCGACGCCCGCGCCGAACTGACCCGAGTCCTCGATGCCGGCTTCCCCGTCGGCACCCAGCGTTACGCCTGGCCGCTGCTGCTCACCGCCACCGTCGCCGAGGCCGACGCCCGGAGCCTGCCCGGCGCCGAACAGGGCCGCGCCGAAGTCCTCGACCGCATCGGCACCGCGGCCAGGAAACTCACCACCGGCGCGCCCATCTGGCTTGCCCATGAACTCTGGGTGCGGGCCGAACTCCAGCGCGCCGAGGGCGTGATGACCCCCGAGAGCTGGTCCGACGTCGTCACCGCCTTCGAGCCCCTGGACCGGCCGTACGACCTCGCCCGCGTCCGGCACCGCCTCGCCGAGGCCCTGCTGACCGACGGTGACGACGAGGCCCGGCAGCGGGCGACGGAACTGCTCCGCCTGTCCGCCGCCGTGGCCGAGCACCTCGGTACCCGCCCGCTCGCCGACCAGGTCACCCACCTGGCCCGCCGGGCCCGTCTCACCCTCGATCACACCCCCGCCCTCGCGCCCACCGACCCCGTGACCGCGCTCGGCCTCACCGTCCGCGAACACGACGTCCTCCGCCTGGTGGCCGCCGGCCACACCAACCGCCAGATAGCCGAGCGACTCTTCATCTCCCCGAAGACCGCCAGCGTCCACGTCTCCAACATCCTCTCCAAGCTGGGCGTCTCGGGCCGGGGAGAGGCGGCGGCGGTGGCACATCGGCTGGGGGTGTTCGGGGAAGAGGCCGGGGCCGGGGAACGGCTCGCGGCGGGATAATGCGGCAGGCCACGCATCGCAGTGGCGGGACAATGCGGGCAGGCCACGCACCGCGGAGGAGCCGTGTTGTACCAGATCGAGTTCACCGAGCGCGCTGCCGCACAGCGTGACGCCCTTCCCGAGGGGCGCCGCAAGCTCCTGGAGCGGGGGCTCCACAAGCTGGCCGATGACCCGTTCACGCCCGTTTCCCAGGCGGTGAGCGGTGAGGACATCCGCGTGGTGTCCGTGGCTCCGGGACTGATCGTCGACTACATGATCCACCGGGCGTTCCTGATCCTGGTCTCCGTGGCGATGCTCGACCAGTCGCTGATCGACGACGAGTAGCCTCGCGTCCTACCTCACCTCCAGCTCCAGGATCTTGTCGTCCCCGCCCTCGGGGCTGCCCCGGCCGTCCGTCTCGCTGGTGACCAGCCACAGTTTGTCGCCGCCGGCCGCCACGACCGTGCGGAGGCGGCCGTAGTCGCCCTCCAGGAACGGCTGGGGGTCGGCGGAGGCCTTGGTGCCGTCCAGCGGGATGCGCCACAGGCGCTGTCCGCGCAGCCCCGCCATCCAGACGGAGCCCTCGGCCATCGCGATGCCGCTGGGGGAGGCCTCGTCCGTGCTCCACACGGCCACCGGGTCGACGAAGCCGGACTCGTCGCCCCGGCCCTCGACCTCGGGCCAGCCGTAGTTGCCGCCCGGCTCGATCAGGTTCAGCTCGTCCCAGGTGTCCTGGCCGAACTCCGAGGCCCACAGACGCTGCTTGCCGTCCCAGGCGAGCCCCTGGACGTTGCGGTGGCCGTAGGAGTACACGACGGAGTCGTCGAAGGGGTTGCCCGGGGCCGGTTGTCCGTCCGGGGTCATCCGGAGGATCTTGCCGCCGAGGGAGTCCTTGTCCTGGGCCAGCGGGCCCTCGTACCGCTCGCCCGTGCCGGCGTACAGCATGCCGTCGGGGCCGAAGGCGATACGGCCGCCGTTGTGGTTGGTGCCCTTGGGGATGCCGCGCAGGACGGTGTCCGGGGCGCCGAGCTGTTCGCCCTCGGGCTTCTCGGGGTCGTAGATCATTCGTACGATCCTGTTGTCGGACTCCGAGGTGAAGTACGCGTAGATCAGGTGGTCCGAGGCGTACTCGGGGGAGAGGGCCAGGCCCATGAGGCCGCCCTCGCCGGCGGCGGCGACGCCGGGGACCTCGCCCAGCTCGGTCTTCTCGCCGGTCTTCTCGTCGATTCTGGTGATCGTGCCCTGGTCGCGGGACGACACCAGCAGGCCGCCCTCGGGGAGTGGGGCCAGGCCCCAGGGGGAGTCGAGGTCTTCGGCCACGGTGCGGATCACTGTGACCGAGCCCTTGGCCGGGGGTGGTGTTTCCGTCTGCTCGGAGGGGGCGGCCGAGGCCGTGCTGCTGGGGGGTGGGCTTCCGGCTTCGTTCGGTCGCTCTCCGTCGTCGGAGGAACAGGCGGTTGTCACCGCCAGGACGGCTGCCGCCAACACGGCCGTCACCGCTCGCTGTTGCACCATCACGATCCCTTCGGGCCCTTCGGTGTGGAGCTTCTACTGTTCATACACCGCGAGTGCCCCGCAGGTTCCGGCTCGGACCTTTTTCGCCCCCGCCGCCCCTACCCGTCCCGTCCCCAGGGGCTGCGCCCCTTCGACCCCCTGCGCCTGATAGCTCGGGGGTGGGGGTTGGTTTGGCGGGTGCGGGTGGTGTGTGGTTGCTCGCGCAGTTCCCCGCGCCCCTAAAAGCTTGGGGCTGCGCCCCGCTTTTGATCGGCCCGCAGGGCCATCAAGGGGCGCGGGGAACTGCGCGACCAGCCCCCTCCCACCCGCACCCGCCACACAACCCCTACCCCCGAGCTCTCAGGCGGTCTCTCAATCCCACGAGCCCTGGGCCGGAGGCAACGCGGCCACCTCGGAGAGGTCCGCGGGGGTCAGCCGGAGGCTCGCCGCCGCCGCGTTCTCCGCCACGCAGTGCTCCCGCTTGGTGCCCGGGACAGGGACCACGTGGGGGCCCTGGGAGAGGAGCCAGGCCAGGGCGACCTGCGCCGGGGTCACGGCGTCGCCATGGCGGGCGGCCACCCGGCGGAGGCCGGCGACGATCGGCTGGTTCGCGGCCATCATCTCGGCGGTGAAGCGGGGGTGCCGGGCCCGCATGTCGTCCGGTTCGAAACCCTCGCCCGGGGTCAGGGTCCCGGTGAGGAAACCGTTGCCGAGGGGCATGGCGGCGAGGAAGCCGATGCCACGGGCCGAGCACCAGGGGAGCAGGGAGGTCAGCGCCTCCCGGGACCAGACCGACAGCTCCGCCTGCACCGCGCCGACCGGGAACACCTGCTGGACACGGCTCAGCCGGCGGATCGTCGCGTCGTACATGCCCTCGCCCGGACGGCGGCCGGCCCGCGCGCCGACCGCGCTGAGCCCCAACGACCGTACCTTTCCCGCCTGTACGAGCTCCGCCATCGCACCCCAGGTCTCCTCGACGGGCACCTCGGGGTCCTCGCGGTGCAGCTGGTAGAGGTCGATGACATCGGTCTGCAGCCGGCGCAGCGAGGCGTCGCAGGCGCGTTTCACATAGCCGGGGCGGCCGTTGGCCACGATGTGCTGCTCGCCCACCAGCAGGCCCACCTTGGTGGAGACGAACGCCTCCCGGCGGCGCTCCTTCAACACCCGCCCCACCAGCAGCTCGTTGGTGAACGGGCCGTACATGTCGGCGGTGTCCAGCAGCGTGACACCGAGGTCGAGCGCCCGGTGCACCGCCCGCATCGACTCGTCGCCGCGTTGCCGCGACCCTGTGTACGCCCAGCTCATCGGCATGCATCCGAGTCCGACGGCCCCCACTTCGAGCGTCGCCGCGCCGATCGTCCTGCGCTCCACCTGGTCGTGACCCTCCCTCTCCTGGCCCCCCAACCTAACCTCTGCCGTCACGGGCACCTGACATAGCCTCCGAGCATGACTGCCGACCGCGCCCCAGACAGCACCCCGGACACCACCGGCACCACCCCGGACGTGACCGCCGACGTGTGGCTGCCCATCCCGCCGGACGACATCGACGGGCTCCCCGAGGGGCCCAACTACCTGTTCTGGGACGGAGGTGAAGACGGAAACCAGCCGTATCCCGGTGACCCGTCCGCATGTGTCCTGTACGTGGTGCCGTACATGAAGCCCTGGGCGGTGCGGGGCAACCCCCTGGAACGCATGCGGAACCTGAGCGTCATTCAGACGCTCACGGCGGGTGTCGACGACGTCATGGCGCGACTGTCCGTGGTCGCACCGGGCGTCCGGCTCTGCAACGCGCGAGGAGTGCACGAGGCCAGTACGGCCGAACTCGCCCTCACGCTCACCCTCGCCTCACTACGCGGAGTACCCGACTTCGTACGCGCCCAGCAACGGGGCCACTGGCAGGGCGGTTTCCGTCCGGCGCTGGCGGACAGGAACGTGCTGATCGTCGGCTACGGCGCGATCGGCGCCGCCATCGAGGACCGGCTCGTGCCCTTCGAGGTGGCGCGGGTGGCGCGCGTCGCGCGCTCCGAGCGCACCACGGAGCGCGGACCCGTGCACCCGCTCACCGACCTGCCCGCCCTGCTGCCCGAGGCGGATGTCGTGATCCTCTCCACCCCGCTCACAGAACAGACGAAAGGCCTGGTGGACGGCGCATTCCTGGCCCGGATGAAGGACGGGGCACTGCTGGTGAACGTCGCCCGCGGCGGAGTCGTCGACACCAAGGCGCTCCTCGCCGAACTGGACACGGGGCGCATCACGGCGGCGCTCGACGTGACCGATCCCGAGCCCTTGCCACCGGCCCACCCCCTGTGGCAGGCGCCCGGCGTGCTGATCAGCCCCCATGTCGGCGGGCCCACCTCGGCCTTTCTGCCGCGCGCCAAAAGGCTGTTGGTGGACCAGTTGGAACGTTTCGTGAACCACCGGCCGCTGCGCAACGTGGTCCTTATGACGGGCGCGACCACGCGCGCGTAATCCACTTCGGGCACCCTCCGCATCTCTTCGGAAGCGGTGAGTGCTCGTTTTGCCGCAGGTGGTCACGGAGCGTATGGGTGCACTGTCCCTGAGTGACGAGGCTGGTGTATCGTCCCGACAGGGGCTGCGCCGCGCACCGTTCGGCGCCGGGGACGGACTTGAGACTGCGAGGGGGGCGACGGGCGATGCACGGCCTATGGGCGAACGATCCGACGCGGCGGAGCCGACTCAGGCCCTGGCGAGCCGCGACGCGCAGACACCCGAACGGGAGTCACGGCGTCCACAGCGGTCACAGCCGGCTCCGCGGGCACGGCAGCCGCAGAGAACTCATCCATCCCGCGCACCGGCACCGGCGGGACACGCTCACCCATCCCGCCCGGCGGAACCGGCGCGGCGCGGGACCGGTACGGATCGGAGCGATCCGGTGAGCCCCCGCCCGTCCTCCGCGCCCACGCTGAGCCCCCGGCTCAGGGCCGCGGGGCCGGTGCCCGGACCCCTGCCGCCTGGCGGGCCGCCGCCCGAGCGCGGCGGCGCGAGCCTACGGGCCCAGATCGTCCTCGCCCTGCTGTGCGCGGCCTACGCCCTCGGCGCCGCGCTCGGCTGGGGCAACCACCAAGTCGCCCTCGTCATGGGCGACTTCGGGCTCGCCGCGGCCGCCGCCGCGGCCGCCGTCTCCTGCTTCCGCTACGCGCGCAGCCGCCACAGCCGCTTTCGACCCGCCTGGCTGCTGTTCGCCCTCTCCTCGGCGATGGCCGCGCTGGGCAACGGCGTATGGGGCTGGTACGAGGTCGTCCTGGCCCAGGACGTCCCCAACCCCAGCTACGCCGACCTGTTCTTCCTCTGCTTCGCGCCCCCCGCCATCGTCGGACTGCTGGTGCTGGCCAAGAGGCCCGTGACCAAGGCCGGCTGGGTCTGTCTGGCGCTGGACTCCTGGCTCATCGGCGGCTCCCTGGTCACCCTCTCCTGGAGCCTGGCGCTCGCCCAGACCGCCCACCGGGGCGGCTCCACCACCGCGCACACCGCGCTGTCGCTGGCCTACCCGCTGCTCGACATCGCCCTGGTCAGCATGGTGCTCGCGCTGCACTTCCGCCGCACCTCGGTGCACCGCACCGCCGTCAACACCGCGATCGGCGCGCTCGCGCTCACCGTGATGTGCGACGCCCTGTTCACCTCGCCCCTGCTCAACACCAGCTACCGCTCGGGCCAACTGCTCGACGCCGGCTGGTTCGCGGGCTCCCTGCTCCTCGCCTACGCCCCCTGGGCCGGCCAGCGGCAGAGCCGCCCCGAGGACGAGACGCACACGCGCGTGGTGCACGAGCACATCCCGGGACAGCGCCATGACGCCCTCCGGTACGACGGCCCCCACGCGGGGCACGTCCATGTGCCCCTCCAGGGCGACGGGCCCAGCCGGTATCCGGCCACCCGCCCCATCGCCGGCTCCCTGGCCGCGCTCACCCCGTACCTGGCCGCCGCCGTCTGCACGCTGGGCATCCTCTACAACGTGCTCAACGGCCGCAGCGTCGACCGCGTGGTACTCATCACCGCCTGCACGGTCGTGCTCGCCCTCGTCGTACGCCAGGGCATCATGCTCCTCGACAACATCACCCTCACCCAGGAGCTGGCCCAGAAGGAGAACCACTTCCGCTCCCTGGTGCAGGGCTCCAGCGACGTCATCATGATCGCCGCGCCCAACGGCATCCTCCGCTATGTCAGCCCGGCCGCCGCAGGGGTCTACGGACGCCCCGCGGAGGATCTCGTCGGCAAGGAGCTGGCCTCGATCATCCACCCCGAGGACCTGGGCTGCGTCGTCCACGAGGTGCGCCGCTTCCTCGCCGCCAGCCCCGCCGAGGAACCCACCACCCGGATCGAGTGCCGCTTCAAATCCGGCGACGGCGGCTGGCTGAATGTGGAGTCCACGGTCAACAGGCACCACGGCGGCCTCATCTTCAACAGCCGTGACGTCACCGAGCGGGTGCGTCTGCAGGCCCAGCTCCAGCACAACGCCGAGCACGATCCGCTCACCGACCTGCCCAACCGCGCCCTGTTCACCAAGCGCGTCCAGCAGGCGCTGTCCGGCCGCCGCTCCTCCGACCGGGGCATCGCCCTGCGCAACACCGCCGTCCTCTTCATCGACCTCGACGGCTTCAAGGCCGTCAACGACACCATCGGCCACCAGGCCGGGGACGAACTGCTCGTCCAGGCCGCCCGCAGACTCCAGGAAGCCGTCCGCCAGGGCGACACCGCCGCCCGGCTCGGCGGCGACGAGTTCGCGGCGCTCATCGTCGGCGACGGCTCACGCGACCGGGCCGCCCGTGAGCAGCACATCTTCGAGCTGGCCGACCGGCTCAGGGTCACGCTCTCCCAGCCGTACACCATCGACGGCAACGACGTCAGGGTGGCCGCCTCCATCGGCGTCGCCTTCGCCGAGTCCGGTCTCGGCGCCGGTGAGCTGCTGCGCAACGCCGACCTCGCCATGTACCGCGCCAAGGCGTCCGGCAAGGGCCGGGTCGAGTTGTACCAGCCGCAGATGCAGCAGGACGTCGTACGCAAGGCCGAGCTGGCCACCCGTCTGCGGGCCGCGCTGCACGACGGCGAGTTCCTGCTGCTGCACCAGCCCGTCGTCGAGTTGGACACCGGGCGGATCTCGTCGGTCGCGTCCCATGCCCGCTGGTGCTCGTCCCAGGGGGTGCTGTTCACCCCGGCCGAGTTCCTGCGGGTCTCCGAGGACAACGACAAGACCGCCGAGCTGGGCCGCTGGATGCTGGAGCAGGCCGTCGAGCACGCCTCCGACCGCCTGGCGAACGGCCTGCACGTCCCGGTGTCGGTCCGGATGAGCGCCCGGCGGCTGCTGGACCGCTCACTGCCCCCGGCCTCCCTGGAGACGCTGCTCACCCGTCATGGGCTGCCCTCCGGCTCCCTGGTCATCGAGTTGTCCGACACCGAGCTGAAGGGCTCCATGGACGATCTGGAGCGCCGGCTGACCCATCTGCGGCGTCTCGGTGTCCGGGTCGCCCTGGACGGCCTCGGCAGCGGCCAGGCGGCCATCACGGCGCTGCGCCGCCTTCCCGTCGACGTGCTGAAGCTGGACCGCGGTCTCGTCGAGGGCGTCGTGGAGTCCACCCGGCTGCACAAGATCACCAGTGGGCTGCTGCGTATCGCGGGCGACCTCGGTCTGCAGTCGGTGGCCGAGGGGGTGGATCTGCCCGAGCAGGTCATCGCCCTGCGCGCCATGGGCTGCACCCATGGCCAGGGCGCCGCCTTCTCCGGGCCGCTGGACGAGTACCGGCTCCGCCGGGCCCTGTCCACGGGCCACTATCCGGTGCCTCACGGTCCGGTCGAACCCGCGTTCGCGGGCGGCCCGAGGGAACCGCAGGGGCGCGTCGCCGTCGAGGGTGCGACCAGGCGGCCCGAGGGGTTGAGTACGGTCGTGGTCTCGACTCCGACCGGGGCGCCCGGGAGGTGAGTGTGAAATGACAGGCGCGGAGGTGTACACAAGGGGGTGTGCCCGCTGTTCCCGGAGGCGGAAGTGCTCCTAGAAGTGCCCCTCGCTCACATAATGAGACTCCTGTCCCACCCGCTTGACACGTGGTGCGCGCGAGGGGGAGGGTCAGTGCCATGCGCACCCGAATCCTCGTACTTGGAAAGCGCGTCGGCTGAAGCTGGGACCCACCGGACGACGATCCGTCAGTCCCCAGCGACCGTACCCGGCGCGCTCCCCTCGCTTGCCTCGTGGCAAGGAGGGGTTTTTTGTTGCACGGGCACCAGTCGGGCGCCAGCCCCACACCGCACGAACCTCGCAAAACACCCTCAGCATCGAGAAGAGAATGCCGATGACCGAGCAGGCCACCGGGGCCCACCATCCGCAGCCGCGGCCCCGATCCGGAGGACAGACCACCCCCGTCGAGCACGTCACGGGTGCGCAGTCCCTCATCCGCTCTCTTGAGGAGGTCGGGGCCGAGACGGTATTCGGCATCCCCGGAGGCACCATCCTGCCGGCGTACGACCCCCTGATGGACTCCACCCGCGTGCGCCATGTGCTCGTCCGCCATGAGCAGGGCGCCGGTCACGCGGCCACCGGCTACGCGCAGGCCACCGGCAAGGTCGGCGTCTGCATGGCCACCTCCGGCCCCGGCGCCACCAACCTGGTCACCCCGATCGCGGACGCGCACATGGACTCCGTGCCGCTGGTCGCGATCACCGGGCAGGTCGTGTCCAAGGCGATCGGTACGGACGCCTTCCAGGAGGCGGACATCGTCGGCATCACCATGCCGATCACCAAGCACAGCTTCCTGGTCACCAAGGCCGAGGACATCCCCCGGGCGATCGCGCAGGCGTTCCACATCGCCTCCACCGGCCGCCCGGGACCGGTCCTGGTCGACATCCCCAAGGACATCCTCCAGGCCAAGACCACCTTCTCCTGGCCGCCGGTCATGGACCTGCCCGGCTACCGCCCGGTGACCAAGCCGCACGCCAAGCAGATCCGCGAGGCCGCCAAGCTGATCGCCGCCGCCAAGCGCCCGATCCTCTACGTCGGCGGCGGTGTCATCAAGGCCCGCGCGACCGCCGAGCTGAAGGTGCTCGCCGAGCTGACCGGCGCCCCCGTCACCACCACCCTGATGGCGCTCGGCGCGTTCCCCGACGGCCACCGGCAGCACCTGGGCATGCCCGGTATGCACGGCTCCGTCGCCGCCGTCACCGGACTGCAGAAGGCCGACCTGATCGTCGCCCTCGGCGCCCGCTTCGACGACCGTGTCACCGGCAAGCTCGACAGCTTCGCCCCCCACGCCAAGATCGTCCACGCGGACATCGACCCGGCGGAGATCGGCAAGAACCGCGCCGCCGACGTGCCGATCGTCGGTGACGCCCGCGAGGTCATCGCCGACCTCATCCAGGCCGTGCAGAAGGAGCACAGCGAGGGTAACCAGGGCGATTACACCGCGTGGTGGAAGGACCTCGACCGCTGGCGCGAGACCTACCCGCTCGGCTACGACCTGCCCGCCGACGGCTCGCTCTCCCCGCAGCAGGTCATCGAGCGCATCGGTCAACTCGCCCCCGAGGGCACGATCTTCGCGGCGGGCGTCGGCCAGCACCAGATGTGGGCCGCCCACTTCATCCAGTACGACAAGCCCGCCACCTGGCTGAACTCCGGTGGCGCCGGAACGATGGGGTACGCGGTCCCGGCCGCCATGGGCGCCAAGGCCGGAGCCCCGGACAAGGCGGTCTGGGCGATCGACGGCGACGGCTGCTTCCAGATGACCAACCAGGAACTCACCACCTGCGCCCTGAACGGCATCCCGATCAAGATCGCGGTCATCAACAACGGCGCCCTCGGCATGGTCCGCCAGTGGCAGACGCTGTTCTACAACCAGCGCTACTCCAACACCGTGCTGCACTCCGGCCCCGACGACGTCAACCCGGACGCCCGCGGCACCCGCGTCCCCGACTTCGTCAAGCTGTCGGAGGCCATGGGCTGCTACGCCATCCGCTGTGAGCGCCCCGAGGACCTGGACAAGGCCATCGAGGAGGCGAACTCGATCAACGACCGCCCCGTCGTGGTCGACTTCATCGTCCACGAGGACGCGATGGTGTGGCCGATGGTCGCCGCCGGCACCTCCAACGACGAGATCATGGCCGCCCGGGACGTCCGCCCCGACTTCGGCGACAACGAAGACGACTGAGAGCCGTAGGTAAAGGAAGCAGACCATGTCCAAGCACACGCTCTCCGTCCTGGTGGAGAACACCCCCGGCATCCTCGCCCGGATCGCCGCCCTGTTCTCCCGCCGAGGCTTCAACATCGACTCACTCGCCGTCGGCGTCACCGAGCACCCGGAGATCTCCCGCATCACCATCGTGGTGAACGTGATCGAGGAGCTTCCCCTGGAGCAGGTGACCAAGCAGCTCAACAAGCTCGTCAACGTTCTGAAGATCGTCGAGCTGGAGCCCGCCTCCGCCGTCCAGCGGGAACTCGTTCTGGTGAAGGTGCGCGCCGACAACGAGACGCGTTCCCAGATCATCGAGATCGTCCAGCTCTTCCGAGCCAAGACCGTCGACGTCTCCCCGGAGGCCGTCACCATCGAGGCCACCGGTTCGAGCGACAAGCTGTCCGCCATGCTGAAGATGCTGGAGCCGTACGGCATCAAGGAGCTGGTCCAGTCCGGCACGATCGCGATCGGCCGCGGCGCCCGCTCGATCACGGACCGGTCGCTGCGCGCACTGGACCGGTCGGCGTAAGGATGGGTCAGGGCGGCCGGGGAAAGCCGGCCGCCCGTACCGCCTGCCGTACCGGCGCCGTACCGCCCGTATACCGAGACCCCGAGACTTCACATCCCCCCGCCGTCATACGGTGGGACGCAACACCTGCACTCAAGGAGAGAACCCAAAGTGGCCGAGCTGTTCTACGACGCTGACGCCGACCTGTCCATCATCCAGGGCCGCAAGGTCGCGGTCATCGGCTACGGCAGCCAGGGCCACGCCCACGCCCTGTCCCTGCGCGACTCCGGTGTCGACGTCCGCGTCGGTCTGCACGAGGGCTCCAAGTCCAAGGCCAAGGCCGAGGAGCAGGGCCTGCGCGTGGTGACCCCGTCGGAGGCCGCCGCCGAGGCCGACGTCATCATGATCCTCGTCCCGGACCCGATCCAGGCCCAGGTCTACGAGGAGCACATCGCCCCGAACCTGAGCGACGGCGACGCCCTGTTCTTCGGCCACGGCCTGAACATCCGCTTCGGCTTCATCAAGCCCCCGGCCGGCGTCGACGTCTGCATGGTCGCCCCCAAGGGCCCGGGCCACCTGGTCCGCCGCCAGTACGAGGAGGGCCGCGGCGTTCCGTGTATCGCCGCCGTCGAGCAGGACGCCACCGGCAACGCGTTCGCGCTGGCCCTGTCGTACGCCAAGGGCATCGGCGGCACCCGCGCCGGTGTCATCAAGACGACCTTCACCGAGGAGACGGAGACCGACCTGTTCGGTGAGCAGGCCGTTCTCTGCGGTGGTACGGCCGCGCTGGTCAAGGCCGGTTTCGAGACGCTGACCGAGGCCGGTTACCAGCCGGAGATCGCGTACTTCGAGTGCCTGCACGAGCTGAAGCTGATCGTCGACCTCATGTACGAGGGCGGCCTGGAGAAGATGCGCTGGTCGATCTCCGAGACCGCCGAGTGGGGCGACTACGTCACCGGCCCGCGGATCATCACGGACGCCACCAAGGCCGAGATGAAGAAGGTCCTCGCCGAGATCCAGGACGGCACCTTCGCCCAGGCGTGGATGGACGAGTACCACGGCGGCCTGAAGAAGTACAACGAGTACAAGACCCAGGACTCCGAGCACCTGCTGGAGACCACGGGCAAGGAGCTGCGCAAGCTGATGTCCTGGGTGAACGACGACGAGGCGTGAGCCTTTGCTCCGCGACGGTGCCGCCTGTTCGGGGTGCCGTCGCGGGGCTCCGCCCCGGACCCCGCTCCTCAAACGCCGGAGGGGCTTTTTTGATCTGTGGTTCCCTTCCGGGTGACCTTTCCACAGCGGCGTGAGACGAAGCCCCCGGCGCCACTACACTGCCGTACTACATACGCGTCAGGCCCACAGCGTCGTGCGTCTTCCACGCGGCCACCACCCTCCACCGCCTGCGGCCGTCGGGACGGCCGTCCGCAGCATTGGACTTGTGAGGACTCACGTGAGCTCGAAACCAGTCGTACTGATCGCTGAAGAGCTGTCGCCCGCCACGGTGGACGCGCTCGGCCCGGACTTCGAGATCCGGCAGTGCAACGGAGCGGACCGAGCCGAACTGCTCCCGGCCATCGCCGACGTCGACGCGATCCTGATCCGCTCCGCCACCAAGGTCGACGCCGAGGCGATCGCCGCCGCGAAGAAGCTGAAGGTCGTCGCCCGCGCGGGTGTCGGTCTGGACAACGTGGACGTCTCCGCCGCCACCAAGGCCGGCGTGATGGTCGTCAACGCCCCCACCTCGAACATCGTGACCGCCGCCGAGCTGGCCTGCGGTCTCATCCTCGCCACCGCCCGCCACATCCCGCAGGCCAACACCGCCCTGAAGAACGGCGAGTGGAAGCGCAGCAAGTACACGGGTGTGGAGCTGGCCGAGAAGACCCTCGGTGTCGTCGGCCTCGGCCGTATCGGCGCGCTCGTCGCGCAGCGCATGTCCGCCTTCGGGATGAAGGTCGTCGCCTACGACCCCTACGTCCAGCCCGCGCGCGCCGCCCAGATGGGTGTGAAGGTCCTGTCGCTGGACGAGCTGCTGGAGGTCTCCGACTTCATCACCGTCCACCTGCCGAAGACCCCGGAGACGGTCGGTCTCATCGGCGCCGAGGCGCTGACCAAGGTCAAGCCGTCGGTGCGGATCGTCAACGCCGCGCGTGGTGGCATCGTCGACGAGGCCGCCCTGTACTCCGCGCTCAAGGAGGGCCGCGTCGCCGGCGCCGGTCTCGACGTGTACGCCAAGGAGCCGTGCACCGACTCGCCGCTGTTCGAGCTGGACCAGGTCGTGTGCACGCCGCACCTCGGCGCCTCCACCGACGAGGCCCAGGAGAAGGCCGGTATCGCCGTCGCCCGCTCGGTCCGTCTCGCCCTCGCCGGTGAGCTGGTCCCGGACGCCGTCAATGTCCAGGGCGGTGTCATCGCGGAGGACGTCAAGCCGGGTCTCCCGCTCGCCGAGCGCCTCGGCCGGATCTTCACCGCGCTCGCCGGGGAGGTCGCCGTCCGCCTCGATGTCGAGGTCTACGGCGAGATCACCCAGCACGATGTGAAGGTGCTGGAGCTGTCCGCCCTCAAGGGTGTCTTCGAGGACGTCGTCGACGAGACGGTCTCGTACGTCAACGCTCCGCTGTTCGCCCAGGAGCGCGGTGTCGAGGTGCGGCTGACCACCTCGTCCGAGTCGCCGGACCACCGCAATGTCGTCACCGTGCGCGGCACGCTCGGCAGTGGTGAGGAGGTGTCGGTGTCCGGGACGCTCGCCGGGCCGAAGCACCACCAGAAGATCGTGGCCGTGGGTGAGTACGACGTGGATCTCGCCCTTGCCGATCACATGGTCGTCTTCCGTTACGTCGACCGTCCGGGTGTGGTGGGGACGGTCGGTCGGATCTTCGGTGAGGCCGGGATCAACATCGCGGGTATGCAGGTGGCTCGGTCCGCTGCGGGTGGGGAGGCGCTGGCTGTGCTGACCGTGGACGACACGGTTTCGCAGGGCGTTCTGACCGAGGTGGCCGGGGAGATCGGTGCCACGTCGGCTCGGTCGGTGAATCTCGTCTGAGGTTGTTTGCGGGTAGTACGGGAGGGTCCGGCCGCCGGTGGGTGGTCGGGCCCTTTCGTTCGCCCCCGCCGCCCCTACCCGTCCCATCCTCCAGGGGTGGCGCCGCCCCTTCGACCCCGCGTTTCTGGGGGCTGCCGCCCCCAGGCCCCCGATGGGGCGGCGGAGTTGTGGGTATCCGCGCGTTCGTTGTGGCTGGTCGCGCAGTTCCCCGCGCCCCTGAAAGCCTGGGGGCGCCCCCTGCCTTTCAGAGGCGCGGGGAACTGCGCGAGCAACCCCCACGCACCCGCAGTCGCCCGCTCGGTCCCTCAGGCCACTGCCCGGTCCCTCTGCGGTGGCTGCTCGCAGGTCTCCCGGACCCGTACCGTTCGCAGCGCCGCCACCGCCACCGCCGCGGCCACCAGTAGTGTCGTGGCCCCCGCGACCGCGGCCCACTGCATTCCGTTGGTGAACGCTTCCCGGGCCGCCGCGGCCAAGGAGGTGCCGGTGGGGGCGGGCAGTTGTTCGGCCACGGCCAGGGCTCCGCCCAAGGTCTCGCGGGCCGGGATCGGCGCCGTCGCCGGGATGTCGTGGTGGTAGACGGCCGTGCCGATCGAGCCCAGGACGGCCATGCCCAGGGCCCCGCCGAACTCCTGGCCGGTTTCGAGGAGGGACGAAGCCGTGCCGGCCTTCTCGACGGGGGCGGCACCCAGGGCCAGATCGGTCATCTGGGACATGACGGTGACGATGCCGGCGGCCAGCACACCCGCGCCGATCAGGACCGTCCAGAGGGCGGATATGTTCACCGTGGCCAGTACGACGTAGCCGCTCGCGGCGGTGGCGAAGCCCGACGCGACCACATACGCCCGGTTCACGCCCCGCTGCACCAGCCGCGTCGTGACCGGCGCCGTGACGCCGATGAGGACCGATGGCAGCAGCGCCCACAGGGCGGCTTCCAGCGCGCTCTTGCCGAGGGCGGACTGCAGGTACTGGGTGGTGAAGTACGCCGAGCCCATCATTCCGAAACCGGCGACGAGATTCAGGGCGACGGCCGGGGTGAAGCCCGGGGCGCGGAACAGCGCCGGGGGGATCATCGGGGCGGGCGCGGTGCGCTGGCGGCGGAGGAAGAGGGCCGTGAAGAGGGCGCCCACGGCGAGGGAGAGCGCGTTCCGCGGCGTCCAGCCCTCCGACGGGATCTCCTTGAGGGCGTAGACCACGGGCAGCACGGCCGCCATCGACAGCGGGACGCTCAGCAGGTCGAAGCGGCCCGGCGTGGGCGTCCTCGACTCGGGGAGCAGGACCGGGCCCAGGATCAGGAGCAGGGCCATCGCGGGCAGGTTCACCAGGAAGACCGAGCCCCACCAGAAGAACTCCACCAGGACGCCGCTGAGCACCGAGCCGAGGGCGACGCCCGCTGTCAGGACACCGGACCAGATGGCGAGCGCCGTCGCCCGCTGGCCGGAGTCCGTGAACATCGTGCGGACCAGCGCCAGGGTCGACGGCATCAGGGTCGCGCCACCGATGCCGAGCACCGCGCGGGCCGCGATCAGGGTCTCGGCACTGTGCGCGTACGCGGCCACGAGCGAGGCCGCGCCGAACGCCGCCGCGCCGATCAGCAGCAGCCGACGGCGGCCGACGCGGTCGCCCAGCGAGCCCATCGTCATCAGCAGCCCGGCCAGCACGAACGCGTAGATGTCGAAGATCCACAGCTGTTGCGCGCCGGTCGGTTCCAGATCCGCGCTGATCGCGGGCACCGCGAAGTAGAGGACCGACACATCCATCGAGACCAGCAGCAGCGGAAGCATCAGCACGGCCAGGGCGGTCCATTCGCGCCGCCCGGCCCGCGCTGTGGAGAGGGGTGGGTTCTGTTCGGGGTTCGTCGTCATGGGCTGGACTGTACGGGTGTCTTATACGTGTGTCTAGTACGCTTGTTTAATACGAATGTTTAATACGGTTGTTCAGTTGGTTTGCGGGCGTCTGGGGTGGTCGTATGGCCTGCGGTTACGCTGACCGGCATGGGACACCGTGAGGATCTGCTCGAAGGCGCCAAGCGCTGCCTGCTGGAGAAGGGCTTCGTCCGGACGACGGCGCGCGACATCGTCAAGGAGTCGGGGACGAATCTGGCGTCGATCGGCTACCACTACGGTTCGAAGGACGCGTTGCTGGCGCAGGCGTATGTGGCCCTGGTCGGGGAGGCCTCGGAGGCGTTCGACTCGGGGGAGGCGGTGACGACCGGTACCGCGCCGGGGTCGGTCGAACGGTTCCGGGAGGTGTGGGCGAACGTCATCGACACCATGCGGGAACCCGGTTCGATGTGGCGGCTCAGCATGGAGATCATCGTCATCGGGGACCGGCTGCCCGAGTTGCGGGACCATTTGGCGCTGGCCCAGCGGGAGGCGGGGCGCGGGCTGATCCCGATGTTCATGGACGGCCGGGAGGAGGACGTCTCGGAGAAGGACGCCGACACCCTCGGCAAGTTCCTCGTCACCCTGATGACCGGGCTCATCGCCCAGTGGACCTTCGACCCGCCGACCGCACCCGAGGCGGACGAACTCGCCGAGGGGCTGCGGCGGTTCATCGAGACGGCGGCGGCAGCGGGTGGGTGAGGGCCCGGCGTGCCCCTACGCCGGCACAAGCTGTCCGGCGTGCCCCTACGCCGGCACGAGCCGTCCGGCACGCATCTCGATCTCGCGGTCCGCGAAGTGCCGTACGACCGCTCGGTCGTGGCAGATGAACAGGTAGGCGAGGCCCAGGTCGTCCTGGAGGTCCATGAGGAGGTTCAGGACGCCCGCGCGGATGGAGGGGTCGAGGGCGGAGACCGGCTCGTCCAGGACCAGGAGACGGGGGTCGGAGGCCAGGGCGCGGGCGATGCCGACGCGTTGGCACTGGCCGCCGGAGAGTTCATGGGGGAAGCGGTCGCCGTAGACGGGGTCCAGGCCCACGCGGTCGAGGAGTTCGGCGACCCGGGCGGGGCCCGTACCGTCCCAGCGGCCCTGGACGCGCAGCGGTTCCGCGACCGCGTCACGGATGCGGTGGCGGGGGCTGAGGGAGCCGTACGGGTCCTGGAAGACCGGCTGCATCCGGGGGCGGACGGGGCGTAGTTCGCTTTCGGTCAGTGTCGTCAACTCGCGGCCCTCGAAGCGGACTCGGCCTTCCTGAGGGCGGCGCAGTTGGAGGACCGCCGCGACCGTGGAGGACTTGCCGCAGCCCGAGGGGCCGTTCAGGGCCAGGGTCTCGCCCGCGTCCACCGTGAAGGAGACGTGGTCGACGGCGGTCACGCCGCCGTAGCGGACGACCAGGTCGCGCACATCCAGCAGGGCGTCACTCATACGTGTTGCTCCAGGAACAACTCGGTCGCCGGGTACGGTACTTCGTCCCAGCGGTGGCAGGAGACCTCGTGGTCGGCGTCCGCCGCCCAGGGCCGCGGTTCCTCCCGGTGACAGCGGTCCTCCGCGAGCGGACAGCGGGGCGCGAACGCGCAGCCGGGCGGAAGGGCGTCGGGGGTGGGCGGCGAGCCGGGGATCGAGGGCAGCCGTCGGCGACGGGCGTCGGCACGGGGGCCGCGCTCGTCGTCCCGGCCGGGGACATCGGCGTCGCCCGGCGGCAGGGAGGCCAGCAGGCCCGCCGTGTACGGGGCCCTGGGGCGGGCCAGCACCGCTGCCGTCGGCCCCTGTTCGACCTGGCGGCCCGCGTACATGACCAGGACGCGGTCGGTGTGTTCGCGGACCACCGACAGGTCGTGGGTGACCAGGACCAGCGCGGCGCCCACCGCCTCGCGCTGTTCGCCCAGGACCCTCAGGACCTGGTCCTGGAGCTCGGCGTCCAGGGCGGTCGTGGGCTCGTCGGCGACGACCACATCCGGTTCGTTGATCGTGGCCATGGCGATCACGGCCCGTTGGCGCATACCGCCGGAGTACTCGTGGGGGTACGCCCGCGCCCTGCGTACGGCGTCGGGGATGCCCACCCGGTCGAGCGCGGCGACCGCCCGGGCGCGGGCCTCCTTGCGGGAGACACGGGCCACCGACCGTACGGCCGCGGCGAGTTGGTCGCCGACGGGGTGCACGGGGGAGAGGGCGGCGAGGGCGTCCTGGGGGACCAGGGCGATACGGCGGCCGCGCTGGGCGGCGATGTCGGTGGCGCCGCGCAGCCGTACCGTCCCGCTCGTGCTCGCGCCCCGGGGCAGCATGCCCAGCAGGGCCCGCGCCGTCAGGGACTTGCCCGCGCCGGACTCACCGACCAGGGCCAGCACCTCGCGCTCACGGACGTCGAAGCTCAGCCCGCGCACCGCCTCCACCCCGTCGAACGCGATCCGCAGCCCGCGCACCGACAGCAGCACGTCGTCGATGGAGTCCTTGGGGTTTTTGGGGTCATGGGAGCCATGGGGGTCATGGGCATCGTTGGATTCACGGGGCTCATGGGATTCAGACCTCAACGGGGTCTCCCTCCTCATGCTTCGCGGGCACGGCCCGTACGGGGTCACGGTCGGACGTCGACGCGGCGTCACGGGCGGTGCGAGCCGTGCGAGCCGTGCGTACGGGCCAGAACGAGCGCCCGGCGCGTCCCTGTTTCTTCGCGCGAGGCGTACGCCCCCGGCCCGTACGCCCCTCCGCGTACGCCGCCCCCGACACGGCCAGTCCGGCCAGCAGGGCCAGGGCGACCGCCGGGGCCAGGGCCGCCCAGGGGGCGCGTTCCACATAGGCGCGGGACTCGTCGAGGAGGAGGCCCCATTCGGGGGTGGGGGGTTGGGCGCCGAGGCCGAGGAAGCCGAGGGAGGCGAGGGCCAGGGCGATGCCGGGCAGGCGCAGGAGGGCGTGGCGGGCGACCGGGGCGGCCACGGAGGGCAGGACATGCCGGGTGAGAATCCAGGCCGGGCTCGCGCCGATGGCCCGTTGGGCGGTGAGGAACGTGGACGCGCGGACCTCCTGGACCAGGGCCGCCGCGTGCGCCGACAGCGCGGGCCAGGACAGCAGGGCCACGGCGAGGGCCGCGCCGCCCGTGCCGGGGCCGACGACCGCCGCGACCAGGATGCCCGCGATCACCGGGGGCAGCGCGTTGGCGATGTCGGAGGCGCCGGACGCGAGGGAGGGGAGGAAACCCAGGGCGAGCGAGAGGAGCAGTCCGGCCAGGCAGACCGCTGCCGCCGTGCCGATCGTCGAGGCCGCCCCGTGGCCCAGCCGGGCCAGTACGTCACGGCCGAGGCCGTCGGTGCCGAGGGGGTGCGCCCAGGAGGGGGCGAGGAGCCGGGCGGTGGAGTCCACCGTGTACGGGTCGCG
The DNA here is from genome assembly GCF_053592555.1 of Streptomyces sp. NPDC002643. Taxonomy (NCBI): domain Bacteria; kingdom Bacillati; phylum Actinomycetota; class Actinomycetes; order Kitasatosporales; family Streptomycetaceae; genus Streptomyces; species Streptomyces sp. NPDC002643. The sequence goes on from NZ_JBSFVY010000007.1 coordinate 112,938, forward strand.
CAGCAGGCCCCAGCCGATGGTGGCCAGGAGCAGGGTCGCCAGGGTCAGCGGGATCGCCGGGTGGGAGCGGACCGGGCGGGCGGCCGGGAGGGTCAGGCCCGCGTCGCGCAGGGCGGGGCCGAGGAGCCGGCGGCGGGCGAGCGCGGCCAGGGCGCCCACGACCAGGCCCAGCGCGAGCAGCGCCAGGATCGAGCCCTGGAGGAGGGGGAGGTCCTGGGACTTGGCCGCGCCGAGGGCGCCGCGGCCGATGCCGGGCACGGCGAACACCGTCTCCACGGCGACCGCGCCACCCGTCAGGCCCACGGCGGCCATGCCGAACTGCGGGACGAGGGGCGGCAGTACACGCCGTAGGGCCGCCGCCGAGATCCGTGTCCGGCTCACACCCGCGCCCCGCCACAATTCGACCCAGCGTTCGTCGAGAACGGCGGGCAGGGCGTCCGCGACGAGCCGGCCGAGGAGGCCGCCGGCCGGGACGCCGAGGGCGAGCGCGGGCAGCACCATGTACGCGGGGCCCACCCAGCCGGAGGTGGGCAGCCAGCCCAGCCACACCCCGAACACCAGCAACGCCACGGTGGCCAGCAGGAATTCGGGTACGGCGGCCAGCATCGCGGCGAACGCGCCGGTCGTGCCCCGGCCCCGTACGAGCACGGGTGCGACCAGCGCGCAGGCCAGCAGCACGGCCATCGCGAAGGAGGCGCCCATGAGCCCCAGGGAGACCTGGAGGCCCGAGACCACCGAGGGCAGGACGTCCGTGCCGGACACCCAGGACGTACCGAGGTCGCCGTGCGGCAGCCCGGACAGCCACTTCCCCAGTAGGGAGAGCGGGCCCGCGTCCAGGCCGAGGTCCTCGCGGATCGCGGCCAGCGCCTCCGGTGTCGCCTCCTGCTCGGCCGACCGGGCGCGCAGCACCGTCAGCGCCGGGTCCTTGCCGGAGAGCCAGGGCAGGAGACCGACGGTGGTCAGGACGGCGAGGAGGCACAGGGCGCGGGTGAGCCCGGCCGGGCCGATCAACTTGCGTGTCAAAGGCTTCACTTGACGTAGGTGTTCACCGTGACGAGTTCGCGTTCGCGCGGGTCGTGGGCCGCGTCGACCACCCCGGCGGCGTCGCCCTGGATGACCCGCTCGTGGAGCATCGGGACGGCGGCGTCCGTGGCGAGGACGGTGGCCTCGGCCTCGATGACGGCCTTGCGGCGGGCGTCACCGGCGGCGGTGTCGGAGGCCTTGTCGAGCGCGGCGTCGACGGTCTTGTCGGCGAGCTGGGAGATGTTGAAGGAGCCGTCGGAGCCGAAGTCGCTGTAGAGGTACGCGGCCGGGTCGCCGGAGTCGAGGACGGTCGCGCGGGAGAGGATGAACGCGTCGAACTCGCCCGCCAGCGCGTCCGATTCGATGTTGGCGTACTCGCGCACGTCGAGCTTCACCTTGAACCCGGCCTTCTGGAGCTGCTGTTGCAGCGTGGCAGCGACCTCGGGCAGCTCGGCGCGGTCGGTGAACGTGCCGATGGTGATGGTCTGCCCGGACGGCTTGCCCGCCTCGGTGTGCTTCACCGCGGAGCGGAGTCCGGCGGCCCAGGGGAGCGCGGGCCCGAGCAGCCCCTTCGCCACATCGGCGCGCCCCTCGTACACGCCCTCGACGATCGACTCGGCGTCTACGGCCTCACGGGCGGCGGCGCGCAGGGCGGGGTCCTTGAAGACGCCCTTCTCGGTGTTGAGGTAGAGGGTGTTGGTGCGGGGCATGGGGACCTCGGTGATCAGGTCCTGGTCGAGCACGGCGGCCTGCGACACCGGGACCGCCTCGACGATGTCCGCCTCGCCGCTGCGCAGGGAGGCCGCCCGGGCGGTGCCGTCCGGCACGAACTTCACGTCGATACCGGGGGACTTGGCCTTGCCGCCCCAGTAGTCGTCGTAGCGGTCGAGGGTGGCGGAGGAGGTGCCGTTCACCTTCGTCAGCTCGAAGGGGCCGGTGCCGGCGCCGACCGGGTTCACCGTCTTCCCCTTGTACGCCTTCGCTGCGAGGATCGACAGCTGCGGGGAGCTGAGGCGCTGCGGGACCAGGGGGTCCTCGGTGGCCGTGGTGACGGTGACCTTGTCGCCGTCGGCCTTCGCGGTCAGCTCGACGCCGTCGAGGATGCGGGGCTTGGGGGCGGCGGTCGCGGCCGTGGTGAGGGACTTGACCACGGCGTCGCCGGTGAGCTTCGTACCGTCGTGGAAGGTGACCCCGTCGCGGATCGTGAACGTCCAGCTCTTCCCGGACTGTTCCCACTTCGTCGCCAGCGCGGGCTCGGCATCGCCCTCCGCGTCCAGCTTCACCAGGGTTTCGGCGGTCGACCAGCGGGACAGCTTGAAGGCGTCGTCGGACAGCGGCGACAGCCCCGAGCGCGGCGGCTGCATCATGGCCAGCCGTATGCGCTTGCCCTCGCCGGAGGCGGAGCCGTCGTTCGTCTCCGCTCCCGAGAAACAGCCCGTGAGCAGGGTGGAGGCCGCGGTGACCGCGGTCAGCGGGAGAAGACGGGCGGGGACGCGCACGGGACACTCCGAGTAAAGGCGTGGTCAAAGGTTGAACGCGCACTGACCGTAGCACGATGACAATCGTTTTCAGAAGTGTGGTTTTGCGCCACCGAGGACCCCAAGTGGCGCTTCCCACGCCCTTGACGTGGACCTTTGCACCTGCGGTGGATCTTTGTCGCCGTAGGGGAACTTCACGGGGCCGCCCGGCGTCGGGAAGATCGTGACGGAGATCAATGACATACCCCTCGACGACCTCGTCCAGTCCTGGCGGACGGCTCAGGAGGAGTACGCCTGGGGCCCCGACGACGCGCATGACCAGGCGGTTCTCGACTGCGTCGCCCGCCTCGCCGCCGACCCCACCGGCGGGACCTCGTACATCTGGGTGCTCGGCCTGACGATGCTGGCGCCCTATCTGACCGAGGGCGGCGAGGACCATCGGCCGCAGGCCGTGGCAGCGCTCCGGGCCACGGACGCCGCGCTGCGCGAGAGGCCCTGCGACCACGACACCCACCCGTACGAGTCCCACGACGGGCATGACGGCGACGAGGGACTCCCCGATCTGCTGCTCAGCCTCGCCGACGACAGCGAGGAGTGGTACGAGGACGACTCGCGCGAGGCGTGGTGCTGTCCGCGCAATGTCGCCGGGTATGCGCGGATCGCCCTCGACATCCAGCATCCGGGCGAAGTCCCCGATGTCCCGCCTCGGTTGTCGCTGATGGACCGCGAGCAGATCAAGACACTGGAGTCGGTGCTGGAGCTGTACCCCGACCTGGGCACGGACGTCGAGGACGAGATCGCCACGCCCGGCGCGACCCTCCGCTTCGCCGAGCCGGAGGACCGTGCGGGATGCCTTCACGTCGTCAGAGCCGTCAGCTGGCACGCCGTCTCCGGAATGATCCTGGACCGGTCGGTCCTGGACAACCTCATCGAGGGTGTGGAGACGGTACTGCCGGACTTCGCCGAGGCGACCTGCGACCACGACGAGCACCCGAGGCTCAGCGGTCACAGCACCCATGCCGCCGAACTCGGCATTGTCCTCAGCAGCCCCGCCGGACGCGCTCTCTACGCAAGCCGCCCCGACCGGTACGGCGACGGCTCCCCGCTGGAGCGGATGGTGTGCCCCGCGTTCATGGCGGAGGTCGCCCGGGACACGCTGACCGAACTCCGCGCCGGCCGCGACCGGATCTTCGGCCCGCGCGATGTCGCCCACCTCGACGCCGAGTACCTCCGCGAGGACGGCCGCCTGGACATCGAGAAGATCGCGGACCGGCTCCAACACGTGGGCCGGAACGCGAAGTACGCCGACGATCTGGGGCTTTGGGCGGCTCGGCGGTATGACGGATTGAGGGCGGGCGGCGGTGCAGGTGCCGGTGGGAGTGGCCGTCATATGGGCCGTGAGCAGGCCGTGTTGCTGGTCACCGCTTACCGGGCCATGGAGATCTCGTACCCCAGCCCGCCGTACGCTGTTGCCGTGGGCGTTCTCGCGACCATGCGCACGGTCGCCGCCGCACCCCGCCCCGACCGGTGCGCCCACCCCGATACCCATCCGCCCCTGTCCGGCGACGACTTCCGCGAAGCCCTGCCCCACTTCTACGCCCCCGACGAGCATCCGCCGACCGGCGACGTCCGCGGCGTCGAGTCCTGGACGTGCCCGCGCTTCGCGGCGACGATCGCCGAGAAATGCGTCGGGATTCTGGGGGACTTGTACAAGGAGGAGGACGACGGGGGGCTGTGAGGGAGGGCGTTGTCAGTGCCGTCTGCCATGGTGCGGACATGGACATCGACGTGGATATCGACCCGGACAGGGGCGTGGACATGGAGGCGGACAGGGGCGCGGACATGGACGACGAGACCTTCTGGCGGCTGGTCGAAGAGTGCCGGCGGCGGACGCGGGACCCCGACGAGCGGCTGGCATGGCTGCGGGAGCGGCTGGCGCGCGAGCCGGAGGCGGGGATCGTGCGGTTCCAGACCTGTCTGGACCGGGTGCTGGCCCCGACGTTCACCTGGGATCTGTGGGCCGCCGCCGACCGGATCATGGGCTGGTGCTCCGACGACGGCTTCTTCTACTTCCGGCTCTGGCTCGTCGGGCTGGGGCGGGAGACGTTCGAGCGGGTGGTCCGCGACCCGGACTCCCTGGCCGGGATAGCCGAGGTGGGGCGTCTCGCGGGCCGGTCGCCGCAGGAGTGGGACGACGAGGAGTGGCTGGAGTGGGAGGAGCTGGACTATGTCGCGTCGCGGGCCTTCGAGGACGTGACCGGCAGGAGTGAGGAGGACTTCTACGACGCGGTGGAGGCGTGGATCGGCGAGGACCACGAGCCGAGCGATCCGGCCGGGGAGCGCTGGGAGGCCACCAACGACGAGGAGGCCCATCGCCGACTGCCCCGTCTCAGCGGGCTGTTCCCGCTCACCCACACGCAAGGGAGCCCCGCCCCGCCCCGCCCGACCGCGGCCTCGTGAGCGCCTGTCGCCGTCAGAGCCGGGCCGCCTTCAACGCCATGTGGAGCAGCAGTCGGTCCTCCCCGTCGGCCAGGTTCAGACCCGTGAGCCGTTCCACTCGGGAGAGGCGGTAGTAGAGGGTCTGGCGGTGGATGCCCAACTCGGCGGCCGCGCGGCCCGCCTGACCGGCGCAGTCGAGGAAGACCTCGGCGGTGTGGGCCAGTTCGTGGTGGGCGGGCGTCAGGAGGGGGCGTACGGCGGGGTCCTGGCGGGCCGTGGGCGGGAGCGCGGCGAGCAGACGGTACGGGCCGATGGCACGCCACTCCGCCACCGGGCCCAGACGGGGCTCCGCCAAGGCCGCCCGGGCCGCCGCCGACGCCTCCCGCCAAGCCGTGGCGAGGGTCGACAGCCCGGTGTGGGCACCCGCGACCCCGGCCGCCGACCGCGCACCCGCCCGCTCCAGCAGCCGTGCGGCCGCCGTGAGCGCCGGGGCCGGCACCTCCGCCGACCGCAACCGCACCAGCAGGGCGAGACTCTGCCCGACGATCCCCCGGCCGCCGGGGTCGCCGGCCCACGCCTCCGAAGCACTCCAGACCGCTCGACCACCGGAGCCACCGCCCCACGCCTCCGACCCGCCCCGAGCCCCCGAGCCACCTCGAACCCCTGGCCCGCCTGGCCCACCTGGGGCCCCTGAGCCACCCCGAGCTTCCGAGCCGCCCCGAGCCCCTGGCCCGCCCCGAGCCCCCGAGCCCTCTTGAACCCCTGGCCCACCCGGGGCCCCCGAGGCACCCCAGGACCCTGGCCCACCCTGCGCCCCCGGCTCGCCCCAAGACCCCGCGCCCCCCGAATACCCCGCCCCACCCCAGACCCCGGCCGCCCCCCACGGCACCGTGCACAGCGCCGTCGCCCCCGGCACCGTACGGAACGAAGGGGTGTCCTCGGGGCCGGTGGACGGCCACGGCGTCACGCACACCACCGTGTGGATGCCGTCCCCGCGTGGCCCCAGGGCTGTACGGAGTTCCGCGACCGCCATGTCGCGCTCCCAGTCGTGCTCGGCGGTGAGGACGGCACGCAGTTCGCGGGTGAGATCGGCGCCCGCCCGGGCCTCGTCCGCGAGGAGGGCGCCGATCCGGGAGGCGACCGCCATGGCCGCGGCGAGCTGCGCGTCGGTGGGCCCCGGGTCGCCGTCCAGCAGCCAGACATAGCCGAGGACCACGCCCCGATGGCGTACCGGCAGACAGACACGGCCGCGCAGGACACCCGCCTCCGGAGTCGGCGGGATTCGGACCGGCCCGGTCGCGCGGGTGATCCCGAAGCCCTCGAACCACTCCCGCACCGCCGGAGTCGACCGCCGGGCGAGGATCGACCGCGTACGGACCGGGTCCAGCGCCGAGGGATCGAGGTCGCCCTCGCTGTCGTACGCGCCGAAGGCGATCAGCTCGAAGTCACGGTTCTCCAGCGTCGCCGGGGCGCCGAGCAGACCGGAGATCTCGTCGACGAGGTCCTGGTACTCACCGCGCCCGCCGCCGCTACCGCCGCCCGTGGCCGTCATCGCCGTCGTCACCGCCCGCGCCCACCTCGAAAACGCCCCTCACAGGGGCATTCTGCCGCGAGAACCACCGTCCTTCATACATCTGTCTGAGATCTGCGGCACGGATGCGTGACAGCTGTCGATGGCCGACGATCGGAGGGATTCTTAGGTTTCACGGTGGTTCTATCTGCTGGTTCGTGGAGGTGCCCCGTGCTGGGTCCCGTGATTCTCGCCGCGTCGCACAGCGACCGGATGCGACGTCTGGTCTCGGCGGCGCCCGTGACCAAGCAGGTCGTCGACCGCTTCATCCCCGGCGAGACCGTCGACGACATCGTCCCCGTCGTCCGGGCCCTCACCGACCAGGGCCTGGAGGTCACCCTGGACGTCGTCGGCGAGGACATCAGCCGCCCCGATCAGGCCGCCGCCGCCCGCGACGCCTATCTGAAGCTGACCGAACGGCTGGCCGAGCTGGAGCTGGGCGAACGCGCCGAGATGTCCGTCAAGCTGTCGCTGTTCGGGCAGGCGCTGCCCGGCGGCCACGAGCTGGCCCTCGCCAACGTCCGGCCGGTCGTCGAGGCCGCCGCCGCGATCGGTACGACGGTCACCCTGGACGCCGAGGACCACACCACCCTCGACTCGATGTTCGCCGTCCACGACGAGCTGCGGCGCGACTTCCCACAGACCGGCTGCGTCATCCAGGCGTACCTCTTCCGCACCGAGGCCGACGCCCGCCGCCTCGCCGCGAACGGCAGCCGCGTACGGCTGGTGAAGGGCGCGTACAAGGAGCCCGCGTCCGTCGCCCACCAGCGCAAGGGCGAGATCGACAAGGCGTACGTACGCGTGCTGCGCATCCTCATGGACGGCGCCGGGTACCCGATGATCGGGTCCCACGACCCCCGCCTCATCTCCATCGCCCAGGAACTCGCCCACCGCGCCCGACGCAAGCCCGACGAGTACGAGTTCCAGATGCTGTACGGCATCAGGAGCGACGAGCACCTGCGGCTGGCCGCCGAGGGCCACCGGATGCGCGTCTACACCGCGTACGGCACCGACTGGTACGGCTACTTCATGCGGCGCTTGGCAGAGAAGCCGGCCAACCTGCGCTTCTTCGCCCGCTCGGCCCTCACAAGAGGCTGAACCCTCGCCAAGGGATGAACGAGAACCTCATCCAGGGCCGAAACCGAACACCCGCTCATGTAAAAGGAGTTACGGAACCCATGGACGCAGTGACCCAGGTCCCCACGCCCGTCAACGAGCCGGTGCACGGCTATGCCCCCGGTTCGCCGGAGCGGGCCCGGCTGGAGGCCAAGCTGAAGGAGCTGGCCGACAATCCGATCGACCTGCCCTGCACCATCGGCGGCGAGCGGCGGATGGGCGGCGGTGACGAGTTCAAGGTGGTTCAGCCGCACAACCACCGGGCCGTCCTCGGCACTTACCGCAACGCCACCCGGCAGGACGCCCAGGACGCCATCGACGCGGCCCTCGACGCCGCGCCCGCCTGGCGCGCGATGTCCTTCGACGACCGCGCATCGATCATCCTGCGCGCCGCCGAACTCCTCGCCGGTCCGTGGCGCGAGACACTGGCCGCCTCCACCATGCTCGGCCAGTCCAAGACCGCCCAGCAGGCCGAGATCGACTGTCCCTGCGAACTGATCGACTTCTGGCGCTTCAATGTCGCCTACGCCCGCCAGATCCTCGCCGAGCAGCCCCCGGCCAACTCCCCGGGCGTCTGGAACCGCCTCGACCACCGCCCCCTGGAGGGCTTCGTCTACGCGATCACGCCCTTCAACTTCAGCGCGATCGCCGGCAATCTGCCCACCGCCCCGGCCCTGATGGGCAACGTCGTCGTGTGGAAGCCGTCCCCGACCCAGACCCACGCCGCCGTGCTGCTGATGCGGCTGCTGGAGGAGGCGGGCCTGCCCAAGGGCGTCATCAACCTCGTCACCGGCGACGGCGTCGAGGTGTCGAACGTCGCCCTCGAACACCGCGATCTCGCCGGAATCCACTTCACCGGCTCCACCAGGACCTTCCACTACCTGTGGAAGACCGTCGGCGCCAACATCGAGAAGTACCGCTCCTACCCGCGCATCGTCGGCGAGACCGGCGGCAAGGACTTCGTCGTCGCCCACCCGAGCGCCGACCGCGCGGTCCTGAAGACGGCGCTCACCCGTGGCGCCTTCGAGTACCAGGGCCAGAAGTGCAGCGCGACCTCCCGCGCCTATGTCCCCGCCTCGATCTGGAACAGCGGCTTCCGGGAGGAGTTCGCCGCCGAGGTCGACTCCCTCACCATGGGCGACATCACGGACCTCTCCCACTTCATCGGCGCCGTCATCGACGAGCGGGCCTTCGCCAAGTCCAAGGCCGCCATCGACCGCGCCAAGTCCGACCCGTCCTGCACGGTCGTCGCCGGGGGCACGTACGACGACTCGGTGGGCTGGTTCGTCCGCCCGACCGTCGTGGAGTGCACCGACCCGGCCAACGAGGTCTTCACCACCGAGTACTTCGGCCCCTTCCTCGCCGTGCACGTCTACGAGGACGACCGGTACGAGGAGATGCTGGCGCAGATGGAGTCGGTGTCCGCCTACGCGCTGACCGGCTCGGTCATCGCGGGTGACCGCGCGGCGGCGGCGTACACCATGGACAAGCTGCGCTACGCGGCCGGGAACTTCTACATCAACGACAAGTCGACCGGCGCCGTCGTCGGTCAGCAGCCCTTCGGCGGCGGCCGTGCCTCCGGCACCAACGACAAGGCCGGCGCCCCCCAGAACCTGATGCGCTGGACCCTGACCCGCTCCATCAAGGAGACCCTGGTCCCGCCGACCGACTACACCTACCCGCACATGGGCTGATACGCCGACTCACCCCGAAGAGGCCGGGTCTCGACCGGACCCGGCTCTTCCCTTCCCATGGACGGGACGTCAGCCCGGCATCTCCGTCCGCTCCCACCACTCGTACACGGGGAGCCTGCCCTCGGGAGTGTCCCTCTGCCGCGCGGTCGGCCTGAAGTGTTCGTAGCCGCTCCGCAGCGCGATCTTCACATCCGGACCGGGGGACGGGGCCTGGACGACGCGTTCGGGCAGATCGTCCGGGCCGCCTTCGAGGAACACCTTCGCTGTGTCGTTCATGACCTCACCGTTCCGTTACGCAGAGTCTCGACGACTCTCAGCATTCCAGACATTCAGGGATGAAACGCTCCTGTCGGCGTCGTCTGGAAGCCGCGCCGTCTCAGATAGTAGGAAGTCCGAGTAATTGTGGAGACAGAGACGCCGTCCTCCCTTAGCGTTGTAGAAGCCGAACGTCTCGCTCGACCAAGCGAATGGCGGTCGTGAGCCGGAGCCCGAGGCAGGCCACCCCTGCGGCTCCCGCCCCCGTCCCACCTGGGGGCACCTCCCACGCCCTTAAGGCAGTGGGGAAGTCTCGTATCCCCCCGCTTCCGTACTCCCGGATTGCCTCGAAGGAGTCGATTCCCATGGCCGAGACGACCGTCCGCCGCCGAGTCCGCCGTCACGTGTCACCGACGAGCGAGTCCGACCGCAAGAACGCCGCCGCCGCCCTCCAGCGCGCCCTCGACCGCAGGGACAACGGCGGCTCCACCGGCCACTGAGCCGTCCTCGATCACCCGCGCCGCACCTCGAAGTGGTCGATGCGCTCGCCGTCCTGGGCCAGCGCCGAGACCTTCAGGACCGGCCGGGTGCCCGCCTCCGCCTCGACCTTGAGGAAGGAGAAGCCCCGGTAGCGCACGCGTGACCACTCCACCGTCTCCTGGTCCGAGGACTTCGACTCGGTCCACTGGAAGGTGTCGACGGCCTCGTGCCGGGTGACGTGCCCCTCGTAGCTCTCCTTGACGCCCGCCGGGAAGCCGTACAGATCACGGCCGCCGCCCCCGGCGGTGACGTACACGATGCCGTCGCGCGTCGGATCGGTGGACGCGCCGATGGGGACGGCCCGGCCGACCTCGCCGTCCTCCTTGATGGCGTCGGTGCGTTCGTAGACGTGGTTGTGCCCGTTGATCACCAGGTCCACCTCGTGCTCGGCGAACAGCGGCAGCCACTCGGCGCGGACCCCGCCGTCGGAGGCGTGCGCGGAGGTCGAGTAAGCGCAGTGGTGGAAGAAGACGACGATGAAGTCCACGGCCTTCGACGCCCGCAGCTCACCCAGCCTCTCGTCCAGCCACGCCGTCTGCTTGCCGCCCGAGTAGCCGAAGTTGGCCGGGATCTCGTACGACACGTCGTTGGCGTCCAGGGCCACGACACCCACGTTGCCGTAGGTGAACGCGTAGACGCCCGGCGACGATTCGGGGGCGAAGCCGTTGTCCGGGAGGGACCAGCGGGCGAGTTGGCCGCCGTAGCCGTCGGGGGAGTACCAGGCCTCCATGTCGTGGTTGCCCGTCGTCACCATCCAGGGCACGGACTTGGTGACCGTCTCGTTCTGCTTGAGGAACAGATCCCAGAAACCGGGGTCGTAGCCGTCCTGCTCGACGCCCTTGCCGTTGACGTTCGCGTAGCAGATGTCCCCGGCGTGGAGGTGGAACGCGGGATTCTGGCGCAGGATGACGTTGTCGTTGGCGGCGGCCGCCTTGCCCACGCCCTGGTCGCCGAAGGCCGTGAACACGAAGCTCGCCGGGTTCGCCGGCGCCGTACGGAACGACTCGATCGTCGAGCGGCGCTCCGGGGACGCCGGGTCGAAGCCCTCGTGGCCGACGCCGTAGTAGTACGTCGTGCCGGGGAGCAGATCGTCCAGGGCGGCGTGCACGTAGTACTGGTCGAGTTCCAGGCGTACGCCCTCGACGCCGGGCGTGTGCAGATTCCGCACCTCGGCCTCGATTTTTTGGCTCAGCTCGTCCGGCTTGGTGCCGACGCGGACGTACGGCTTCTTCACCGCGAGCGGCACCTGCCAGGAGATCCGCATCTGCGTTCTGGGGTCGGCGCCGAAAGCGAGATGGCGGCCGAAGGGGGTGACGGCCGAGCCCGGCGCCTTGGAGGTGGCCGAGGCCGTCGCGCGCGGGGAACTCGACGAGCCGCCGGGCGTACCGGAGTCGCCGCATCCGGTCAGCAGCCCGCCCGCCGCCACCGCGCCCGCCGTCACCAGCGTGCGGCGCCGCGTCAGCTTCGTCCGCAGATACTCGTGCTGCTCGGCCATGCTCATCCGGCGCGCGAGCTGCGGCGGAATGCCGAAGTCGGGAATGTCCATGCGGTTGAACTTCCCAGTGGAGGCCAACAGCCGCTACACATACGGGTGAACGCACGGCGACTTGTGGGAGTTGTCACCCTCCCGGGTGTCCGTATGGCGGACAAGCCGTGTCATCCCGTGGGACCAGGAGTACGGTGCCGTCATGTCTCGCAGCATCGATCTCGCAGTGATCCCCGGTGACGGCATCGGTCAGGAAGTCGTGGCCCAGGGTCTCAAGGTCCTCTCCGCCGTCCTGCCGCAGGATGTGAAGCTGGAGACCAAGGAGTACGACTTCGGCGCCAAGCGCTACCACGCCACCGGTGAGACCCTCACCGACGCGGACCTGGAGTCGCTCAAGCAGCACGACGCCATCCTGCTCGGCGCCATCGGCGACCCGAGCGTGCCGTCCGGCGTCCTGGAGCGCGGCTTCCTGCTGAAGCTCCGCTTCGCCTTCGACCACCACGTCAACCTGCGTCCGTCGAAGCTCCTCCCCGGCGTGAGCACCCCGCTCGCCGGTGAGCCCAGCATCGACTTCGTCGTGGTCCGCGAGGGCACCGAGGGCCCGTACACCGGCAACGGCGGCACGATCCGCAAGGGCACCGAGCACGAGGTCGCCACCGAGGTCTCCGTGAACACGGCCTTCGGTGTCGAGCGCGTGGTCCGGGACGCCTTCGCCCGCGCCCAGGCCCGCCCCCGCAAGAAGCTCGCGCTGATCCACAAGAACAACGTGCTGACCTTCGCGGGCCACCTGTGGACCAACATCTTCAACAAGGTGGCCGAGGAGTTCCCCGAGGTCACCACCGAGTACATGCACGTGGACGCGGCGACCATCTACCTGGTCACGCAGCCCGAGCGCTTCGATGTGATCGTCACCGACAACCTCTTCGGCGACATCATCACCGACCTCGCCGCGGCCGTCTCCGGCGGCATCGGCGTCGCCGCGAGCGGGAACATCAACCCGTCCCGCGAATACCCGTCGATGTTCGAGCCGGTCCACGGTTCCGCGCCCGACATCGCCGGCCAGGGCAAGGCCGACCCCTCCGCCACCGTCCTGTCCGTCGCCCTGCTCCTGCGCCATCTCGGTTACGAGGCCGAGGCCGACCGCATCGACGAGGCGGTCGCCGCCGACCTCGTCGAGCGCGTGGGCAAGCCCGCCCGCTCCACGGACGAGATCGGCGAAGCCCTCGCCGCACGAGTAGCCGGCTGATCCGGCCGCGCCACTCGAAGCCTCACAACTGAGAGCCTCACCTCTCGAAGCGTTTCGAAGCCGCCGGGTCACTCCTGCACCCGGCGGCTTCCGCATGTCCCCGTCGGGTGTCACCATCATCCCCAGGGTCGCATTCACGCCGTTTTCTTCCGCCGACTCCGCTTGCGATAATCGAACGCGGAGCCGCCGAATGAGGGAATGCTCGGACGTCCTAGCACTCGCCACTGGCAGTACGGATGTGAGCGCGGCCCGTCACAACAACCGGTGCTGCATCTTCCGGGGGACAACCCCCGGACCCCCGGCCGAACGACCGGAGCTGCCCCGCCGTATGCCAGGAAGCGAAGGATTCCGACTCATGACGACGCCCACGATCGAGCTCAAGCCCTCGGCCTCGCCACTCTCCGACGCGGAGCGCGAGGCGATCCTCGCCGACCCCGGCTTCGGCCGCCACTTCACCGACCACATGGTCGTCATCAAGTGGACCGAGGGCCGCGGCTGGCACGACGGCCAGCTCGTTCCGTACGCGCCGATCTCCCTCGACCCGGCCACCATGGTCCTGCACTACGCGCAGGAGATCTTCGAGGGGCTCAAGGCCTACCGCCGCCCCGACGGCTCCGTCGCCACCTTCCGCCCCGAGAAGAACGCCAAGCGCTTCCAGGCCTCCGCCCGCCGGCTCGGTATGCCGGAGCTGCCGGTCGAGACGTTCATCGAGGCCTGTGACGCGCTGGTCGGACAGGACCATGCCTGGGTCCCGGCCCACGGCGGCGAGGAGTCCCTCTACCTCCGCCCCTTCATGATCGCCACCGAGGTCGGCCTGGGCGTCAAGCCGGCCAACGAGTATCTGTTCATGGTGATCGCCTCCCCGGCCGGCGCCTACTTCCCCGGCGGCGTCAAGCCCGTCTCCATCTGGGTCTCCGAGGACCACGTCCGCGCCGTCCCCGGCGGCATGGGCGACGCCAAGACCGGCGGCAACTACGCCGCGTCCCTCCTCGCCCAGGCCGAGGCCGCCGCCGAGGGCTGCGCCCAGGTCTGCTACCTCGACGCCGTCGAGCGCAAGTGGGTCGAGGAACTGGGCGGGATGAACCTGTACTTCGTGTACGGCGACCGCATCGTCACGCCCTCCCTCACGGGCTCCATCCTGGAGGGCGTCACCCGCGACTCGCTCCTCACGGTCGCCGCCGACCTCGGTTACACCGCCGAGGAGGGCCGTATCTCCATCGACCAGTGGCAGGCCGACTCCGAGAACGGCACCCTCACCGAGGTCTTCGCCTGCGGGACCGCGGCCGTCATCACGCCCGTCGGTACGGTCAAGCGCACCGGCGGCCAGTGGACCCAGTCGGGCGGCGAGCCCGGGCCCGTCACCGTCAAGCTGCGTGAGGCTCTGCTGAACATTCAGCGGGGGACGGTTGAGGACAAGCACGGGTGGATGCATGTCCTGAGCTGAGGGCTCCGCCGTGGGGGCGGGATGCGTGGGTTTTCGTCTGCTGCGCCGTCGTGGCTTGTCGCGCCCGCGCGGCGGAGCCGCATATTGACACAGCCCCGCGCCCCTAAAAGACGGGGCGCGGCCCCCCCGAAGCCAATACGGCTCTCAGCTGCTGAGCACCACCAACTGCCGCGTCGCCCGTGTCATCGCCACATAGTGGTCCACCGCTCCCTCGATGCCGTCGCCGAAGCTCTCGGGGTCGACCAGAACCACCAAGTCGAATTCGAGGCCCTTCGACAAGGCCGGGGTCAGGGAGCGGACCCGGGGATTCGTCGGGCGGAAGGTGGTCGGGGCGCCGATGACGCACGCGATGCCTTCGGTGTGCTTGGCCAGCCAGCCCTCCAGGACCTGCTCCAGCTCCCCGGCCGAGCCATGGACGACGGGAAGGCCACCGCTGCGGATGGACGTCGGTACGTTGGCGTCCGGCAGCACCGCCCGGATGACCGGCTCGGCCTCCGCCATGATCTCCTCCGGCGTCCGGTAGTTGACGGTGAGGGAGGCCAGCTCGATGCGGTCCAGGCCGATACGTTCGAGCCGCTCCCGCCATGAGTCGGTGAACCCGTGCCGGGCCTGGGCGCGGTCGCCGACGATGGTGAAGCTGCGCGAGGGGCAGCGGGCCAGCAGCATCTGCCACTCCGCGTCCGTCAGTTCCTGTGCCTCGTCCACCACGATGTGGGCGAACGGCCCGGCGAGCCGATCCGGTTCGGCGCCGGACAGCTCGGACTCGTCGACCAGCGAGACCTGGGCGTCCTGACCGCGCAACATCGTGACCAGGCCCCCGCCATAGGGGTCGGAGCCGTCGTCGGCCTCGATCAGATTGTCGACGACCCGCGCCATACGTTCCCGCTGGGCGGCGAGCGCGGCCTCGTTGCGGCGCTTGCGGCGCGACGCCTCCGGGTCGCCGAGCCGCTGCCGGGCCGCGTCCAGGAACGGCAGGTCGGACACCGTCCACGCCTGCGCGTCGGCGCGCTGCAGCCGTCGTACGTCGTCGCGGTCGAGCCAGGGCGCGCACATCCGCAGATACGCCGGGACCGACCACAGGTCCCCGACGAGGTCGGCCGCTTCGAGCACGGGCCAGGCGCGATTGAAGGCCGTGAGCAGTTCCCTGTTCTGTGACAGCGAGCGGCGGAGCAGCGCGTCCGGGACCTCGCCGCCGTCCGGATCGTCCGAGGACGTGTCGCCCTCGTGCTTGTCGACCAGGATCGTCAGCAGCTCGTCCCAGATCTGGCCGCGCGCCTCGTTGTGCGGAGTGCCGGGCTCGGCGGCCTCGAACGCCACGGCCCAGTCCCGGGCGCTCAGCCAGATGTCCGACCAGTGCGTGGTGACCGTCATCCCCTCGCTCGGCGGCTCCTCGTAGAACCGGACGGCCTTCTCGATCGCCCCCACCAGCCGCGCCGACGACTTCAGCCGGGCCACCTCCGGGTCCGTCTCGACCGTCGCCGCGGCCCCCTCGTCGACGAGGTCCCGCAGGACGCACGTCTGCACACCCTCCTCGCCGAGGCTGGGCAGGACGTCCGAGACATAGTCCAGATACGGCCGGTGCGGGCCGACGAAGAGGACGCCGCCCCGGCGGTGACCGAGCCGGGGGTCGGCATGGAGGAGGTAGGCGGAGCGGTGCAGGGCGACGACCGTCTTGCCCGTGCCCGGGCCGCCGTCCACGACGAGCGCCCCGCGTGAACTGGCGCGGATGATGGCGTCCTGGTCGGCCTGGATGGTGCCGAGCACATCCCGCATCCGGGGCGAACGGTCGCCGCCCAGGCTGGCGATGAACGCGGACTGGTCGTCGAGCGAGGCATGGTGCCCGGCGAACCCGTCGGGGCTGAACACCTCGTCCCAGTAGTCGCTGATCCGGCCGCCCGTCCAGCGGTAGCGGCGACGGCTCGCCAGTCCCATCGGCTGGGCGTGCGTCGCCCCGAAGAACGGCTCGGCGGCCGGGGAACGCCAGTCCAGCAGCAGCCGACGGCCCGTCGCGTCGGTGAGGCCGAGCCGTCCGACGTACACGGGCTCGGCGCCGTCCGCGCCGACCATGTGCCCAAGGCACAGATCGAGACCGAAGCGGCGCAGGGTGCGCAGCCTGGCGGTCAGCCGGTGCACCTCGATGTCCCGGTCCATCGCCTCCTGCCCGATACCGCCGGGGGCCTTGCGTACGGTGGCCAGCCGTTCGGACAACTCGGCGATCGACTCCTCCAGACACCGGGCGACGGCCGCGAAGTGCCGCTCGTCGTCGGCGATCAACGCGGGCTCGGCCTTGGCGGCGAGCCGCTCGGGAAGGTCGAAGGCGCTGGTGATCAGGGGGTTCAAGGCGTCAACTCCGTAGGCTCTCCGGCTCAGGGCGTTGATTGTGCGGGACGCCCAGGGCCTTGCCGCAAGCCCCCGGGTGCGCTATAGGTTGAGAGTGGCAAGGAGAAGACGAACTCCTTGCCTTTCCTTTTGGGCTGCCGAGCGTGTGCGGGTGGGTGGGGGTTGCTCACGCAGTTCCCCGCGCCCCTGAAGGACACGGCCCCTGCGGGCCGGTGAAAAATGCGGGGCGCAGCCCCCGCATTTTTCAGGGGCGCGGGGCTGTACCGATATGCGGCTCCGCCGCGTGGGCGCGACCAGCCACCCCCAACCCGCAGTCGCCAACGACCCCCCCACCCCCGAGCTATAAGGCGCCCACGCAGGCCATCGTTCGCATCCTGAGACGGCCAGTGAACGCAAGGCCGCAGTGTGCCACACTGCCCCCGTGCTCTCGTTCGCCACGATTATTGGCAGCAGGCGCGCCGGTCCGCAGTGATCGCCTCGTACGACCAGGTACAGGCGGACACCGTCGTCCTCGACCCGCGCGCAGACCTCTCGCACCCGCGAGAGGTTTTTCGCTTTTCTGGCCCACCTTCAGCCGGGAGCGCAGCGCGAGGGATCATTGGGGACGGTGGAGCCGGTCATTCCGGTAGACCGCGATCCAACGGGATCTCCAACAGCAGGAGCCTTGAACACCATGACGGTAACCAGCGAACTCGACGACTCGTTCCACGTCTTCGACACCACCCTGCGCGACGGTGCCCAGCGCGAGGGCATCAACCTCACGGTCGCGGACAAGCTGGCCATCGCACGGCACCTGGACGACTTCGGCGTCGGCTTCATCGAGGGCGGCTGGCCGGGCGCCAACCCGCGCGACACCGAGTTCTTCGCCCGTGCCCAGAAGGAGATCGACTTCAAGCACGCCCAGCTGGTCGCCTTCGGCGCCACCCGTCGCGCGGGCGGCAAGGCCAGCGAGGACGCCCAGGTCAACGCGCTCCTCGACTCCGGTGCCCAGGTGATCACGCTGGTCGCGAAGTCCCACGACCGCCATGTCGAGCTGGCCCTGCGCACGACGCTGGACGAGAACCTGGAGATGGTCCGCGACACCGTCTCCTACCTGCGCGAACAGGGCCGCCGGGTCTTCGTCGACTGCGAGCACTTCTTCGACGGCTACCGCGCCAACCCCGAGTACGCCAAGGCCGTCGTCCGCACCGCCTCCGAGGCCGGCGCCGACGTCGTCATCCTGTGCGACACCAACGGCGGCATGCTGCCGGCGCAGGTCCAGGCGGTGGTGTCGACGGTCCTCGCCGACACCGGCGCCCGCCTCGGCATCCACGCCCAGGACGACACCGGCTGCGCGGTCGCCAACTCACTCGCCGCCGTCGACGCGGGCGCCACCCATGTGCAGTGCACCGCCAACGGCTACGGCGAGCGCGTCGGCAACGCCAACCTCTTCCCGGTCGTCGCCGCGCTGGAGCTGAAGTACGGCAAGAAGGTCCTCCCCGAGGGCGCCCTGCGCGAGATGACCCGCATCTCCCACGCCATCGCCGAGGTCGTCAACCTCACCCCCTCCACGCACCAGCCGTACGTCGGTGTCTCCGCCTTCGCCCACAAGGCGGGCCTGCACGCCTCCGCGATCAAGGTCGACCCGGACCTCTACCAGCACATCGACCCCGAGCAGGTCGGCAACACCATGCGGATGCTGGTCTCCGACATGGCGGGCCGCGCCTCCATCGAGCTCAAGGGCAAGGAGCTGGGCGTCGACCTCGGCGGCGACCGCGAACTGGTCGGCCGGGTCGTCGAGCGGGTCAAGGAGCGCGAACTCAGGGGCTACACGTACGAGGCGGCCGACGCCTCCTTCGAACTCCTCCTCCGCGCCGAGGTGGCGGGCAAGCCCCTGTCCTACTTCCGCACCGAGTCCTGGCGGGCCATCGTCGAGGACCGCCCCGACGGCAGCCACGCCAACGAGGCCACCGTCAAGCTCTGGGCCAAGAGCGAGCGCATCGTCGCCACCGCCGAGGGCAACGGCCCGGTCAACGCCCTCGACCGCGCCCTCCGCGTCGCCCTGGAGAAGATCTACCCGCAGCTCGCCAAGCTGGACCTCGTCGACTACAAGGTCCGCATCCTGGAGGGCAAGCACGGCACCAACTCCACGACCCGCGTCCTGATCGCCACCACGGACGGCACCGGCGAATGGTCCACGGTGGGCGTAGCCGACAACGTCATCGCCGCCTCCTGGCAGGCCCTGGAGGACGCGTACACGTACGGCCTGCTGAGGGCAGGCGTGGAACCGGCGGAGTAAAGCCGCGCGTTCACGCAATACCCTGCGCTCACCTCAGCCGCGCCCCTAATAGGGGCGCGGGGAACTGCGCGACAAGCCCCCACCCACCCGCACCCGACGAACGACCCCTTGCGGGGTCGAAGGGGCGCAGCCCCTGGGGATGGGACGGGTAGGGGCGGCGGGGGCGAAAAACCCCCGTCGACCGAGGTCAGCACGCCCCTTCGGCGAGCCCCTCGAACTCGCCGAGGCTCATCCCCCGACCGTCGGCCCAGACCCGCCCCGGCGCCAGCCCCTCAAGATCCGCCACGGTGAAGACGACGGAACCGTTGTAGTGCCTGTCGTCGTAGTGACCGAAGCCGAGCCGATAGGTATGCGTGGACACCAGCCGCTGCTCCCCCTCGCGCTCCACATCCCACTCGCCCGGCGGCGAGAAGAGCGGAAACTCCGCATCCCCCGACCGCTCACCCTTCGCCTTCCACACAGTGGCATCGGGCTCCCCGTCACCCGGCTCGTCCTCATCCGACCCCTTCCAGCCCGTGAGCGTCGGCCCCAGATACCCGTCGTCGCCACACGGCCGCAGCAGCGCACGCGGCACCCCGTCCTCACCCACCGTCACGGCCGCCAACGCCAACTCCTCCGGCGAACACCCGCTCACCCCCACCGCGACCGCGAACGCACCCACCACGCCCAGCAGCCCTCGCCGTGCCCCGCGCATTCCGCTCACCCCCCCGTTCCCCCTGCCGCTCCGCGTGACCCGCACGCCTCCCGAACGGTTGTACAGGCGTCTTGACGCCCGCCCAAGCCGACAGTTGACTCCCATCAAGTCACAAAAGGGATACGGGAGTTCGGCGCGACGACAGGTCCTGGAGTTTCGGTGGAGGGAAACCCGATGCGGAACCGAAGAACGTCCCTGCTGGTCTCGGCCGCGTTGCTCTCCGGCCTTGTCCCGCTGTCGTTCACGCCGACGGCGACGGCCGCCGCGCCCGCGAAGGTGACCACCGACGCCGGCCTGTACCCCGTGTCCGAGGGAGACACGGCCCGTGTCCGGGTCACCGTCACCGGCACGGTCGCCGAGCCGGTCACCGTGGCCTACGGGACACCGCCGTCCGGTACGGCCTCCGCCGCCGACCGCGCCCCGGCCACCGGCACCTTCACCTTCCCGGCGGGCACCCCGTCCGGCACCACCCGCACCATCGCCGTACGCACCCTGCCCGACAGGGCGGCGGAGACGGCCGAGACGATCCCGCTCGCCCTCACGGTCACCGGCGCCGAGGCCCCCGCCGAGAACCCGACCGTCGTCATCGGCGCCCACGGCCTGCCCTATCTGGACCCGAGGCTCCCGGTGCGGAAACGCGTCGCCGACCTCCTCTCCCGGATGACCCTTCAGGAGAAGGCCGGCCAGATGACCCAGGCCGAACGCGGAGCGCTCGCCACCCCGGACGACATCACCCAGTACACCCTCGGCTCGGTCCTCTCCGGCGGCGGCTCGACCCCGGCGCGGAACACCCCCGAGGCCTGGGCCGAGATGATCGACGGCTTCCAACTCCGGGCGATGACAACGAGGTTGCAGATCCCGCTGATCTACGGAGTGGACGCGGTCCACGGCCACAACAACCTCGCCGGCGCCACCATCACCCCGCACAACATCGGCCTGGGCGCGACCAGGGACCCGCGACTGGCGTACGAAATGGGCGCGTTGACGGCCGCCGAGACCCGCGCCACCGGCGTCCCCTGGGACTTCTCGCCCTGTCTGTGCGTGACCCGCGACGACCGCTGGGGGAGGGCTTACGAGTCCTTCGGCGAGGACCCGGCGCTCGTCGAGTCCATGGAGACGATCATCCAGGGCCTCCAGGGCGCCCCCGACGGACGTGATCTCGACCGGAACGACAAGGTCCTCGCCACCGCCAAGCACTTCGTGGGCGACGGCGGCACCGCGTACGGCTCGTCCACGACCGGTACGTACACGATCGACCAGGGCATCACCAAGGTCACCCGGCAGGAACTGGAGGCCGTCCACCTCGCCCCGTACGCGGAGGCCGTGAACCGCGGCGTCGGCTCGGTCATGCCGTCCTTCTCGTCCCTCGACATCCTCGGCGACGGCAAGGGCGCGGTGAAGATGCACGCCCGCGCCGACATGATCAACGGCGTCCTCAAGAACCGTATGGACTTCGACGGCTTCGTCATCAGCGACTGGCAGGCCATCGACCAGATCCCCGGCGACTACGCGAGCGACGTCCGTACGTCCGTCAACGCGGGCCTCGACATGATCATGGTCCCGTACGCGTACGGCGACTTCCACCGCGTCCTCGTCGACGAGGTGAGGGCGGGCCGTGTCACCGAACGCCGGATCGACGACGCCGTCTCCCGCGTCCTCACCCAGAAGTTCAAGCTGGGCCTGTTCGAACAGCCCTACGCCGACACGACCCGCGTCGACGACATCGGCTCGCCCGCCCATCGCGCGGCGGCCCGCGAGGCGGTGGCGAAGTCCCAGGTCCTGCTGAAGAACAAGGGCGGCGTGCTGCCGCTGAGGAAGTCCCAGAAGGTGTACGTGGCCGGTTCCAACGCCGACGACATCGGCAACCAGAGCGGCGGCTGGACCCTCACCTGGCAGGGCTCCTCCGGCGACATCACCGAGGGCACGACGATTCTGGAGGCGATGCGGAGGGTCGGAGGCACCGACAGGGTGACGTACTCGAAGGACGCCTCCGCCCCGACCACCGGCCATGACGTGGGTGTGGTCGTCGTCGGCGAGACCCCGTACGCCGAGGGCTTCGGCGATGTCGGCAACGGCCACGACCTGGAGCTGAGCGCCGCCGACAGGACGGCCGTCGACAAGGTCTGCGCCGCCATGGAGTGCGTGGTCCTGATCGTCTCCGGCCGGCCGCAGCTGATCGGCGACCGGCTCGACGCCATGGACGCCGTGGTCGCCTCCTGGCTCCCGGGCACCGAGGGCGACGGCGTCGCGGACGTCCTCTACGGCGAGCGCCCGTTCACCGGCCGGCTCCCGGTCACCTGGCCCCGGTCGGAGGCCCAGCTCCCGATCAACGTGGGCGACGCGTCGTACGATCCGCAGTTCCCGTACGGGTGGGGGCTGACGACGAGGACACGGGGCGAGGTCGCCGAGGGGGAGGGCGTGCGCCGGGCCGCCGACGGGCAGGGCGTGCGCCGGGCCTCGGTGGAGCGGGCGCGGCTACGGGTCCAGCAGAAGGTCGGCCCGGAGGCCCGAATGACGGCCGCCGTCGCGAAGCCCTTCGCGGAGGCCGACCACCTCCTCCTGAAGGGCCGCTACACGGAGGCGCTGGCAAAGCTGGGGGAGGCGTACCGAGCGGTGTGACGACCCGGGGACCGGGGTGGAATGACCTCGGTCGGCGGAGTGGAGCGCTTCCCCCCAGCGAGGTGGAGCGCTCTCCTCCGGCGAGGTGGAGCGCTCTTCTCCGGCAGGGTGGAGCGCGCTCCTCCCGTTTCCCCGCCGATTTCCCCGCCGGCCGGATCGTCCGTTTTGGCGGCAATCGCGGTAGCGTCGAAGATATGAAGGGCGCATCGGTCTCCCGTCTGATCCGCTTGCTGATCGCGCCGCTCTTCGTGGCGGCCCTGGCGGTGCTGACGATGGGCGTGCCCGGCGCCCAGGCGGCCACCGATCTCTCCACCGTCGCCCAGTCCCTCCGCGAGAATCCCGTCTATGTGGATCCTGCCGCGCAGGACCAGCTCTCCTCCGCCGACGCCGACGCGCTCGCCGACAAGATCAGGGACGCCGACGAGCCGATCTTCGTGGCGGTCCTCCCCTCCGACCAGCCCACCGAGAACCTCTTCCAGAACCTTCGCACCGAGACGGGCATCACCGGCCTCTACGCCGTCCGCCTCGGCGACCGCTTCGACGCCAGGGCCGACAGCAGTGTCCTGAGCGGTCAGGCGGTGTCGAACCTGGTCACCTCGGTACAGAGCGCCGGCGACGCCAAGGCCCAGCTCAACGACTTCGTGGACGACGCCCTGCGCAGCAACCCCGGCGGCTCGGCCCCGTCGAGCTGGGGCGGCGGCGGTGACAGCGGCGTGGACGTCGGTGCCCTGGCGACGGCCGGTGCGGTGGTGGCCGCGGGCGGCGTGGGCGCGTACGCCCTGGTACGCCGCAACCGCCGCCGCAAGGAGGAGGAGCGCCAGGAGGCCCTGCGGAAGCTCCAGATCGTCGTCGACGAGGACATCACGGCCTTCGGCGAGGAACTGGACCACCTCGACTTCCACCCCGCCGAGGCGGGCGCCGACGACGCGATGCGCGCCGACTACGAACGGGCCCTGGACGCGTACGAGGAGTCCAAGGCCCTGATGGCGGCGGCCACCCGCCCCGAGGACGTCCGCGCGGTCACCCGGGCGCTGGAGGACGGCCGTTTCTCCCTCGCCCAACTGTCCGCCCGACGCGAAGGCGGCCCCCTCCCCGAGCGCCGGCCGCCCTGCTTCTTCGACCCCCGCCACGGCCCCTCGGTCGCCGATGTGTCCTGGACCCCGGCCCAGGGCGCGGAACGCGAGGTACCGGTCTGCGCGGCGGACCGGGCCCGACTCGCCGACGGCCGGGACCCGATGATCCGTGAGGTCGAGACGGCCTACGGCGGACGCCGCCCCTACTGGGACGCGGGCCCGGCCTACGGCCCCTGGGCGGGCGGCTACTTCGGCGGCGGCCTCCTCCCCGGCCTCCTGGTCGGCACGATGCTCGGCAGCATGATGGCCACCCCCTCCTACGCCGCGATGTACGGCTCCGGCTACGGAGACTTCGGCGCGGCGGCCGGCTACGACGGCGGCGATGTCTCGGGCGCCGACTTCAACACCGACGACTTCACCGGCGGCTTCGGCGGAGGGGACTTCGGGGGCGGCGATTTCGGCGGCGGCGACTTCGGAGGCTTCTGACCGGCACCAGCACTCATGACCACCATGGAGCGGGCCCGGCGTTGAGCGGCGCCGGGCCCGTGAACGCGTGTGCGTCGTACGTCGTACGTCAGCGCGCGTGTACGCCGTACGTCAGAGACCGGCCGCCGCGGAGGCGATGGCCGAGGCGAAGGTGGAGACCTCCGTGTAGAAACCGGGGGCGTTGGGGCGGGCGCAGCCGATGCCCCAGCTGACGATGCCGACCTGGACCCACTCATTGGCGTTGTCCCGGCGGAACATCGGGCCACCGGAGTCGCCCTGGCAGGTGTCGACGCCGCCTGAGGAGAAGCCGGCGCAGATCTCCTCGCTCGCGATGAGCCCGCTGTAGCCGCTGTAGGAACGGCAGGTCGCGTCGCTCACGAACGGCACGGTGGCCTTGAGCATGTAGCGCTGCTGGGCCCCGCCCTCGGTGGCCGCGCCCCAGCCGGCCACGGTGAAGGTGCCGTTGTTGTACGCCGTGGTCGTGGCGATCTTCAGCGTGGGCAGGTTGATCGGCTGGGCGAGCTTGATGAGGGCCCAGTCCTTGCCGTCGCCGTTGTAGCCGGGCGCCCGGTAGACGTACGTGGACCTGACCTGGACCCGGCCGCTGGTGGACTGCAGGTCCACGACACCGGCGGTGGCGGTGATGCTGGTGTTGGAGCCGGTCGAGCCCACACAGTGGGCGGCCGTCAGCACGATCTGCTGGGTGTAGAGCGCACCACCACAGCCCATCGACAGCCGGACCATGAACGGGAACTCGCCCTGTGCGGCCCGCGTCCCGCCGACGACGGGCGAGGGCGCCGCCTGCGCGGCCGTGACGGGCTGAAGACTGGCGATGGCGAGCGCGGCGGCGCCGACGACGGCGCATCTCTTGAGCGCCGTGAGGAGCTTCTTCAACGTGATGCCTTCCGTGGGGGGTTGGCTGGAGCAGGATGATGACGCGATCATGACAACAAATGGGACGAAGATCCGTCCCCTTGTCGTCATGGACGGGTCAATTTCTGTAGCTGGATTATGTGAATCCTGTGAGGGATGCGACAAGGGGTGCGTTTCAGCCACGCGGCCCGGGCCGGGAGCGCCGACGCGGGAAAACCGCTTTCCGGGGCGCCGGAGGCCCACGCACACTGACCCGGTGATCGACATCACCGGCGACCTCGTACGCACCCTGATCTCCGACCAGTTCCCCGAGTGGAGCGACCTGCCGGTCGCACCCGTCGAACGGCAGGGGTGGGACAACCGCACCTTCCGCCTCGGGGACCGGCTGACGGTCCGCCTCCCGAGTGCGGAGGGGTATGTGGCGGCCGTGGCGAAGGAGGACCGGTGTCTGCCCGAGCTGGCTGCCCATCTGTCGCTGCCGGTGCCGGAACCGGTGGCCGTCGGGCGGCCCGGGGCGGGGTATCCGTTTCCGTGGTCGGTGCGGCGGTGGCTTCCGGGAAGGACCGTCGAGGCCTCCGCCGATGTCGACCGGCTTCAACTGGCCCGCGATCTCGGTGAGTTCCTGACCGGGCTGCGCGCCGCCCCGGTCGGCCGGGGACCGGCGGCCGGGCGGCACTCGTACTTCCGTGGCTGCCATCCCAGTGTCTACGGCGACTGGGTCGAGGAGTCCCTGGACCGGCTGAAGGGCGAGGTCGATGTCGCCGCGTGCCGGGAGATCTGGGCGGACGCGCTGACCTCGGCCTGGCCCTCGGCGCCGGTCTGGTGCCACGGTGACGTCGCCGTCGGGAACCTGCTCGCCGTCGACGGCCGGCTCTCCGCCGTCATCGACTTCGGCTCGTCCGGCGTCGGCGATCCCGCCTGCGACCTCGTCATCGCCTGGAATTACTTCGTGGGGGAGGAGCGGAAGCTCTTCCGGGAGGCCGTCGGCCTGTCCGACGACAGTTGGCGGCGGGCACGTGGCTGGGCCATGTGGAAGGCGCTGGCCTGTATGGCCGGACTGTCCGGTCCCGATACCGACGGCACCCAGGCCAGGGTGCTCGACCAGGTGCTCGCCGATCCCGTGGCCGTATAGCCGACCGGGGCGCACGGGACCGGCCGCCGTTCAATCGCCGTGCGAACCAGCCCGGTTGGAGGCCGCATCCCTACACCACCTCACGCTGTGCGTGTCACTATTGAGCGTTGAGTGACCGGACCGGCTCGGGGGAGGTCGGGGCATGGATGACGACATCGGTCTTCTGTACTGGAGCCTGGTCGCGATGGCCGGAATCGTCGTGGTCGTGGCGGCTCGGCTCGCACGGCACCGGATCGTCGTACGGGCGCCCGGTCCGTTCTTCGCCGCGGTGAGGCTCGTCGTGCGTGCCCGGCCCCGGGACGCGGTCCTGCTGCACCGCGCGGCGCTGCGGGTCCGACGGGAGTACGCCGCCTCCGCGGTCCCCGACCGGCGCGAGCTGTTCGCCCAGCGTGGCGCACTCGTCGAGGCGGAGCGGACGGCGCGTGTGATCGGGCGGGCGCGGGTGACATGGCTTGTGTTCCTGTGCCTGCTCACACCGGTCGTCGCGTGGCTCATCCTGCTGGGGGCGTCGATCGTGCTGTCCGAGCTGGCGAAGTCGTACGGGGACGGCGACAGCCCGTCCTCGACGGAACCCGATGGCCTCTTGGTGGTCTTCGCCCTCGTCCAAGGAGCCGTCCTGGGACTGCTGTTGACTCCCGCGGCCGTCATCCGCCGTGATCCGGTGCGACTGATGGCCTGGCGCCCGGAGCCTCCGATCCTGCTCTGCGCCCGGGCTCTCGTGGCATGCGGCGCGGCCGGCCAAGACCGGACACGGACCGCACGTCAGGCTCAACTGGACCACCGGGTCGCGGAGTTGCGCCGGAGCCTGTGGTCCTACGCCAGGCACGGCCACACCACGAGCCCGGAGCGCCGTGACGAGCTGGTGGCCCATGCGCGGGCGGTCGGCCGGCGGCTCCATGAGGCGGAGGGCGCCGTATGGAGAGAGCCGGCCACGGCCCTGGCCGAACTCGTCCGGTTGCTCGGCGCCGTCAACGACGCCATGCACAAGGGGCGTTGGCTGAGTCTGCTGGACGAGACGGATCTCCCCGAGCCGGACCCCGCGCCCGTCCCCGACACCGATCCACCCGTGCCCGTCCCGCCCCCGGTGCCGCACCTGGGCTTTCCCGCGTGGGACGCCACGGTCACCGGCGGGCGCGAGAGCTGGACGCGCACGGTCCAGCAGGCCGCCATCCTGCTGCCGGCCGTCGCCGCGGTCGGCGCCCTCGTCTTCTCCAGCATCACCGTGCAGCAGGCCGGCGACAGCCTGCGGATCACCGAGCACGGGGCGATCTCCACCCGCTTTGACACGGCCGTGGACAACCTGGACGACAAGTCGCTGGACGTCCGACTCGGCGGACTGCTGATGCTGGAGCGGATCATCGAGGACTCGCCGAGGGACCGGGGCAAGGTCCTGACCCTCGTGTGCGCGTATGTGCAGAGCCACACGCCGGTGACCGGACGGACGACGCCCGGTGGCGGCGCGGGGGCGGAGGAGCGTGTCGCCGAGGACGTCCGGACGGCCGTCCGTATCGTCGCGCATCACGCTCCGGAGGACAGCGCGCCGGAGTACGACCTCAGCGGGATTCGAGTACCCGGACTCGACCTCACCGGGGTGGGCGACTTCGGCTACTCCGACTTCAGCGGATCACAACTGCCGGGCGCGCAGCTCTATGGCCTGTCCATGTACGGAGTGGACTTCAGGGACGCCGACCTCACTCGCGCCGATCTCCAGGGCGCCGATCTCCTCTACGCCGACCTCAGAGGCGCCCACCTCCGCAGGGCCAACCTGCGCGGCGCCGACCTCACCGGAGCAGATCTGGGCGGCGCCGACCTGACCAAAGCCGATCTCACCGGGGCGGACCTCACCGGTGCCAACCTGGACGACGTCACCTACTCCTCCGACACCAAGTGGCCCCGAGACTATGAGCCCCCCAAGTCCGCCCGACTCGGCTGAGCCGAGCCGACACCCCTGGCCTCGCAGGGGCCGCCGAACCCCCTCGGCGGCCTCTGATCCACGGTCGGCAACTCACCCCGCGTTACCTCGTGTTACCTCGCGTTACTCCGCGTTGCGGATCGCCGAGATGTCGAAGTTCAGCTTGATCTTGTCGGAGACGAGGACGCCGCCCGTCTCCAGGGCCGCGTTCCAGGTGAGGCCCCACTCGGAGCGCAGGATCTCGGCCTTGCCCTCGAAGCCGACGCGCTCGTTGCCGAAGGGGTCCTTGGCGGCGCCGTTGAACTCCAGGTCGATGGTGATCGGCTTGGTGGTGCCGAGGATCGACAGGTCACCGGTGACGCGGTAGTCGTCCCCGCCCAGCGCCTCCGCCTTGGTCGACCGGAACGTCATCGTCGGGAACTCCTCCGTCTTGAAGAAGTCCGCGCTCTTCAGATGACCGTCACGGTCGGCGTTCCCGGTGTCGATGCTCTCCATCTTGATGTCGATCGAGGCGGTCGACCGGGACGGGTCCGAGCCGTCGAGGTGCAGGGAACCCGAGAAGTCGAGGAAGCCGCCCTTGACGTTGGTGACCATCGCGTGCCGGGCCACGAAGCCGATCGTGGTGTGGGAGGCGTCGATCGTGTAGTCGCCGGTCAGCGCGGCCAGCTCCGGGGTCACGACCCCGTCGGCGGTCTCGGAGGTCGCGTTCTTGTTGCCGAAGATGCCCATGACGGTCTCCTTGAAAGGGGTTGTTCAATCTTCAATGACCTCAACGCGGCCCACGCTAGACCTATTCCGTCCGGGATTCAACCTTGTCGGATCGGTGATCTTGGTGTCACGGATTGTTGATCCGCGTCCCAAGGGGTGATACACGGCATGGGCATGATTCCCACCCGCCGTACCTTCCTGCGGCTCGCCGC
Organism: Streptomyces sp. NPDC002643; assembly: GCF_053592555.1. Lineage (NCBI taxonomy): Bacteria > Bacillati > Actinomycetota > Actinomycetes > Kitasatosporales > Streptomycetaceae > Streptomyces > Streptomyces sp. NPDC002643. Next base: position 141,556 of record NZ_JBSFVY010000007.1, read on the forward strand.
GACCCTGGCGGCCCCCGCCCACCCGGCCACCACCCCTGCGGCCCTCGACAACGCGACCCCCTCCGACGCGGCCCCCTCCGACGAGTACGACACCCTCCGCCACCGCTGGCTCACCCTCTCCCTCGGCACCGGCTACGACCCGAACGCCGAGCCCTACGCCTCCCGCCTCCGCGAGACCGGCGACCTCGCCCGGCGCTTCCGCGCGACCATGGCCCCCACCGCCCGTTCCCTCTGGCCGGACCAGCCCTACGACCCTCCGGCCGGCATCACCCGCAGCTACAGCCGCCTCTGGACCATGACCCAGGCGTACACCCGACCCGGCACGGGAGCGACCACCGACCCCGCCCTCCTCGCCGACGTCCTGCGCGGCCTCGACCACCTCTCCACCACCGTCTACAACCCCTCCACCACCCGCTACGGCAACTGGTGGGAGTGGCAGATCGGCAGCCCCCGCCTGCTCATGGACATCGTCGCCGCGCTGTACGACGAACTGACACCCGCCCAAAGGGACGACGCCTGCGCCGCCATCGACCACTTCATCCCCGACTCCCTCCTCCGCGACTACACCGGTACCTCCACCGGCGCCAACCGCGTCGACCTCTGCCGGTCCGTCGCCCTGCGCGGCATCCTCGGCCGCACCCCGCAGAAGATCGCCCTCGCCCGCGACGCCCTCTCGCCCGTCTTCCCGTACGTCACCCAGGGCGACGGGCTGTACGCCGACGGCTCGTTCGTCCAGCACACCTGGGTCGCCTACTCGGGGACGTACGGCCAGGTCCTCCTCGACGGGCTCGGGCGTCTCTTCGCACTGCTCGCCGAATCCACCTGGGACGTCACCGACCCCGGCCGACAGATCGTCCTCGACAGCGTGGAACGCGCCTACGCGCCCCTCATCCACGACGGCCTCGTCATGGACAGCGTCAACGGCCGTGCCATTAGCCGGGGTCACCTGAAGAGCGACGACCGGCACGTCCTGCGGAGCGACCACTTCCACGGCCAGGGGATCATCGCCGCGATCGCGCTGCTGGCCCTCGGGGCCTCCACCGCCGAACGGGAGCGTTGGTACGGGCGCGTCAAGGGGTGGATCGAACGTGACACGGTGACACCGATCCTGACCGCCCCGCGGTTCGAGGTCGCCGACCTCGCCCGGCTGCACACCGTCGCCGCCTCCCCGGTGCCCGCCGCCCCCGAACCCGTCGGCCACCACCTCTTCGCGGCCATGGACCGCGCTGTCCACCGCCGCCCGGGCTTCACCGTCACCATCGCCATGGCCTCCGACCGCATCGCCCACTACGAGTGCGGCAACGGCGAGAACCCGCGCGGCTGGCACACCGGCGCCGGGATGACCCTGTGGTGGGCCGAGGGCCTGGGCGGCCGGGCCGATCGGGCCGATCAATACACAGACTGGTACTGGCCCACCGTCGACTGGTACCGCCTCCCCGGAACCACCGTCTCCACCAAGCCGCTCGCCGACCGCGAGGGCGGCGAATGGGGCGCCCCGAAGCCCGCCGTGCGCTGGGTCGGCGGCACGACCGACGGCGAGTACGCGGCCATCGGCCAACACCTCAAGGGCCTCGGCTCCACCCTTGAGGCCCGCAAGTCCTGGTTCTGCGTGGCGGACTGCGTGATCTGCCTCGGCGCCGGGATCAGCTGCGCGGACGGGGTACCGGTGGAGACGGTCGTCGACAGCCGGAACCTCGGCGAGAACGGTACGCAAGCCTTCGTACGTGGCCCCGGCTGGGCCCACCTCGAAGGCCACGGCGGCTGGGCCTTCCCGACAACCGGCACGGCCGACCCCAGCCCCGCCACCGAAGCCACCGCGGCCCGTGGGCTGCGCACCCTCCGCGAGGACCGCACCGGAGCCTGGGCCGACATCAACACGGGCGGCACCACCGAACGCCGTACCCGTCGCCGGCAGACCCTCTGGCTGGATCACGGCACCGACCCGAGCGACGCCTCGTACCTCTATGTCCTGATGCCGGGAGCGTCCCGCGAGGCCGTGGCGAGACGGGCCGCCGACCACCGCTGGTTGTCGGTCCTCGCCAACGACGCCACCCGCCAGGCGATCGCCGTCCCCTCCCTCGGCCTGACCGCCGCGAACTTCTGGCGGGCCGGTACGGCGGGCCCCGTCACCGCCTCCGCCGGAGCGAGCGTGCTGGTCCGCCGCCACGGCCGTACCGCTACCCTCTGTGTGAGCGAACCGCCGCGCACGGGAAGGCCGATCGAGATCATTTACGAGGGGCCGTTCCGCTCGGTGCTCCGGGCCGACGACACCGTCGAGGTGCTGGAGACGACAGCCGGCCGCAGGCACGGGCGTCGGCGACTGCGGCTGCGCGTGACCCCGGGCACGGCCTGCGCGACCCACACCTGTGAACTGCTCCTCGCCGGATAGTCACCCACCGGCTTTGTGCGACCCCTACAAGCCGCACACCCCCTGAGCAGTCGGTTCTCCCGTATGCCGGGCCGGTTCTGTTCAGGGGCACCAGGAAAACACGCCGGAGACTGTACGGAGTCGACGGGCCGGTTTTCTCGCTCGGCTTCGTATGGTCGCTACATGACCGTTTTGGATGAGGCGCCGGGTGACACCACGGGCGAGCCGACCGACGCGCGCGGGCGCGTGGCCGAACTGCACGAGATCCGTGCCCAGGCACTGGCCGGCCCCAGCGAGAAGGCGACCGAGGCGCAGCACGCCAAGGGCAAGCTGACCTCCCGGGAGCGCATCGAGCTGCTGCTGGACCCGGGCTCCTTCAACGAGGTCGAACAGCTGCGCAGGCACCGGGCCACCGGGTTCGGCCTGGAGGCCAAGAAGCCGTACACCGACGGTGTCGTCACCGGTTGGGGCACGGTGGAGGGCCGTACGGTCTTCGTCTACGCCCATGACTTCCGGATCTTCGGCGGCGCCCTCGGCGAGGCCCACGCCACCAAGATCCACAAGATCATGGACATGGCCATCGCGGCCGGCGCCCCCCTGGTCTCGCTGAACGACGGCGCGGGCGCCCGTATCCAGGAGGGTGTCTCGGCCCTCGCCGGCTACGGCGGCATCTTCCAGCGCAACACCAGGGCGAGCGGCGTCATCCCGCAGATCAGCGTGATGCTGGGCCCGTGCGCGGGCGGCGCGGCTTATTCGCCCGCGCTCACGGACTTCGTCTTCATGGTTCGCGAAACGTCCCAGATGTTCATCACCGGCCCGGACGTCGTCAAGGCGGTCACCGGCGAGGAGATCACCCAGAACGGCCTGGGCGGCGCGGACGTCCACGCGGAGACGAGCGGCGTCTGCCACTTCGCGTACGACGACGAGGAGACCTGCATCGCGGAGGTGCGCTACCTCCTGTCGATGCTCCCGCAGAACAACCGCGAGAACCCCCCGCGCGTGGAGCCCACGGACGCGGCGGACCGGCGCGGCGACGTCCTGCTCGACCTGGTCCCGGCCGACGGCAACCGGCCCTACGACATGGTCAAGGTCATCGAGGAGATCGTCGACGACGGCGACTACCTGGAGGTCCACGAGCGCTGGGCCCGCAACATCATCTGCGCGCTGGCCCGGCTCGACGGCCAGGTCGTCGGCATCGTCGCCAACCAGCCGCAGACCCTGGCCGGTGTCCTGGACATCGAGGCCAGCGAGAAGGCGGCCCGCTTCGTACAGATGTGCGACGCCTTCAATATCCCGATCATCACTCTTCTGGACGTACCCGGCTTCCTCCCTGGTGTAGACCAGGAGCACGGTGGAATCATCCGCCACGGCGCGAAGCTCCTCTACTCCTACTGCAACGCGACCGTGCCCCGGATCTCCCTGATCCTGCGCAAGGCGTACGGAGGTGCCTACATCGTCATGGACAGCCAGTCCATCGGTGCCGACCTCACCTACGCGTGGCCCACCAACGAGATCGCCGTGATGGGCGCCGAGGGTGCCGCCAACGTCATCTTCCGGCGCCAGATCGCCGACGCCGAGGACTCCGAGGCGATGCGGGTCCGGATGGTCAAGGAGTACAAGGCCGAGCTGATGCACCCGTACTACGCGGCCGAGCGGGGCCTCGTGGACGACGTGATCGACCCGGCCGACACCCGCTCGGTCCTCATCCGCTCCCTGGCCATGCTCCACACCAAGCACGCCGATCTGCCCTCCCGCAAGCACGGCAACCCGCCGCAGTAACCCAGCGGATCACTCGCGGTACCCCTGCGGAAACCTAGTCCCTGGAGACTGACACCCATGAACGTTCCTGACATCCGTGTCGAGAAGGGCCACGCCGAGCCCGAGGAAGTCGCCGCCATCACGGCCCTCCTCCTCGCCCGCGCCGCCGCCCGCCCCGCCGAGACCCCGGCCCACCGGGGCCGCGCGAAGGCCGGCTGGCGCCGCCTGGAGCGCGAGCCGGGTTTCCGGGCACCGCACAGCTGGCGGTAAGCCTGCGGCGCTGAACCGCACGAAGGGGCTCCTCTTTGGCAGAGGGGCCCCTTCGTTGTTGTCAGGCTTGGGTTCGGCGCCGTAGGGGTTTGTGCGGTCTGCCGCCTACCGGTCCGTCGTGGCTGGTCGCGCAGTTCCCCGCGCCCCTGAAAAGCAGGGGCTGCGCCCCGTGCTTTTCGGCCCGCAGGGCCGTTGTCTTTCGGCCCGCAGGGCCGTTGTCTTTCGGCCCGCAGGGCCGGTTCTTTTAGGGGCGCGGGGAACTGCGCGAGCAACCACGACGCACCCGCAGTCAGCGAACCTCATGCACCCCCACGGCGCTTGGCGCATCGAAAGGGGCCCCTCCACCAAAGAGGGGCCCCTTTCATTCCGGCTGAGCGCCGCAGGCCTACCGCAGGCGGGCCATCAGCGCATGCTCGACCAGCGTGATGAGCGCCGACTTCGCATCGGCCCGATGCCGCGCGTCCGTCGTGATGATCGGCGTGTCGGGGCCGATCTGCAGGGCCTCCCGGACCTCGTCCGGGTTGTACGGCTGCTGCCCGTCGAAGCCGTTCAACGCGATCACGAACGGAAGCCCGCTGTTCTCGAAGTAGTCGACGGCGGGGAAGCAGTCGGCGAGCCGGCGGGTGTCGACGAGCACGATCGCGCCGATCGCGCCGCGCACCAGGTCGTCCCACATGAACCAGAAGCGGTCCTGACCGGGCGTACCGAAGAGGTACAGGATCAGGTCCTGGTCGAGGGTGATACGGCCGAAGTCCATGGCGACCGTCGTGGTCGTCTTGTCCCCCGTGTGGGTGAGGTCGTCGATGCCCGCGGAAGCGGACGTCATGACGGCCTCGGTACGCAGCGGGTTGATCTCCGAGACGGCCCCGACGAACGTGGTCTTGCCCACGCCGAAGCCACCCGCCACCACGATCTTCGCTGAGGTGGTGGAGCGGGAAGGACCGCCGCTAGAGCTTGCGAAGTCCACTGAGCACCCTTTCGAGCAGTGTCACGTCTGGCTGGCCACCGGCGTTCTCGTCGCCGCCGGGCTGATGGATGGCGACCAGGCCCGCCTCCGCCAAGTCGGCGACGAGAATCCTGGCCACGCCGAGGGGGATGGTCAGCAGCGCGGAGATTTCGGCTACCGACTTGATCTCTCGGCAGAGGTTGCAGATCCGCTGATGCTCGGGCAGTTGGCCCTGCATCTGGTGCGGCTGCGCGGTGGTGTGCACCAGCGCCTCGATGGCGAGCTGGTAGCGCGGCCTGGTGCGGCCGCCCGTCATGGCGTACGGGCGCACCAGGGGATTGCTCGCCGCCCCGGCGGGCGACGGCTCGGGGGTGCGTCGCTGGGGCTGCACGGGCTGGATACGCGGCGCCGGCGGCTGGTCGTACGGCGAAGGGCCGGGGCCCTGCGGCACATACGGCTGCTGACGGCTCGGTGCGGAGGGGAAGTTGTACCGGTTCTGGTCACCCTGGCCCGGCCCCTGGCCAGGGTAGGACCAGTTGCCCGACGATGAACCGCCTGGGGGTGTTGCCACGTTCTCTCCTCCTCCGACTGTGCTGGCATCCAGGCTCATTGGAAGCCGCGTCCCGAAACCTTACGGCCCCGGGACGCCAAAACGCACCGTCTGACTGTTAGTTGAGCAGGCTGCCCTGGAGCTCCGCACGAAGATCGGGCGTAAGGACCGTACCGGCACGGTCGACCAGAAGGGCCATCTCGTACCCGATGAGGCCGATGTCGGCTTCCGGATGTGCGAGAACGGCGAGGGAGGAACCATCGGAAATGGACATGATGAAGAGGAATCCCCGCTCCATCTCCACAACCGTCTGATTCACGGCGCCACCCTCGAAGATGCGGGAGGCACCCGCGGTCAGAGAGGTAAGACCCGACGCGACGGCCGCCAGCTGGTCGGCTCGGTCACGCGGAAACCCTTCGGACATCGCCAGAAGGAGTCCGTCGGCGGAGACCACCACCGTGTGGGACACCCCGGGGGTGTTGTCCACGAAGTTGGTGATCAACCAGTTCAGGTTCTGTGCCGCCTGGCTCATCGGGCTCACACTAACGCTCCTGGTTGTAGGTGCTGTCAGGACCACTGTGTTGACTCCTAGTGGCCTGGCCGTTCGTTTCACTGCCTGCGTTGCGTCCCCTCTGGACCCCTCGGCGCAGGTTGCTCAGCCTGCCCCGGACGTCCTCGGGAGCGCGGGAGATCTGTGGACCTCCCTGCGGGGTCGTCTGCGCGGAACCCTCGACCAAGTTGGCCTTGGGCACCCGCCGCGGCAGACCGGAGGAGGTGACCCCGCCTGCCTTCGGCTTCTTCAGCTGGGACGCCTGCTGCCAGCGCTCGTCGTTCGCCGAGCGCCAGTCGGTCCCCGTGCCCGTGGCCGCCGGCTGTTGATCCTGAGCCACGTGCTGCCGTCCGTTGACGCCGGCCGAGGGGCCGCCCTGGGCCGCGGTGGCTCCGCGGCGGGGCAGGCCCGCGTCGGTCAGCGCGTGGCCGGCGGAGGGGGTGGGTCCTGGACGGTCGAAGCCTACGCGGTCCGGCTCCTTCACGTCAGCGGCCTGCGAAGATTCCGGTTCCGGAGCGTACTCGGAGCGGTAGGAGCTCTGGTAGTCCTGCTGCTGCGGCCAGTCGTCCTGATAGGACTGCTCTTCGAAGCCCGAGTAGGTCTCCGGGGCCGACGGCAGTGGTGTCTCGGCGGTCGGCTCCGCATACGAGGGCTCGGGGTAACCGCCGGTAGCGCCGAAGGTGTCGTTCCCGCCCTGCGGAGCGCCGCTGCCGTTGGGCGAGGTGCCGTTGGACCCGAAGTACGCCTCGTCGTACGACGGCTGCCGAGGCTCCTGGTACGCCGTCTGCTGGTCGAAGGACCGCTGCGGGTCGACGAAGCCCGTCGCCTCGTTGCCGTAGGACGGCTCGGGCGCCTGGAAGTCGTCGCCGTAGCGAGGGGCCTCGATCGAGGGCTGCTGGGCGGTCTGGCCGTGCGCCTGGGCCTCCAGGGCCGCACGGCGCTCCTCACGCATCAGGGAGCGGCCCACCGGGTCCAGCTCGCGGATGTCGTTGGGTATCTCGTAGCGGCTGTCGTCGAAGCCCAGCTCGGCGGCGGTCCGCATGGGCGGTATGCCCTGCTGCGGCTGGAAGGAGTGCTGCTCCGGGATGATCTGGGAGACCGTGAACTCCTCGCCCTGCGGCTGCTGCTGGTCGCCACCGCCACCATGGGTGATGACGTCCGGGAGCATGACCAGCGAGGTCGTACCGGCCTGCTCGCCCGAGGGGCGCAGCTGGACGCGGATGCCGTGGCGGTCGGACAGCCGGCCGACCACGAACAGGCCCATGCGCTGCGAGATCGCGGCGTCCACGGTCGGCGGGTTGGCCAGCTTGTGGTTGATGTCCGCGAAGTCCTCGGCGGTGAGGCCGATGCCCTTGTCGTGGATCTCGATCATCACGCGGCCGTCGGGGAGACGGGTGGCGGTGACGCGCACCTTCGTCTGGGGTGAGGAGAACGTGGTGGCGTTCTCAAGCAGCTCGGCGAGCAGGTGCACGAGGTCGGTCACGGCGCGGCCGTGGATCTCGGCCTCCGGGACGCCGGAGAGTTCGATGCGCTCGTACTGCTCCACCTCGGACGAGGCGGCGCGCAGCACGTCGATCAGCGGGACGGGCTGGTCCCAGCGGCGGCCGGGCTCCTCGCCGGCGAGGACGAGGAGGTTCTCGCCGTTGCGGCGCATACGGGTGGCCAGGTGGTCCAGCTTGAAGAGGTTCTCCAGCTGGTCCGGGTCGGCCTCGTTGTTCTCCAGGTCGGTGATCAGGGTCAGCTGGCCCTCGATCAGCGACTGGTTGCGGCGCGAGAGGTTGGTGAAGATCGCGTTGATGTTGCCCCGCAGGAGGGCCTGTTCGGCGGCGAGCCGGACGGCCTCGCGGTGGACCTGGTCGAAGGCGCGGGCGACCTCGCCGATCTCGTCGGTCGAGTTGATCGGGATCGGCGCCACCCGGGTGTCGACCCGGCCGGGGTCGGTGCGCGAGAGCTGGTCGACCAGCATCGGCAGCCGCTGCTCGGCGATACCGAAGGCGGCGTTGCGCAGCTGGCGCATCGAGCGGCTCATCTGGCGGGCCATGATCCCGGCGATGATGAACGCGGCGAGCAGGGCGACCACGACGATCGCGCCGTTGATGTAGGCGTCGCGCTGGGCGTCGGAGGCGATCGTGCCGGCCTCGTCCACCGCGCGGTTGATCAGCTCGGTCTCGACCTCGCTGTAGCCCTGGAACTTCAGGGTGGAGGCGGCCATCCAGGTGGAGGCGTCGATGCCCTGGGTCGCGAGCTGCTCGGGCGTGGCACCGCTGCCGATCGCCTCGATCATCTTGGTCATCTCGGGCGGGGCGACGAACTCCTTGCCCTGCGCCTTGGCCGTGGCGGCCGCCTCGGTGACCTTCTTCTCGCCCTCCTGGGTCTTCGCCTCCATCACCTGCTGGAGCCGGGCGGCGTCCGCCTCGGTACCACCGGAGACGTACTCCTGGATGGCGACGTTCTCCAGGTAGGCGTAGGAGGTGAAGGCGGTGACCTGGCGGCGGAAGGTGGCCTCGTCGTCGCTGGGCCGCACCAGCAGGTGCATGCCGATGGCGCGCTGCAGCGAGGCGGCGCCCTTGGCGAGCGCGATGGCGTAGACGGTACGGCCGTAGGCGGTGACGTTGCCGGTGCCGAGGCCGAGTTCGTTGGAGAACTCCATCAGGTAGTGCTCGACGGCGACGTAGCCCTCTTCGGTCTGGGTCGGGTCGGCGGCGCGCGTGTACGCGGCCTCGCGGACCTCCTCCAGCTTGGGCTCGGCCTCCTCGACGAGGCGCAGTCGGCGCTCCAGGCCCTGTCCGGAGGGCATTCCCTCGACGGCGGCGTGGAACTCGTCGGCCTTCTCGTCGGTGAAGGCGCGGGCGTCCTTGACGGCCTCGTTGTCCCGGTCGCCCTTCAACAGGGGCTCGGCGGAGAGGTCACGTTCGTTGAGGAGCGCCTCGGCGTAGACGGCCGCGGCGGCGACGATCTTGGCGACCTTCTCGGCGTCCCGTGCTTCCTGCCAGGTGTCGATGGAGCTCTTGACCTGGAAGCCGCCCATGACGAGGCCGACCAGCACGGGTATGAGGAGGATCGCGTTCAGACGGGTGGGCACCCGCCAGTTGCGGGGGGAGATACGACTGCCGCTGGGCGCGGGAGCGGCCGTCGGCTCCGGTCCGGTCACTTGTGCGGGTGCCGCTCCGCGCGGCGGCGGGGTGAAGTTGCCCCGGGCCTGCGCCTCGGGACTTTTCTTGCTTCGCCTCACTCGACCAACAACCTCTCGGCGCCGGCACCTACGCGTGCCGCGGGTGACTCCACGCCCTAGTACGTCTTTGACTAATGGGCAGTTCAGGCATTCCAGCACGTCACGTTGCGAGGTTCCAAACACCGGGAAGCAACGATTCCGCGTGATGTAAGTCCCAGATAAAACGGTCATACAGAGCGAGCCCCGTCAAATGGCGGGGCCAATGTGAGCGCAGCGGCACCGATCGACCGCGACGCGTGGTCGTACCACCCTATTTCTCTGTCGAAACGTTATGAACACCGAGGCCGACCGTGTCAAAGGACACAGCCGGCTTCGGTGTATCTACGACAACTGCCGTATGGCGTTGTGGACTTGAGTCTGATTTGCGTCCTGATTACGTACTTGGGTCCCTACGCCCTAGCGCAGCCGTGCCATGAGGGCGTGTTCGACGAGGGTGATGAGTGCGCTCTTGGCGTCCGCGCGGTGGCGGGCGTCGGTGGTGATGATCGGGGTGTCGGGGCCGATCTGCAGGGCCTCGCGCACCTCGTCGGGGGTGTAGGGCTGGTGTCCCTCGAAGCCGTTGAGGGCGATCACGAACGGCAGGCCGCTGTTCTCGAAGTAGTCGACGGCGGGGAAGCAGTCGGCGAGCCGGCGGGTGTCGACGAGGACGATCGCGCCGATCGCGCCGCGCACCAGGTCGTCCCACATGAACCAGAAGCGGTCCTGACCGGGCGTACCGAAGAGGTACAGGATCAGGTCCTGGTCGAGGGTGATACGGCCGAAGTCCATGGCGACCGTGGTGGTCGTCTTGTCCCCGGTGTGCGTCAGGTCGTCGATGCCGGCCGACGCGGACGTCATCACGGCCTCGGTACGCAGCGGGTTGATCTCCGAGACGGCCCCGACGAACGTGGTCTTGCCCACGCCGAAGCCACCCGCCACCACGATCTTCGCCGAGGTGGTGGCCCGCCCCGGTTCAGAGCTTGCGAAGTCCACTGAGCACCCTTTCGAGCAGGGTCACGTCCGGCGCTCCACCGGCGTTCTCGTCGCCACCGGGCTGGTGGATCGCGACGAGTCCGGCCTCCGCGAGGTCCGCGACAAGAATCCGTGCCACACCGAGCGGCATGGAGAGCAGGGCCGACACCTCGGCCACCGACTTCACCTCGTGGCACAGATGGCAGATCCGCTGGTGCTCGGGGAGCAGCCCCATCAGATGCGCGGGGTCTGCCGTCGTGCTGATCAGCGCCTCAAGGGCGAGCTGGTAACGCGGCCGCGTCCGGCCACCGGTCATGGCGTACGGCCGAACCAGTGGCTGGTCGCCCTCGTCTCCGTACGGCTCTGCGTACGGATCGTGAGGAGCGGTGGGCGGGGTCATGGTTCCTCCGAGCGGGACAGCAAGTCGGTCAGTCGTGCCATCTGACGGGGGCCGGTGGGGGGACTGTGACGGCCGGACGGTGATTTGGTGAGGTCTGTGGCTTCGTAGGCGTCAGTGGAGCAGACTGCCTTGGAGTTCGGCGCGCAGGTCGGGCGTGAGTACGGCGCCCGCGCGGTCCACGAGCAATGCCATCTCGTAGCCGACCAGGCCGATGTCGCACTCGGGGTGCGCCAGGACGGCCAGCGAGGAACCGTCCGACACGGACATCAGGAAGAGGAAGCCGCGCTCCATCTCCACCACCGTCTGGGCCACGTTGCCACCCTCGAAGATCCGGGAGGCCCCGGCCGTGAGGGAGGTCAGCCCGGAGGCGACGGCGGCGAGCTGGTCGGCACGGTCGCGCGGGAACCCTTCCGACATCGCCAGAAGGAGACCGTCGGCGGACACGACGACGGTGTGGGACACCCCGGGGGTGTTGTCCACGAAGTTGGTGATCAACCAGTTGAGATTCTGTGCCGCCTGGCTCATCTGGCTCAACTAACGCTCCTGCTGGTGAGTGGGGCTCGGGAAGCTGCCGGTCTGGCCGGTACCGGTACCGGCCTGTCGACCCTGCGCGATGCCCCGACGGAGATTGGTCAGCCGGCCGCGTACGTCGTCAGGCGAACGCGAGACCTGCGGACCGGTTTGGTGCTGTTGCTGCTGAGCCGTACCCGGCACGAGGTTCGCGCGCGGGACCCGGCGCGGCAGGCCGGAGGTGGTGACTCCACCCGCCGAGGGGCGGCGGGCGCGTTCGGCCTGGCGGACCAGGTCGTCATTGGGGGTGTTGCGCCAGCCCGACGAACCCGGGGCGCCCGGGGCGGCCGACGCGGGCGCGACCGGAGCCTCCTGGCGCTGGGACGCCGACCCCGTCGGACCGGTCGAACCCGCCGACTCGTACGAGCCGCCGAGCCTCGGTGCCGCCGGAGCCTGGGGCGTCTGGGCGGGCCGCGGCGGCAGACCGCCGCCCGTGGACGCCCGGTCGGACCGGTCGCCCTGCCCGTTGTGCCCGGCCTCCCCGTTCTGGGGGCCCTGGCCGTGGAACCAGTTGGTCTCCAGCGTGTCGTACAGCGGCGTACGGCCGTCGCCCGGACCCGGGGCCGGCGGCAGCGCCCACCCGTCTCCCGGCCCCCGCCCCTCATCGGGCCGCTGCGCGGCGCCCCTGTTGTCGGGCTCCTGGCCACGCGCGGGACGCTGCGGGGGCACCGGCGGACGCTGCGGCGGCACCGGAGGCCGGGGGGCGCCGAAGCTCTCGCCGTTCACCTGCGGACGCTCGAACTGCCCGGTGTCCTGCGGGCTCTGCCGACCGGGCACCTCGAACTGTCCGGTGCTCCGGCCGTTCGCCCGGCCCGGCACCGGGAACTGGCCGGTGTCCTGCGAGCCCTGCCGATCCGGGACCGGGAACTGTCCGCTGTCCTGCGAGCCCTGCCGGCCCGGGATCGGGAACTGTCCGCTGTCCTGCGAGTTCTGCCGGCCCTGGACCGGGAACTGACCCGAGTCCTCGGGGCTCTGCCGACCCGGCGCCGGGAACTGGCCCGTGCCGGAGCCGTCGTAGCCCACCGTGGCGAACTGCCCGGTGGACGAGGGGTCCTGGGCACCGCCGAGAGCGGGGCCGCCGGAGGCGCCGAACACATCGGAGCGTACGAACGAGCCGGTGCCGTTGTCCTGTCCGGCACCCGCGCCGGAGCGCTGGGAGTCGAAGCCGGAACGCGGCGGCGCAGGGAAGTCCGGGGTGGACGCCGGGCCCTGGCCGGGCTCGACCCGGGGCATCGGCGCGGTGATGTCCGGCTGCTCGTCATGACCGCGCGGGGCGTCCAGCGAGGCACGCGGCACCGGCGGCTGGGCGTTCTCGTCGCTCCAGCTCGGACGGCCCTGGCCCTGGGAAGCGCCGCCGGGCAGCTCGGCACGCGGACCACCGCGCCCGGGCAGCTGCGGACGACGCCTGCCGGAACGTTCCTTGCCCTGCTTCGGCGGCACGGCACCCGGGCCGCTGTCGCCGCCGCCCTGCCGGGCCGCACCCGCGTCACCGAAGCCGCCGCCCGGGCGCTGACCCGGACCGCCGTCGCCGAAGCCGCCCCGGAGCCCGGAGTCGCTGAAGTTCTCGAAGCCGCCGGGACCACCGGTGCCGGCCGCCTGCAGACCCTGCGGGGCACCCGGGGCCTGACCGCCGCCGAACATCCCGGCACCGGCCGGAGCCGGACGGCCGCCCTGCGGCGGAGGACCACCCTGCGGCCCACGCGGACCGCCGGGGCCACCCGGACCGCCGGGGTTGCCCGGCAGCGCGGCCCGAGGACCCTGACCGGCGCCGACCTGACCGCGCTGCGGCGGACCGCCGAGCAGACCGCCACCGGCGGGGCCGGCGCCGAGCGGCGGACCCGACTGAGCGGCCTGACGGCGCGCGGCGGCGGCACCGGCCGCGGCCTGCGCGGCGGCCGGACCACCGGCGCTCGGGGCGCCCTGGCCGGGCTTGCCCGGGGTGGGCTTCTTGTTGCCCTGCGCGACATCGACGGGAAGCATGACGAGCGCGGTCGTACCGCCGGAGTCGGACGGCCGCAGCTGGATGCGGATGCCGTGCCGCTGCGAGAGCCGGCCGACCACGAAGAGGCCCATACGGCGGGAGACCGACACGTCCACGGTGGGCGGCGAGGCGAGCCGCTCGTTGATCGCGGCGAGGTCCTCGGGGGACAGACCGATACCGGTGTCGTGGATCTCGATCAGCACCCGCCCGTCGGGCAGCGCGTGACCGGTGACCTTGACCTTGGTCTGCGGGGAGGAGAACGAGGTGGCGTTCTCCAGCAGCTCGGCGAGCAGGTGCACGAGGTCGTTGACGACCCGGCCGGCGACCTCGGTGCCGGGCACGGACGCCAGCTCGATGCGCTCGTACTGCTCCACCTCGGACGCGGCGGCACGGAGCACGTCGACCAGCGGGACCGGACGGGTCCAGCGTCGGCCGGGCTCCTCACCCGCGAGGACGAGGAGGTTCTCACCGTTACGGCGCATACGTGTCGCGAGGTGGTCCAGCTTGAACAGCGAGGACAGCTGGTCCGGGTCGGCCTCGCGGGACTCCAGTTCGGAGATGAGCGAGAGCTGACGCTGGATGAGACCCTGCGAGCGGCGCGAGAGGTTGGTGAACATCGCGTTGACGTTGCCCCGGAGGAGGGCCTGCTCGGCGGCGAGGCGGACCGCCTCGCGGTGCACGTCGTCGAAGGCCGCGGCCACCTGGCCGATCTCGTCCCGGGAGTGCACACCGACCGACTCGACGGAGGTGTCGACGTCCTGCGGGTCCGACTCCGACAGCTGCTTGACCAGCTCGGGCAGCCGGTCCTGGGCGACCTTGGTCGCGGTGTCCTGGAGGCGCCGCAGCGAGCGGATCATGGACCGGGCCACGACGAACGCGCCGACCAGGGAGACACCGAGGACCAGCAGGATCAGCGCACCGGAGATGATCGCTTCCTGCTCGGACTCGCTGCGGAGCTGACGAGCGGTCTGCTCCATCTCCTCAAGCAGCGTGCCCTCGATCTTCTTCATCTGCTCGATCTTGGCGGACGAGTCGTCGACCCAGTCCTGGTACGAGCGCTTGTCCTGCGAGCGCAGACCGCCCGCGCTGTCGAGCACCCGGCCCGCGTAGAGGTCGGAGGCCTCGATGATCGGGCTGGCGTCGTCGATCGGCTTGGTCAGGTCCTCGGCGCCGGAGCCGTAGATGTCGGAGAAGGTGTTCCGGTCCGACTCCTCGTTGGACAGCGCCGAGCTGGCGTAGAGCCGGTCGTTCTCGGAGAGGTCGCCGAAGTCGTTCTTGTTCTCGGGCAGGGCCGCCGCGATGACCGCGCGCTGGATCGAGGCGTACTCCTTGGCGGACGAGAACGCCGCCAGCGCACGGGTGCGCTTGATCATGTCCGGGTTGCTGGTGGCCTCGGCCATGTCCGTGGAGAGGTCCAGCAGCTGTTCGATCAGCCGGTGGTACGCCTCGACGGTCTGTGTGGAGTTGCGCTGGTCCTCGTAGGCGCTGTTGCGGATGTTGTTGAGGTTGAGCAGCTCGCGCGCGACGCGGACGAGACTGTCGCGGACGCCGGGCAGCTTGTCCGTGGTGTTGGCGTTGTCGGCTTCCTGGGTCGCGTCGAGGAATTGGACGCGGGCCTGGTCCGTCTTCTGCCGGGCGCCCTTGACCGTGAGGTCGGTGGCGCTCGCGTTGTGGGCGAGGGGACCGGCGGACAGGTCGCGCTCGCGCTGGAGCGCGTCGGCGAGCTCGGTCGCCTGCTTGGTCATGTCGGTCAGCAGCCGCATGTTGTCGAGCTGCTGGATGTCGTCCACGTTGTCGCCGATGCGCAGGGCGCCCAGCGAGGTCGCCGCCACCACGGGGAGGGCGAGCAGCGAGACGAGACGGGTCGAGATGCGCCAGTTGCGCAGGGCTATTCGGGAACCGGAGCCACCGGACTTGTTGCCGCCCTTGGGCTTGCCGGGCGGTGTGGGAGGAGCGGACGCGCCGGTGCGCCCGGAGCGCTCACCGCCGTCGCCGATCTCCGCCGGACCCGGGTTCTGGGCGTGCTGGGGGGAGGAACCGTTACCGGCCCCGTTGTGTGGCTCCGGCTCCGCCGAAGCGCTGCCATCCCTCTTGAAACGTCCCTGCACTAGCGTCGCAACCTCTGGACCAGGCGCCTCGCCGTGTGAACGGAGAGGCGGTGTCGGCGTGTTGGGGGCGCCCTGAATTACGTCCCCTGTGTTGTGGTCGTGAGTGACCGGCGCTGGCTCCCCCTTCCACCGCCGCCCGGCGCTGCTTTGCGCCTCTGCGCGCCGGCACGATCCCTGCGGCGGTCCGTGGAATTCCAGCACAGTGCCGGATCTCCCAACAAGGCCAATGGGTAACGGTCTGTTCACTGTGACAACGCGTGAGGTGAGGGTCACCCGACGTGGAGGTCATTTCCGCCCGCAACGGGCATACCCCTACGAGCCCTTGAGGTGAAGGCGGTGTCCCAGTCGCCATGATCAGGGGCGGAATGCAGGCTTCAGTTGCCCAATGTCCGTTTCGCCTGGGTGGGTTCAGAATCCGGAATGCCCGGTTTGCCTGGGGCTGGGTGAGCAAACTCACACACCCATCAAGCCTTCTTCACGTCTTGACCCGGGAATCGGATGTTTAGCCTGACGCTTTACAGGGATGGCGAATCCGACAACCCGCGCTTGTGGGACGGCCCTTGCGGCCCACCCGGCGCCCGCACCCGACGAGGGTTTAACGACTGTGAAGACGACGATGTTCCGCAAGATAGCCAACCCCCGGCGCACCACGCTGGCCCACCTCGCCGACGCGGAGGACCTGCGCGTGCCGGAGCAGGAGCACTCGATCGACCTCCCCTCCCAGACCGCCAACCCGCGCCGGACCGTCCTGATGACGGTGCCCGCCCAGGCGGCGGAGTAGTTGCACGCTCAAGTACGCGGCGAATCCGGGAACCGCTCAAGCGGAATCCTGTGAAGATGCGGCGGATTCCTGTGAGGACGCAGCCGAAGGGCGCCCGGTACGACGACCGGGCGCCCTTCCTCGTACGTACGCCGCTCACGCGGGGGTGGCCGTGCGCACCCCCGCGCTTGCGCCGGCCGCCGGGGGCCCGCGCCCGATTAATGCGCGAGGTGGCCGCCCCTCCCCGCGCTAGCCTGGAGCCTCAGACTCCAGCCGATCGATCACTCACTCAAGCGATCACTCAGTTAAGGGGCGCAAGCATCCCGTGCGCATCGCCAGATTCTCCATCGACGGGAACGTCGCCTTCGGCGCGGTCGAGGGCGACAGGCCGGACGAGCTCGTCCTCGACATCATCAAGGGCATTCCGTTCGCGGACTTCCAGCTCTCCGGCACGAAGGTCCCGCTCAGCAAGGTCAGGCTGCTGCCGCCGGTGCTCCCCAACAAGGTCGTGGCCTTCGGCCGCAACTACGCCGAGCACGCCCGCGAACTCGGCAACGAGGTGCCCGACGCCCCGTTCGCCTTCTTCAAGCCCGCCACCTCGGTGATCGGCCCCGGCGACGAGATCCAGTACCCGTCCTTCTCCGAGGACCTCCACCACGAGGCCGAGCTGGCCGTGGTCATCGGCCGGATGTGCCGCGAGGTCCCGCGTGAGCGCGTCAAGGACGTGATCTTCGGCTACACCTGCGCCAACGACCTCACCGCCCGTGACGTCCAGAAGCGCGAGAAGCAGTGGGCCCGGGCCAAGGGCTTCGACACCTCCTGCCCGCTGGGCCCCTGGGTCGAGACGGACCTCGATCTCGAAGCCGCCTCCGACCTGACCATCCAGCTCACGGTCAACGGCCAGCAGCGCCAGCTCGGCCGCACCAGCGAGATGATCCACTCCATCGAGGATCTGATCGTCAACATCACCGAGGCCATGACCCTGCTCCCCGGCGACGTCATCCTCACGGGCACCCCGGCAGGGGTCGGCCCCCTCAACGTCGGCGACGAGGTCGCCGTCACCATCGAAGGCATCGGCACTCTCACCAACAAGGTGATCAAGCGTGGCTAACGCGACCCCCGTCCGCGTACGTTTCTGTCCGTCCCCGACCGGCAACCCCCATGTGGGCCTGGTCCGTACGGCCCTGTTCAACTGGGCGTTCGCCCGCCACACCGGCGGCACGTTCGTCTTCCGCATCGAGGACACCGACGCGGCCCGTGACTCCGAGGAGTCCTACGAGCAGCTCCTGGACTCCCTGCGCTGGCTGGGCTTCACCTGGGACGAGGGCCCCGAGGTCGGCGGCCCGCACGCGCCGTACCGCCAGTCGCAGCGCATGGAGACGTACAAGGAGGTCGCCCAGAAGCTCCTGGACGCCGGTCGCGCGTACCACTGCTACTGCACCGCCTCGGAGCTGGAGGAGCGCCGCGACGCCGCCCGCGCCGCCGGCCGGCCCTCCGGCTACGACGGCAAGTGCCGCGAGGTCACGCCCGAGCAGCTGGCCCGGTACGAGGCCGAGGGCCGCGAGTCGATCGTCCGCTTCCGGATGCCCGACGAGACGATCACCTTCACGGACCTGGTCCGCGGCGAGCTGACCTTCACCCCGGAGAACGTCCCGGACTACGGCATCGTCCGCGCCAACGGCGCCCCCCTCTACACGCTCGTCAACCCCGTCGACGACGCGCTGATGGAGATCACCCATGTCCTGCGCGGCGAGGACCTGCTCTCCTCGACGCCCCGCCAGATCGCCCTTTACAAGGCGCTGATCGAGCTGGGCGTCGCCAAGCAGGTCCCCTCCTTCGGGCATCTGCCGTACGTCATGGGCGAGGGCAACAAGAAGCTCTCCAAGCGAGACCCGCAGTCGTCCCTGAACCTCTACCGCGAACAGGGCTTCCTCCCCGAGGGCCTGCTCAACTACCTCTCCCTGCTGGGCTGGTCGCTCTCCGCGGACAAGGACATCTTCACGATCGAGGAGATGGTCGCCGCCTTCGACATCGCCGATGTGAACCCCAACCCGGCCCGCTTCGACCTGAAGAAGTGCGAGGCGATCAACGCCGATCACATCCGCCTGCTGGATGTGAAGGAGTTCACCGAGCGCTGCGCCCCCTGGCTGAAGGCCCCCTTCGCCCCCTGGGCCCCGGAGGACTTCGACGAGTCGAAGTGGCACGCGATCGCCCCGCACGCCCAGACCCGTTTGAAGGTCCTCTCCGAAATCACCGACAACGTCGACTTCCTCTTCCTCGCCGAGCCGGTCGAGGACGAGGCGAGCTGGGCGAAGGCCATGAAGGAGGGCAGCGACGCGCTCCTGCGCACGGCCCGCGAAAAGCTGGAGTCCGCCGACTGGGCCTCGCCGGAGTCCCTGAAGGAGGCCGTCCTCGCCGCCGGCGAGACCCACGGCCTCAAGCTCGGCAAGGCCCAGGCCCCCGTCCGGGTCGCCGTCACCGGCCGCACAGTCGGCCTCCCCCTCTTCGAGTCCCTGGAAGTCCTGGGCAAGGAGAAGACCCTGTCCCGCATCGACGCGGCACTGGCGAAGCTGGCGGCGTAACGGCCGCAGATGGGGAAGGGGCGCACCCGGATCACCGGGTGCGCCCCTTCCCCATGTTTCAGACGGCGTCGTTCTCGTCGATCAGGTAGTGGCTCTCATCGAAGATCTCCAGCACGACGATCACCATGACCGCTCCGGCCACGACGTACTCCAGCATCACGCCAGGCGCCACATACGCCTTCCGCAGATGCTCGTCCGGGCCCAACTGGGCGGTCGAGGTCTTCCGGAACGGGTCACGGGCCAGTATGCGCACGGCCCTGTCCAACTGGGCTCGCCGCTCTCCGGGCAGGGCGTCGTAAGTCGCGCGGGCCTCGACGGTGAACTGGACGTGGTACTCGGCCATGGCTCTGACTCGCTCTTTCACTCGGCGGTCCCACCACGTTAAGGCATCCGCACTACGCCGCGCCCAATTCCTGGTTACGGTCATCCCATGAACATCAAGGCCGTGGTCTGGGACGTCGACGACACCCTCTTCGATTACTCCACGGCCGACCGGGCCGGGATGCGGGACCATCTGACCGCCGAGGGCCTGCTCGACGGCTACGCGTCCGTGGAGCGGGCGATCGAGCGCTGGCGGGAGCTCACCGGCCTGCACTGGCGGCGGTACGCGGCGGGCGAGGGCACCTGGGAGGCCACCCGGCGGGACCGGGTGCGGGACTTCCACGGCGCCCCACTGACCGACGCGGAGGCCGACGCCTGGTTCGAGCGGTACATCGTCCACTACGAGCGCGCCTGGGCCCTCTTCCCGGACGTCCTGCCCGTCCTGGACACCCTCGCCACCAGCCACCGGCACGCGATCCTCTCCAACTCCAGCCTCCCCGTCCAGGAACGCAAACTGCGCGCCCTCGGCGTCTGGGACCGCTTCGAGACGGTGCTCTGCGCCGAGCAACTGGGCGTCCACAAGCCGGCCGCCGAAGCCTTCCACGCCGCCTGCGAGGCCCTCACCCTGCCGCCCCACGAGGTCGCGTACGTCGGCGACCACCCGGAGATCGACGGACAGGGCGCCGCCGACGCCGGACTGCTGTCCGTGTGGATCGATCGCGAAGGCGGCACGGCGACCGTCGAACCCCCGGCCGGGCGGCACCGCATCGCAACCCTCGCCGAACTCCCCGCGATCCTCGGCTCGGATACCCGTTTTGGAGCGCCGTCCACCTTCGGGTAATGTTCTTCCTGCGCCGAGGGAAGCGGGCTGGAAGGCCGGAAGATCCAAAGCGTAAAACTAGAACAAGATCCCCGCAGGGGCTTGCGTTCCAGTGGCCTATGGTGTAATTGGCAGCACGACTGATTCTGGTTCAGTTAGTCTTGGTTCGAGTCCAGGTAGGCCAGCTCGTAGATGCTTTGAATTCAACAGAGCATCTGCAGTCGCGGAGATCCAGTCCGCAAAGCCCCCGTTGTGTAGCGGCCTAGCACGCTGCCCTCTCAAGGCAGTAGCGCCGGTTCGAATCCGGTCGGGGGTACTGATCTCGATCAACTCGGGATCGCTAGGGCCCCCGTTGTGTAGCGGCCTAGCACGCCGCCCTCTCAAGGCGGTAGCGCCGGTTCGAATCCGGTCGGGGGTACTGACTGGTCTAAACCACATTGGTCTATGGTGTAATTGGCAGCACGACTGATTCTGGTTCAGTTAGTCTTGGTTCGAGTCCAGGTAGACCAGCTCGGGCCTGCGGAAACGCAGTGTCCACGCCCCCGTTGTGTAGCGGCCTAGCACGCCGCCCTCTCAAGGCGGTAGCGCCGGTTCGAATCCGGTCGGGGGTACGCACAAGGAAGGCCCTCCACTTCGGTGGAGGGCCTTTTCCATGTGTCAGGAGGGCCTTGTCCGTGTCCCCGGCTTGCGCGGAGCAGCCCTTGCGCCTCGGCGGCAGGGTGCGGATCGCCGCGCCCGCCCGCCTACTCGATGCCGTACCGCTGCGCCGACTCCTCCTCCTGCGCCAGCCGGTGCAGCGCCCGCAGCACCGGCTCGAACAACACCGCCGCCATGACCGCCTTCTCCACCTTCTCCGCCTCGGTGGTCAGCCTCTCCATGACATCCAGGTCCCGCTGCGCCACCTGTCGCATCAACTCCGCGTACGGCGCCATCTGTTCGGCGTCGCAGGGATAACCCAGCCGGTTCAGCGTGGCCACCGCCGCCACCAGCGAACGGTGCACGGGGGAGAGGGTGCCCAACTCCCGTGACGTCTCCCAGCCGACGCTCGCCAACAGCCGGTCCACCTCGGCCCGCGCGGTAGCCGTCGCGGGGTCCCGCTCGTCCGGCTCCGGGCCCTGCGGCAACGCCCACAGCGCCGCGCCCAGCCGGATCGTACGGCCCAGGGACTCGTCGTCGACATGGCCCAGCACCTCCCTGGCGGTCGCCACCGGCACCTTGCCGACCTGGATCAACGCCCGCACCAGCCGCAGCCGGCGCAGATGCTCCTCGCCGTACTCGGCCGTCGTCGCGTTCACCTGGCGGCCCGGAGCCAACAGGCCTTCCCGCAGGTAGTACTTGATCGTCGCGGTCGACACCCCGCTCCGCTCGCTCAACTCGGCCAGCCGCATACCTTGCGCC
This sequence comes from Streptomyces sp. NPDC002643, assembly GCF_053592555.1. NCBI lineage: Bacteria > Bacillati > Actinomycetota > Actinomycetes > Kitasatosporales > Streptomycetaceae > Streptomyces > Streptomyces sp. NPDC002643. The sequence goes on from NZ_JBSFVY010000007.1 coordinate 163,121, forward strand.
CTTCCTTGGGTAGCGGCACTATCTAAACATGGGTGGTCGGATAGCTCCGCTACCCAATGCTCGACCGTCACCGATTGTCGATGAGGTCGCCGACCGGAGGGTCGCCGGCCGAAGGGGGAGTCATGTTCGGTAAGCCGATCGCCGCCGGGCGCACCACCGCCGACGCCGAGGGAGACGTGGTCGTCCTCCTCATCGGCATGCGCATCAACCACTTCTGGGCCGTGCGCCACTGGTGGCCGGTGCTGCGCGGGATGTTCGTGATGCTCAGCGAACTCAAGAAGGACAAGGAACGCGGGTTGCTCAGCAGCGTGCTGCTGACCGCCTCACCGCGGACGTACTACGTCGTCCAGTACTGGGAGTCCAAGGAGAAGCTCTACGGGTACGCGCACGACCCCGAGGCGTTCCATCGCAAGGCGTGGGCCGCGATGAACCGCAGGCGGCGGGCGGCGAAGGGGGCGGCCCATGTCGGGCTCTGGCACGAGGCGTATGTGGTGCCGGAGGGGGCGTACGAGGCGGTGTACGCCGGGATGCCGGCGTCCGGGCTGGCGGCGGCGCATGGCCAGGTGCCGGTGGAGCGGCGGGGTGGCACCGCCGCGGAGCGCTTTGGGTATCGGGCGCCGAAGCGGGTGGGTGCCGCCGAGGGTGCCTAATCGCCGTGGGGGAGCTGTGTGTGGGCGGCTGCGGGATCGTTGTGGTTGCTCGCGCCCACGCGGCGGAGCCGCACATTGATACAGCCCCGCGCCCCTCTCGGGGCGCGTTGGTGTGGCCGCACAACGACAGGCCCCGCATCCTCTTGGGGCGCGGGGCTTCACCCTCGTCAGAGGCCTGCCGCGGCGTTGAGGCCGGCCTCTGGGGGTTGGCGTATGGCTTACGGGGTGATCAGCCTGTGCGGCGCAGGGCCTCCGACAGACGGGCTGCCGCGTCGATGACCGCCTGGGCGTGCATGCGGCCGGGGTGGCGGGTGAGGCGTTCGATGGGGCCCGAGACCGAGACCGCGGCGACCACGCGGTTGGAGGGGCCTCGGACGGGGGCCGAGACCGAGGCCACGCCGGGCTCGCGCTCGCCGATCGACTGGGCCCAGCCCCGGCGGCGTACGCCCGAGAGGGCCGTCGCCGTGAAGCGGGCGCCCTGGAGGCCGCGGTGCAGGCGCTCCGGCTCCTCCCAGGCCATGAGGATCTGCGCCGAGGAGCCGGCCTTCATCGTGAGAGTGGAGCCCACCGGGACAGTGTCCCGCAGTCCGGACAGGCGTTCCGCCGCGGCCACGCAGATGCGCATGTCGCCCTGGCGGCGGTAGAGCTGCGCGCTCTCGCCCGTGACGTCCCGGAGATGAGTGAGTACGGGGCCCGCCGTCGCGAGGAGGCGGTCCTCGCCGGCGGCCGCGGCCAGCTCGGCCAGCCGGGGGCCGAGAATGAAACGGCCCTGCATGTCGCGTGCCACCATGCGGTGGTGTTCCAGAGCCACGGCCAGGCGGTGGGCCGTGGGCCGTGCGAGTCCGGTGGCCCCGACCAGACCCGCGAGGGTGGCCGGACCGGACTCCAGAGCGCTCAGGACCAGGGCCGCCTTGTCCAGAACGCCGACGCCGCTACTGTTGTCCATGCAACGATACTCGCGTCTCACTCTGTGAAACGCAAGTTCAATTTCACGTGGACCTTGCCACTCTGGAAGCAGAACAACAGCGGCTCGCGGACCGACGAGCCCGGCGGCCGGCGCGCGCCACGAGGGGATACGCACGCGCCCGCCACCTCCGAGATCTCTAGTTGGGCCGACGCGCTGACGCGCCGGCCGGAGGGAAAGCGATGGGTAGGACACTCGCGGAGAAGGTCTGGGACGACCATGTCGTCCGTCGCGCTGAGGGCGAGCCCGACCTCCTCTTCATCGATCTGCACCTGCTGCACGAGGTGACCAGCCCCCAGGCCTTCGACGGTCTCCGCAAGAGCGGGCGCCAGGTGCGCCGGCTCGACCTGACCATCGCGACCGAGGACCACAACACCCCCACCCTCGACATCGACAAGCCGATCGCGGACCCGGTCTCCCGGGTCCAGCTGGAGACGCTGCGTGCCAACGCCGCCGAGTTCGGTGTCCGTCTGCACCCGCTCGGTGATGTCGAGCAGGGTGTCGTGCACGTCGTGGGCCCCCAGCTGGGGCTCACCCAGCCCGGTATGACCGTGGTCTGCGGTGACTCGCACACCTCCACGCACGGCGCCTTCGGCGGTCTGGCGTTCGGCATCGGCACCTCCCAGGTCGAACACGTCCTGGCCACCCAGACGCTGCCGCTCGTACGCCCGAAGACCATGGCCATCACGGTCAACGGCGAACTGCCCGAGGGCGTCACCGCCAAGGACCTGATCCTGGCGATCATCGCCCGGATCGGTACGGGCGGCGGCCAGGGCTATGTCCTGGAGTACCGCGGCTCCGCCATCGAGAAGCTCTCGATGGAGGCCCGGATGACCATCTGCAACATGTCGATCGAGGCCGGCGCCCGCGCGGGCATGATCGCCCCGGACCAGACCACCTTCGACTACCTCAAGGGCCGTCCGCACGCCCCCGAGGGCGAGGACTGGGACGCGGCCGTCGCGTACTGGAAGACCCTGAAGACCGACGAGGACGCCGAGTTCGACGCCGAGGTCGTCATCGAGGCCGCCGAACTGTCGCCGTTCGTCACCTGGGGCACCAACCCCGGCCAGGGAGCGCCGCTTTCGGCAGACGTCCCCGATCCCGCTTCGTACGAAGACGCCTCGGAGCGCCTCGCCGCCGAAAAGGCCCTGGAATACATGGGGTTGGAGGCCGGACAGCCGCTGCGCTCCATCAACGTGGATACCGTCTTCGTAGGGTCGTGCACCAACGGCCGCATCGAGGACCTGCGGGCCGCCGCCGAGCTGATCAAGGGCCGCAAAGTCGCCGACGGCGTACGGATGCTGGTCGTCCCCGGCTCCGCGCGGGTGGGCCTGCAGGCCGTCTCCGAGGGCCTGGACGTCGTCTTCAAGGAGGCCGGCGCCGAATGGCGGCACGCGGGCTGCTCGATGTGCCTGGGCATGAACCCCGACCAGCTCGCCCCCGGTGAGCGCTCCGCGTCCACCTCCAACCGCAACTTCGAGGGCCGGCAGGGCAAGGGCGGGCGTACCCACCTGGTCTCGCCGCAGGTCGCCGCCGCGACCGCCGTGCTGGGCCACCTGGCCTCGCCCGCCGATCTGTCCGACGCCCCCGTGCCCGCCGAAGTCTGAGAGCGCTGAGAGTCATGGAAGCATTCACCACGCACACCGGCCGGGCGGTGCCGCTGCGCCGCTCCAACGTCGACACCGACCAGATCATCCCTGCTCACTGGCTCAAGAAGGTGACCCGGGACGGTTTCGAGGACGGGCTGTTCGAGGCCTGGCGCAAGGACGAGACCTTCATCCTCAACCAGCCCGAGCGCGAGGGCGCCACCGTCCTGGTCGCCGGCCCCGACTTCGGCACCGGCTCCTCCCGTGAGCACGCCGTGTGGGCGCTGCAGAACTACGGCTTCAAGGCGGTCATCTCTTCCCGCTTCGCCGACATCTTCCGCGGTAACTCGCTCAAGAACGGTCTGCTCACGGTCGTTCTGGACCAGAAGATCGTGGACGCGCTCTGGGAGCTGACCGAGGCGAACCCCGAGGCCGAGGTGACCGTCGACCTGGAGGCCCGCGAGGTGCGCGCCGAGGGCATCACCGCCTCCTTCGAGCTCGACGAGAACTCCCGCTGGCGGCTGCTGAACGGGCTGGACGACATCTCCATCACGCTCCAGAACGAGGCCGACATCGCCGCGTACGAGGCCAAGCGGCCGTCGTACAAGCCGAGGACGCTGAAGGTCTGAGTCCGCCCTCGCGCGGGCCCCGCACCGGGCTCGCCGACGGTTGATTCCAGCCACCGAAACACCCCCTGTACCCCCGACCGTCCACCGGTTGGGGGTACAGCCATGTGTGGAGTCGGACACCTTCGAAGTCACGTGCAGAAACCTTTCAACTCCCCTAGTTACAAAGGCGATTACCGGGGTACGCGCACCATGCTGGGGCATCGGAAGGGGGTGCTCTCCAGGCCCCCGGGAGACGGCAGTTGCCCCCTGGGCAGGTGACAACTCGCCCCAGATGGCACAATCTGTGCATGGAACACGACGGCCAACTCGAGCTCTATACGGCGGTCGCGAGCCAACTCAAGGAAGCGCACGCAAGAGTGCGCGCACTGCAAGTCCCGGAGGGCGTACGGATGGCGCTGACCCGGAAGCTGCTGGTCATTACGGCCGTGGCCAAGCACGACCTCGCCGACGCGGCAAGGCGTCTGGAGGCCTTCATGACGGACCTCGACGAGGGGCGAATGCCCACAGAGGAACGCTGAAGGAACTCCGAGACCGTCGAGTCCGTTGCGGCACAAGGGTGATAAGCCCGTTTCGTGTTTGATTTGCGGTATATATCTGCCTAACGTGCGAAAAAGCTTGAACATTTCGTTCGGGCGATGTCTCCGAAGGGGAAGACGTGAACAAGGCGCAGCTCGTAGAAGCGATTGCCGACAAGATGGGCGGCCGTCAGCAGGCCGCCGATGCTGTCGACCATGTACTGGACGCGATCGTCCGCGCGGTCGTCGCGGGTGAGCGGGTCTCGGTCACCGGCTTCGGTTCGTTCGAGAAGGTCGACCGACCCGCTCGTTACGCCCGTAACCCCCAGACGGGCGAGCGGGTTCGGGTCAAGAAGACCTCCGTTCCGCGCTTCCGTGCGGGGCAGGGCTTCAAGGACCTGGTGAGCGGTTCGAAGAAGCTGCCTCGTGGGGGCGAGGTCGCCGTGAAGAAGGCGCCCAAGGGCAGCCTGACCGGTGGGGCCGCGGCGACGGTCAAGAAGGCGGCGGCGAAGAAGACGACCGCTGCCGCGAAGAAGGCGGCGGCGAAGAAGGCCGCGGCGAAGAAGACGACCGCGAAGAAGACCACCGCGGCGGCGAAGAAGACCACGGCGAAGAAGGCTCCGGCGAAGACGACGGCTGCCGCCAAGAAGACCACGGCGAAGAAGGCGCCTGCGAAGAAGGCGCCCGCCAAGAAGACGACGGCTCGCAAGACCACCGCGAAGAAGACTGCCGCTCGCTGAGGGCGGTGGTGCTGGGTAACTCACGCGCCGGGCCGGGCTCCTGTTGCTGGAGCCCGGCCCGCGGTGTGTTTTGGGTTGCCTATTCGCCGTGGGGGCTGCTCGGGGATGGCGAGTGCGAGTTGAGTGTGGCTGGTCGCGCAGTTCCCCGCGCCCCTGGATTTCGGGCCTGGCGGCCCTCAAAAGCCGTGGCGAGCCCTGTTTTAGAGGGTTTGCAACGTGATCAGCGTGATGTGGGCGTTCCCGCCCTCGCCCTCTATCTCGATTCTTACCCTTTGGCCGGGGCGGAGGAGGCGCAGGCCGCCCGCGTCGAAAGCGGGGGCGTCGAAGGGGAGGGGGGTGCCGTCGTCCAGGAGGACCTGGCCGGTGCGGGTGCGGGGGTCGTACGTGTATGCGGTGGCCTGCATGGGCGCAGCCTACTGGCCGGGGATCAGCAGGCGCGCGGTCGCGGCGGCCGTATGAGGGCCCACGCCCAGGGTGAGGGCGGCTCGGAGGTCCTCGCCGGTGTCGACGTCCTGGCGGACCGAGTCGACCGCGTCGAGGGTCAGTTCCGTGGCGCCGGACCGGTGGTGGCGGGCGCGGGAGTCGGGGCCGAAGGCGGGGCGCAGGGCGTGGCCGGGGGCCGCGGTGAGGAGCGTGGTGCCGGTTTCGGCGGCGTCCGGGAGGAAGGCCCGGGGGAATTCCGCGGCGGCGTTCAGGACGCGGGCCAGTTCCTTTGCGCGCAGGGCCGGTAGGTCGGCGTTCAGGGCCGCCATGGGGCTTTCGGGGTGTGCGGCGCGTACCAGGGCCGCCGCATGCCTCAGGGCGGCGTTCAGACCGTCCGACGGGTCGGCGTGCGGGTCGTCGGGGACGACACGGACGCCGAGGGCCGCCAGCTCGCGTCCGGCGAGGTGATCGTCCGTGACGACCACCACGGCGCCGACCGCCGCGCAGGCGAGGGCCGCGGCCACGGTGTCCTGGGCGAAGGCGAGGGCGAGCCCCGGGCGCACCCCGTCGTCGGCGGTGTCCTTGAGCCTGCTCTTGGCCCGCGCCAAGGGCTTCACGGGTACGACCAGGGTCCACTGCACCGGCGCTTCGCCCCTCTCTCGTCGCCGTCATTGTCACCTGGGCGCGAGGGAGCGCCGCGAAGGGGAGGACGCCCAGCCCCGTGCGAGGGCGGTGCCCGGAGACGGGCGGGCGTACGGTGTTCTCGACAGACAGGCGGCCCGGGGCGACACTTGTCCGGCTCCGGACCCCCGGAGCAGACCCTGGGAAGTCCTAGAGGAAGGTGTCCGCGTGCCCCGCCGGAGAATCGGCTTCTGGTACCGCCTCGCCGCGGTGATCGCCAAACCGCCACTGGTGGTGCTGATCAAGCGGGACTGGCGTGGAATGGAGAACATTCCGGCCGAGGGTGGATTTATCACCGCGGTGAACCACAATTCGCATGTCGATCCCTTTGCATACGCCCACTATCAGTACAACAGCGGTCGGGTTCCGCGATTTCTCGCGAAGAGCGGACTCTTCGGTAAGGGATTCATCGGCGCCTTCATGCGCGGTACCGGTCAGATCCCCGTCTACCGCGAGACCACGGACGCGCTGAGCGCTTTCCGGGCCGCGATCGACGCGGTGGAGCGAGGTGAATGCGTCGCGTTCTACCCGGAGGGAACGATCACTCGGGACCCCGACCAGTGGCCCATGACCGGCAAGACCGGGGCCGCGCGCGTCGCCCTGCAGACCAAGTGCCCGGTGATCCCCGTCGCCCAGTGGGGCGCCAACGAGGTCCTGCCGCCGTACGCCAAGAAGCTCAACCTGCTGCCGCGCAAGACCCACCATGTGCTCGCCGGCCCGCCCGTCGACCTCTCCGGCTTCTACGACCGGGAGATGACTCCCGACGTGCTGAAGGACGCGACGGAGGTCATCATGGCCGCCATCACCCGCCAGCTGGAGGAGATCCGCGGCGAGAAGGCGCCCGAGACGCCGTACGACCCGAAGGTGGAGCGCATCGAACAGCGGCGCAGGACGGCCGCCGCGGTCGAGCACCGGCGTCCCGAGAAGCACAATGGGGTCCGGGATCGCAGTCGACAGGAAGAGGGGCAGGGCAAGTGAGCAAGCCGGTCAAGGCGGCCGTCTTCGGCACCGGTTCATGGGGCACGGCCTTCGGTACGGTGCTCGCCGACGCGGGGTGCGACGTCGTTCTGTGGGGGCGGCGGCGCGAACTCGCGGACGCGGTCAACTCCACCCGCGCCAACCCCGACTACCTGCCCGGCGTCGAGCTCCCGGAGAACCTGCGGGCCACCACCGACCCCGAGGAGGCCGCCGCCGACGCCGACTTCACCGTCCTGGCCGTCCCCTCCCAGACCCTGCGCGCCAACCTCGCCGAGTGGACGCCCCTGCTGGCGCCGGACACCGTGCTCGTCTCCCTCATGAAGGGGGTCGAACTGGGGTCCGCCATGCGGATGAGCGAGGTCATCGAGGACGTCGCCAAGGTGGGGCAGGACCGTATCGCCGTCGTCACCGGGCCCAATCTGGCGCGGGAGATCGCGTCCCGGATGCCGGCCGCGTCCGTGGTCGCCTGCACCGACGAGACGGTCGCCCAGCGGCTCCAGACCGCTTGCCACACACCGTACTTCCGGCCCTACACCAACACCGACGTCGTCGGCTGCGAACTCGGCGGCGCGGTCAAGAACGTCATCGGTCTCGCCGTCGGCATCGCGGACGGCATGGGTCTCGGCGACAACGCCAAGGGCTCGCTGATCACCCGGGGTCTGGCGGAGACCACCCGCCTCGGTCTCGCGATGGGCGCCGACCCGCTGACCTTCTCCGGACTCGCCGGGCTCGGCGACCTCGTGGCGACCTGCTCCTCGCCGCTCTCCCGCAACCACACCTTCGGCACCAACCTCGGCAAGGGCATGACCCTTCAGGAGACCATCGCGGTCACCAAGCAGACCGCCGAGGGCGTCAAGTCCTGTGAGTCCGTACTGGACTTGGCACGTCGGCACGGTGTCGACATGCCCATCACCGAGACGGTGGTGGACATCGTGCACGAGGGCAAGCCGCCCGTCGTCGCCCTCAAGGAGCTGATGTCGCGCAGCGCCAAGCCCGAGCGACGCTGAGCGAAAGCGACCGTTCGGGCGCTGACTCCTGCCCTACCAACGGGTACTCTCGACGCGATATGAGCAGCGAGAACCTCCCCCAGAGCCCTGAGCAGCCGTCCCGCAAGCCGCGCGTGGCCGTCGTCTTCGGCGGCCGCAGCTCGGAACACGGGATCTCCGTGGTCACGGCCGGCGCCGTACTGCGCGCCATCGACCGGACGAAGTACGACGTCCTGCCGATCGGCATCACACGGGACGGCCGTTGGGCGCTCACCGCCGACGAACCGGAGCGGATGGCGATCACCGACCGCCGTACGCCCGAGGTCGAGGAACTCGCGGAGTCCCAGGAGGGCGGCGTGGTGCTCCCCGTCGACCCCGCCAACCGCGAAGTCGTCTACAGCGAGCCCGGATCGGTGCCCAAGGCGCTCGGCGAGGTCGATGTCGTCTTCCCCGTCCTGCACGGCCCGTACGGCGAGGACGGCACCCTCCAGGGCATGCTGGAGCTCTCCGGCGTCCCGTACGTCGGCTCGGGCGTCCTCGCCTCGGCCGTCGGCCAGGACAAGGAGTACATGAAGCGGGTGTTCACCTCCTTCGGGCTCAAGGTCGGCCCCTATGTGGTGATCCGGCCCCGCGAGTGGGAGCGCGACGAGTCCGCCGCCCGCAAGAAGATCGTCGACTTCGCCGGTGAGCACGGCTGGCCGCTCTTCGTGAAGCCGGCCCGCGCGGGCTCCTCCATCGGCATCACCAAGGTCGACGATCTGTCGGGCCTGGACGAGGCGATCGCTCAGGCCCAGAGCCACGACCCGAAGATCCTCGTCGAGGCGGCCGTACGTGGTCGGGAGATCGAGTGCGGGGTCCTGGAGTTCGAGGACGGCCCGCGTGCCTCCGTACCGGCCGAGATCCCGCCGCCGGACGCCCACGCCTACTACGACTTCGAGGCCAAGTACATCGACTCCACGCCCGGCATCGTCCCCGCGCCGCTGACCCCGGAGGAGACCGCCGAGGTCCAGCGCCTCGCCGTGGACGCCTTCGAGGCCACGTCCTGCGAGGGCCTGGTCCGCGCGGACTTCTTCCTCACGGAGGACGGCGAGTTCGTGATCAACGAGATCAACACGCTGCCGGGTTTCACACCGATCTCGATGTATCCGGCGATGTGGGCGGCGAGCGGGGTGGAGTACGGGGAACTGGTGGACAGACTGATCCAGGCGGCATTGCGCCGGTCGACGGGTCTGCGCTGAGGCGTGCCCCTGATGGGCCGAAGGCCCAAAGGGGCGCGGGGCTGTATCGATGTACGGCTTCGCCGCGTGGGCGCGACCAGCCACAAACGAGCCGCAGCCTCCAGACGGCCGACCGAGGCACCCCCCTTAGGAAGCAATCCCCTCGGGAACCGCCTTCTTGATGGCAGGCGCGAGCGCCACAAGGATCGGTGAACTGTCCTCCCCGGCCCTCTCCGCCGGCACCGTCACCTCCACGTACGCGGAGCGGTTCGCGGTGGTGAAGCGGTACCCGCCCCCGTCCCGCTTCTCCATCAGCCAGTCGACCCCGTTCACGCCCCCGGCGACGGCGTCGGCGTCATGCCCCTGGGCCACCTTGGGGTCGACCATCTTCGGCGGCTGCTCCACACCGCAGCGCAGTATGATCGCCGGGCTGCCCCAGCCCGCCGTCAACGGGGAGGCCGGCTCGGGGTCCCGGCGGCTCAACCCGTCGACTTCCCGCGGCAGCGCCCCGTCCAGGTTCCGGCACAGCTTCGTGACGGCCGCGTCCGGGCTGGGAACCGCCGTCGATCCGTCGTCGTCTGCTGAGGAGCAGCCCGCGACGACGATCAACGACACAGCCAGGACGGGCGGCCAGGAGCGAGGGGCGAGCCGGTGACGGAACGGGTTCACCGGCCCAGGGTAGACGGGGGCTACAGGTGTACGACCGGGCAGGTCAGGGTGCGGGTGATGCCGTCCACTTGCTGGACCTTCGCGACCACCAGCCGACCGAGGTCGTCTACGGTGTCCGCCTGTGCGCGCACGATGACGTCGTAGGGGCCCGTCACATCCTCGGCCTGGATGACACCGGGGAGTTTGCCGATCGTCTCGGCGACGGTCGACGCCTTGCCGACCTCCGTCTGGATCAGGATGTACGCCTGTACCACGGAACCTCCAGGGCGGCCACGAGGATCATGTGGATCATGTCGGGAAAAGGAACGCCACGGTATCGCGTCGTCAGGCGCCGGGGGGAGACCCGTGGAGGCCGCGCCGCGCACACCGGGGTACCGGGACCGCGGAAGCCGACGGCCGCAACGACCGCCGAGTCGACCGTACCGAGGACGAGGACCGCTCGCGACCGGGCGCGCGCACTGCGTTTTCCCGGGGGACGACCCCCGGACCCCCAGCAGAAAAGCGGATCGGCCCGGATGACCGGCGCGGACATCGCGAGGCAAACCTGCGGAACACTGGAAGTGGCACGAGAAGGGGCGATACGAGGATGAAGGGCACCGTGGGAGAGCTGGGGGAGTTCGGGCTCATCAGGGAGCTCACCTCCCGGCTCACCACCACCCCGGCGGTCAGGGTCGGCCCCGGCGACGACGCCGCGGTGGTGGCCGCGCCGGACCGCCGGGTCGTGGCGAGCACCGATCTGCTGATCGAGGGGCGGCACTTCCGCCGCGACTGGTCCACGGCGTACGACGTCGGCCGCAAGGCCGCCGCGCAGAACCTCGCGGACATCGCCGCCATGGGCGCCGTGCCCACCGCGCTGCTCCTCGGTCTGGTCGCCCCGGTGGATCTGCCGGTCACCTGGGCCACCGAACTGATGGACGGGCTGCGCGACGAGTGCCAGGTCGCGGGGGCGGCCGTGGTGGGCGGCGATGTCGTACGCGGGGACACCATCATGATCTCGATCACCGCGCTCGGTGATCTGCGCAACCACGAGCCGGTGACCAGGGCGGGCGCCCAGCCCGGCGACGTCGTGGCCGTCACCGGCTGGCTCGGCTGGTCCGCCGCCGGGCACGCGGTGCTCTCCCGGGGCTTCCGCTCGCCGCGCGCCTTCGTGGAGGCCCATCGACGCCCGGAGCCGCCGTACCACGCGGGCCCCGCGGCGGCCGCCCTGGGCGCGACCGCGATGTGCGACGTCAGCGACGGGCTGATCGCCGATCTGGGGCACATCGCGGAGGCCAGCAAGTGCCGGATCGACATCCGTTCCGGCGCGATCGACATCCCGACCCAGATGAACGACATCGGGCAGGCCGTCGGCGTCGACCCCATCCAGTGGGTGCTCACCGGGGGAGAGGACCACGCGATCGTGGCGACCTTCCCGCCGGACGTGAAGCTGCCGGCACGGTGGAAGGTGATCGGCGAGGTGCTGAACCCCTCCGCCCTGCCCCAGGTGACCGTGGACGGGGCGCCCTGGACCAACAAGGGCGGCTGGGACCACTTCGCGGACATCGAGTCATGAGCGGGGCCGGGCTCTTTCGGTCCGGGGCCCGTGAGGCGGCGACCGCGCCTCCGCGCGTGCTGACGGTCGCCGGCTCCGACTCCGGTGGCGGGGCCGGCATCCAGGCCGACCTGAAGACGATGCTCGCGCTCGGCGTGCACGGCATGAGCGTCGTCACGGCGGTCACCGCGCAGAACTCCCTGGGCGTACAGGGCGCTTGGGAGCTTCCGGCGGAGGCCGTGCGCGCCCAGTACCGCGGTGTCGTCGACGACATCGGCGTCCAGGCGGTCAAGACCGGCATGCTCGCGACCGCCGAACTCGTCGAGGCCGTCGCCGAGTTGCTCGCGGCCACGGACGCGCCGGTCGTCGTCGACCCGGTCGGCGTCTCCAAGCACGGCGACCCGCTGCTCGCCGCGTCCGCGCTGGACTCCGTACGGGAACGCCTGCTTCCGGTGGCGACCGTCGCGACCCCGAACCTCGACGAGGTGGCCCAACTCACCGGCATACGAGTCGAGTCGGAGGCGGGGATGAAGAAGGCCGCGGCGGCCGTGCTCGCGTACGGGCCCCGGTGGGTGGTCGTCAAGGGCGGGCATCTGTCCGGGGACGCCGTTGATCTGCTCACGGACGGTTCCGAGGAGCACTGGCTGCGGGCGCCCCGCCACGACAACCGGCACACCCACGGTACGGGCTGCACCCTCGCCTCCGCGATCGCGTCACAGCTGGCCAAGGGGCACAGCGTGCCGGAGGCGGTGGCGGCGGCCAAGGAGTACGTCACCGGGGCGATCGCCGCCGGGTTCGCACTCGGCGGCGGGATCGGGCCCGTGGACCACGGCTGGGCGCTCACACGGGGTACTCCGGGAGCTTGATGTTCGTCGCCGACTTCTCGGTGATCCGCTTGAAGAAGGCCGTCGGCGGGCGCGATGCGAGCAGCCGGTACACGCGGTCCCGGCTGCGGACGCGCCGCTCGGTGGGCGGTGCGAAGAACGGGCCCGTTGCCGGAGGTCTTCTGGCAGCCCTTGGCGAAGCCCGCGATCCGCGCCTCGTACGCGGCGGACGCCGTACGGTGATCCCCGCCCGCCAGGGCGAGTTCACCGGCGAGGACAGGGGCGCCGACCATCGCCACTCCGGTGCCCATGCCAACCCGTGGTCGCCCGGCCCACCCAGCCCATGCCCGCGAACCGCTCGGCGACGATGCGCTTCTGGGCGGCGATGTCCTGACGGTCGTACGACATCCGCTCGGAGGGCGAGGGAACGGGTGTGGGAGTGGAGGCCGTCCGCGCCGATCACCAGGTCGAAGCGGCTGTCCGGGCCCTTGTCGAACGTGGCGTCCACACCGTGGGGTGTGTCGGTGAGCGTGGCGATCGAGTCGCCGAACACATACTCGACAGTTCATCGGTGAGGACGCGTCTGGCCTGCTCGTAGATGTGGAGTGCTTCGGCGGGGCGTCCGCTCGCGTGCAGGGCCCGCATCAGCTGGAGGTCGGGCAGGGCGGGTCCGCGCCAGAGGGCGAGCGCCTCGCGCAGTGGGGCGGTCGCCCGTGGATGGTCTCCGGCCGTGAGCGCGGTCCGCCCTTCGACGGTCAGCCGCTCGAAGCGGTGGGCGTCGACGGAGTCGGGCGGGACGGCGATGCGGTATCCGGCAGGTGTGGCCTCGATCTCCGTGTGCGGGCCCAGACGTCTGCGCAGGCGGGAGATCTGTGACTGGAGCGCGTTGGCGGCCCCGGCGGGCGGTTGGGCGCCGTACAGGCCGTCGACGAGGCGCTCGACGGAGACCGCACGGCCGGCGTCGAGGAGCAGCAGCGTCAACAGCGTGCAGGAGCTTTTCGCTCGGCGTGGTGGTGCGTTCGCTCGGCTGTGGTGGGTGTGGGAGCACAGCAAGAAACCGGCCCACCTTTGGTTTTGGTGGACCGGTTCTGTAAAGCGAACCAGCAGTGGCCGCGCGCGATGGGGGTCCCCCCGTCTCGAACGAAGTCGAGAGATGGGGGATGTGCGTCAGCGCGAGACCTTGCCGGCCTTGATGCACGAGGTGCAAGCGTTCACGCGCTTCGGCGTCCCGCCGACCACGGTACGCACACGCTGGATGTTCGGGTTCCAGCGGCGGGACGTACGGCGGTGCGAGTGCGAGATGTTGTTGCCGAAGCCCGGCCCCTTGCCGCAGACGTCGCAGTTGGCAGCCACGGGTCACTCCAAAGACTTCAGATGCACTTACGGTTGATCCCGGCATGCCGGGATCAAGATCGCAGGATCAGAGATCTGAGTGGCGGTGCCAGGGGAATGGCCCGATCTGCATCGGGCAACCGGAGCAGCATACAACGACTGCGCCAGTAGAACGAAACTACCATGGCTGCTCAGGGCCCTGTTCCCGGCCCTCTTCCGGTGGGCACCCACCCTGGGTCTACGCTGCGTCCGACGTTCCGGCAGTTCAAGGAGGCGCAGGTGGCGCAGGTGCCGCAGACATTCTTCGATGCTCTCGCGGTGCGCACCTGGTGCGGCCTCGCGCTGGCGGCGCTGGGACGCGCGCGTGAGGAGATCGACGCGATCAACGTGTACCCCGTCGCGGACGGGGACACCGGCACGAACCTGTATCTGACCATGGAGTCCGCCGTCACGGCCGTCGAGGCGGTGTTCGCGGGCCATGCGGCCGGTGCCGGGGCGGGCTCCGAGGCAGGGCCAGGGGCGAGCGGCAAGCCGACTCTGTCCGATGCCGCGCGCGCGATGGCGCACGGCGCGCTCATAGGCGCCCGGGGCAACTCCGGGACGATCCTCGCCCAGCTCCTGCGAGGCATGGCCCAGGTGCTGTCCGACGACGGTGAGGCCGCCCACACCGACGGACGGGGCCTGCGCCTCGCCCTCCGGCACGCCGCCGACTCCGCCCGCGACGCCGTGGCCCACCCCGTCGAGGGCACCGTCCTCACGGTCGCCTCCGCCGCGGCCGACGCGGTCACCGCCGTCGAGGGCGACTGCGGCGCGGTCGCCAGGGCCGCCTACGAGGGCGCCGGACGGGCCCTCGCCGCCACCCCCGGGCAACTGGCCGTCCTCGCGCGCGCGGGCGTCGTGGACGCGGGCGGACGGGGCCTGGTGGCGGTGCTGGCGGCACTCGTGGAGACGTTCACGGGGGAGGCCCCGAAGATTCCGGTGCCTGCCGCATCCGGTTACGGGGGGCACGCGCGCGTGGGGGAGCGTGTGCTGGACGCCGGGGGCATCGCGTCGGCCGGCACGGACGCCGGTACGGATGCCGCTGGGGCTGGGGCTGGGGCCGGCGTCGGTGTCGCGGTGGACGCGTGTGCGGATGACCGGCCCGGCGGCGGTGGGCCCGCGTTCGAGGTGATCTACCTCCTGGAGGCGGACGACGAGGCCGTGGCCCGGCTGCGGCGACGGCTCGACGCGCTGGGCGACTCACTGGTGGTGGTCGGCGGGGACGGCCTCTGGAACGTCCATGTGCACGTCGACGACGCCGGGGCCGCCGTGGAGGCCGGGGTCGAGGCCGGGCGGCCGTACCGGATCAGGATCACGCACTTCGGCGCCGAGGACGCCCATGTGTCCGGGGGCACCGGGCGCCCGCCGCGCGAGCGGGCCCAGCGGGCGGTCGTGGCCGTCGTACCGGGGGAGGGGCTGGCCGGGCTGTACACGGAGGCCGGTGCGACGACCGTGCTGGCCCGCCCCGGGGAACCGCCCGCCAGCGGGGAGTTGGTGGAAGCGGTACGACGTGCCCACGCGCGCGAGGTGGTGCTGTTACCCAACGACCCCGACCTGCGGCACACGGCCGCCGCAGCGGCCGACCAGGCGCGCGCCGAGGGCGTACGGGTCGCCCTCATCCCCACCCGCTCCGCCGTCCAGGGCATCGCCGCGCTCGCCGTCCACGAGCCGGACCGCCGCTTCGACGAGGACGTCGTGTCCATGACCTCGGCCGCCGGTGCCACCCGCTACGGCGAGGTCGCGATCGCCGAGCGGCAGTCCTGGACCATGGCTGGCATCTGCCAGGCCGGCGATGTCCTCGGCCTCATCGACGGGGACGTCGCCGTCATCGCCGACGACATCACGGCCACCGCCGTGACCGTCGTCGACCGCATGCTCGCCGCGGGCGGCGAGATGGTCACGCTCGTTCTGGGCGACGCCGCCCCCGCCGAGGTCGCGGACCGGGTGGAGGCCCGGGTACGGGAGTCGTACCTGGCGGTGGACACCGTGGTGTACCGGGGAGGCCGACAGGGGGCGTTGCTGTTGATCGGGGTGGAATAGGGCGAGCGGGCGCTGGGCGCGCGCGGGGCGCCTGAGAGGTCGATGGGCTCGGTGGTCGGGCGGCTCGAACGAACTGGCGGGGGTTCCAAGGGGGCGCAGCGCCCCTTGGCGGGGTCCGGGGCGGAGCCCCGTGGCGGGGTCGAAGGGGGCGCAGCCCTCTGGGGATGGGACGGGTAAGGGCGGCGGGGGCTAGGAAACCGCAGGAGTGCCCCCGCCACGTTCAGCCGCCCCGCCACCCCCGCCGCCCCGCCACACTCAGCCCGCCCCGGCCTCCCGCCACCTCCACGATCCGCTCCGCCTCCGCCCGCCGCGCCACCGCCACCTCGTCGTCCCGGTCGGCCAACGCGGAAAGCACTCCACGCGCGCGTGCCCTCGCCGCAGCGGCCCTCCGGAGGTCCGTCTCCAGCCATCCGGCGGCGAGTTCGGCGGCCGTGCGGGCATCGAGGAAGTCGGGGCCCAGGGAGTCGTACGCCGAGATCGCGCGCTCCATGGAGGACAGGGCCTCCTCGAACACCGGCCCGAACTCGGAGAGTTCCGCCTCTTCCCCCACCGACCGGGCGAGCAGATCGCCGAACTGCCGGTGGGTCTCGGCGAGTTCGGCGACGACACGGCGGCGGTCGTCCTCGCCGGCGACGTCCGACAGGGCCGCCTCACAGCCCAGCACCGCGTCGCCCATCAACTCCCGGGCCGCGTCCGGGCCGGCACCCTCCTGGGCCGCGTACCAGGCACGCGCGCGCAGCGCCCGCACATACCCGTGGACGTTGCCGAGCGAGCCCCACAGATCACCGGCGCGCTCGTAGGCGCGGTCGGCCTCGGCGGGCATTCCCGCGCGCGTGAGCGCCTCGGCGGCGAGATGGGCGAGCATGGCGTGGTCGCGCTGCTCCGGCCAGTGCCGGGTGATGTCGGCGGCCCGGAGCCAGCGTTCGGCCGCCTCCCGGTGCTCGCCCAGCTCGGTGTGGCAGTCGCCGAGCCACCACAGGGTCTGCGCGACGGCCCCCTCGCCGTGTGTCTCGGCGGTGAGATCGGCGAGCGCCGACTCCAGTACCTCAGCGGCCTCCGCGAAGCGCCCCTGGCCCAGCTGGAAGCCGCCGAGCAGATGCCGGGCCCAGGAGCCCAGCGTCCGGCTCTCGCCCGCCTCGTCGGCCCAGTGGGCCGCTTCCAGGGCGTGTTCTGCGGCCGGGTCGACCTGGTCGCTCGCGCCGAGGAGTTCGGCCAGCTGGATGTGGAGCTGGGCGTGGCCGAGCGGTTCCAGCTCCGGGCCGCTGTGCTCCAGCGCCGCCCGTGCCGCCCGTACGGCGGTCTCCAGGTCCCCGAGCTGCTGGGCGATCCTGGCGAGCCGTGCCTCGTACTGCACCGCGAACCACGGCAGCCCGGCCGCCACATAGCGCTCGGCCGCCTCCGCGAACAGCTGGGCGGCGCCCTGGGCGTCCTCCCGGTGCGCGGCCACCTCCCCGAGCAGCGCCCGTGCCTCGGCGGCCCGCGAGGCCAGCCGCGCGTCGTCCGCGCGATGCGGCTCGGTGAACTCCGCCAGCTCCCGTACGGCCGCCTCGGCGGCGTCCACCGCGTCCGCCGTGTCTGCGGACCGAGTCTCCTGCATCCGCTGGACGAGGACACGCGCGCGTCCCACCAGCACGGACGCCGTCTGCCGTACGCCGGTCGTGCCCGCCGCGCGGAGAGCCAGAACCTTCTCATGCGTCTCGGAGATCAGTTCGAGCGCCGTCTCCGTGCGGCCGTTCAGGGCCTCGACCGTGGCTCCACGCGCGCGTGCCGCCAGTGCCTCGCCCGGGTCGCCGGCCTCCTCGTACAACTCGGCCGCGCGCGCGAAGAGCGGGGCGCCCTCGGGGCCGCTGCCGATCGCCTGGTGGTCGACGAGTTCCGCGCGGTCATAGGGGCTCAGCGCCGCGTCCTCGGCCTCGGCGGCGCGCGCCACCGCGGCCCATGCCTCCACGGAGTCGGGATGCAGCGACTCGGAGAGCTGTCGCGCCCTCGCCAGCAGCGCGGGCACGCCGTCCGGGGCCGGTGCGGCACCGGTGGCCCTCTCCTCCGCGGCGGGCTGCCGGGGGGCCGGTACCGGCACCGTCCGCGTCGCACGCACGCCCAGCGGCAACCGCTCCACCAGCGGCCGCTGGTCCATGCGCTCCCGGGCGCCCGCGCTGACGTACGACGTGCCGTTGCGCGCGTCGAACAGCGCGGCCAGGGAGAGGGCCTCCTCGCGCGCGTGGGAGGCCAGTTCGGCGGCGGTCCAGGTGCGGCCCGCCGGGCCCGGGACCGTTTGGTTTCCGAACCCGCGCGCGGTGAGCCGGTCCATGAGCAGGGCCACCGACGACATGAAGTCCAGCCTGCTGCGCGGGTCCCCGGAGTCCGTGAAGTACGCCGGGCGCTCGGCCAGCAGCTCCAGACCGCGCGCCTCGTTGCCGGACAGGGCACAGAACTCCACGTGGTCCGCGTACGCGCCCCGCATGCTCTCCATGGCCCGCACCAGCCGGAAACCCCGCAGATGGTGGCCACGGGCCTCGTCGAGACGGCCCAGGCGCAGCAGTGGCACCAAGGAGGACGCCAGGACCGTGTGCGGCTCATGGGCGCACGTGTACTCGCCCTCCAGGACCGGCGCCCACAGCCGCAGCGCCTCCTCGTCCCGGCGCAGCCGGGCCTGCCACCAGCCCTGGCCGTGCAGTTCGCACGCGTGGCAGTCGGCCATGGTGTCCCGGTCCGCCGCCAGCCACGCCCCGTACGCCCGCTCGGCGCGCTCCAGGTCGCCGATGTGCGCGGCCACACTGAACTCGGCGCTGCGCACGGCCCGTTCGGAGTGCCCGGCGAGCCGGTAGCGGTGCTCCATCTCGCCGAGCCACTTCTCGATGGAGGCGAGCGGGATGTGCGGCTGGTTGAGCATGCCGGCCGACATCCACTTGAAGACCCAGTGCAGGGAGTGGATCTCGTACTCGTCGAAGTCCTCGGGGCGTTCGTCCCACATGCGCAGAAGTCGCGCGAAGGGGACGAACATCTTGTCCTTCTCGGAGCTGTAGTTGTAGACCTTCAGCTGGTGTCCGAGCGCCTCGATCACGGCGAGCGGGATGTTCAGCTTCTCGGCCTCCGCGAGCAGCCGCTCCGCGCGCGCGTTGCGGGCGGGGCCCTCCGGCTCCTCGTAGTTCTCCGCCATGGCCCGGCGCAGCTCGTCGAAGGCCGTGTTCTCGAAGGCCGCGCTCTCGGTGGACTCACTCACTGACGGCCGCCCTCCCCGTTGCCGTTCTCGCTGTGCGTGGCCCACTCCAGCAGGCCGATGAAGGCGCGGTTCAGCAGCGCCGAGTCGGCGGGCCTGAGCGGGCGCTGCGCCATCAGCAGGGCCTGCCCGTAGAGGGACTCGGTGGCGGTGCCGATCAGCTCCGGGTCCTTCAGGGAACCGATCCGCCGGATCAGCGGGTTGAGATGGTTGAGCACCAGCCGCGCGCGCGGGGCACTGCCGCGCAGCGAGCCGAGGATGCCCGCCCACAGGTCGTCGGCCTGCTCCTCGGCCTCCGCGCGGGCCTGCTCATGCCGGGAGGACCGGTCGTCCAGGTGCAGCGCGGGCACCGACAGCGGATGGAAGGCCCGGAGCACCACATCGCACCCCAGCGGGTCCAGCTTGGCCCGCGCGGCCGTCAGAAAGCCCGCCAGGGCCAACTCCTCGTCCGCGTCCAGCGCGTCCAGATGCGCGGTCACCGTGTCGGCGTCCAGCTCGGCGACCACCGTCCCCGGCCGCACCGACGGCAACGCCTCCACCAACTCGCTGTCATACGTGTAACCGCCGTTGACCACGCCGACGCCCTGCGCGGACGCGATCGGCGCCACCTGGCGGTACTCCTCCACCGTGCGCGTGAAGTGCACCACCGGGTGCCGCTGCGCGAACTCCTCCAGGGACAGCCGTCCGTCGGTCGTCTCGAAGGGCAGCCACGGCAGCATCGTGCGCAGCATCTCCTTGTCGTGCCGCGCCAGGGACTTCACCCCCAGGTAGTGCACCGACAGGAAGGCCGCCAGCCGCTCCGGATCACCGGCGGCCAGCCCGGTCAGCCACCCGCGAATCCTCTCCCCGAGCGCCTCCCGTACGGCCGACAGCATCTCGTCCTCGTACAGCGACTCGCGCGACGCCGTGGGCCGCAGACTGTCCGTGTCGAGCACACAGCGCACGAAGAACGCCCAGTCCGGCAACAGCTGTTCGGCCCGTTCGGTGAGCAGCATGCCCTTCAGATGCACCCGGTGACCGGCCCGCTGGGCCGGACTCACCGACGACGGCAGCACATACGCCACCCCCCGTATCCCGGCGAGCGGAACGTCCAACTCGATCGCGTCCAACGGCGTGAACCCGAACAGGTCGTGGCAGTGCCGCGCCAGAGCCACCCGCCGGGTCGCCGGGGACGGGTAGCGGCGGTCCCAGGGCGCGGGCAGATCGGTGACCGACTCCTCGCCCACCCGCACGTCGTACGGCAGCAGCGAACCGAAGTCCCGCGCCAGCGTCAGCACGCGCGCGTGGGAGAGCCATTCGTCCGCGCCGGGCCGCGCCACCAGGTGCACGGTCGTACCCGGTTCGGGGCGCGCCTCGTCGGGCAGCGTCCGCACGGTGTACGAGCCGTCGTCGGTCGCCGTCCATTCCACGGGCGGCGCCCCGGGCGTACGGGCGCTGCGGCTCACCACGCGGATGCGTTCGGCGACCACGAAGCAGGCGAGCAGCCCGATGCCGAACTGGCCCAGGAAGTCCGAGCGGACCTCCTGGAGCCCGTCGGCGATCCCGTCGGTCCGCTTGGAGCTGCGGCCGATCGTGGCCAGCAGATCGTGCACATCGGACTCGGTGAGCCCTATGCCGGAGTCCTCCACCCGCAGCGCGCCGCCCTCGGCGAACAGCCGTACCCGGGCGGGCGCGTCGGGCTGCTCGGCCCGGCGCGCGGTGATGGCGTCCACGGCGTTCTGCAGCAGCTCGCGCAGATAGACCTTGGGACTGGAATAGAGGTGGTGCGAGAGCAGATCCACCAGGCCACGCAGATCGACCTGGAACGTATGAGGCGACTGGGGTGACTGGGATGTCCGAGGTGCCTGGGATGACTGTGAGGTCATTGAATCCATCGTCGCAGCGCCGGTGGGGTGGGATTCTGGCGACGGCGGCGGGGTCGGGCGGTCCCGCGAGAGGGTGACCGCGGACGGGATGCGGACGAGGTGCGGCCGGGCCCGACTGCTGGGCCCGGGAGTGCGTCATCCTAGGCCCGAACGACCCGTCTGACCAGCGGATTTCAAGGACATTCACGGGATTGTCAGTGGCGTGGTGTGCAATGGATCTCGTGCCCGCGCTCGAAGAACCGCTCAAGAACTCGCTCGGTGCCGCCACCGCGAAGGTGATGGCCGAGCACCTCGGCCTGCACACCGTCGGGGATCTGCTGCACCACTATCCCCGCAGGTACGAGGAGCGCGGCCAGCTCACCCACCTCGCCGACCTGCCCATGGACGAGCACGTCACGGTCGTCGCCCAGGTCGCCGACGCCCGCCTCCACACCTTCGCCTCCGCCAAGGCGCCCCGGGGCAAGGGCCAGCGCCTCGAAGTCACCATCACGGACGGCAGCGGCCGCCTCCAGCTCGTCTTCTTCGGCAACGGCGTGCACAAACCCCACAAGGAACTCCTCCCCGGCACCCGAGCCCTCTTCGCCGGCAAGGTCTCCGTCTTCAACCGCCGCCTCCAGCTGGCCCACCCGGCATACGAACTGCTGCGCGGCGAAGACGTGTCGGAGACGGTCGACAGCTGGGCCGGTGCCCTCATCCCCCTCTACCCGGCCACCGCCAAGCTGGAGTCCTGGAAGATCGCCAAGGCGGTCCAGACGGTCCTGCCGAGCGCCCAGGAGGCCGTCGACCCGCTGCCTGAGTCGTTGCGAGAGGGCCGGGGCCTGGTCCCGCTCCCCGAGGCCCTGCTGAAGATCCACCGCCCCCACACCAAGGCGGACATCGAAAGCGCCCGGGACCGCCTGAAGTGGGACGAGGCCTTCGTCCTCCAGGTCGCCCTGGCCCGCCGCCGCCATGCCGACGCCCAGCTCCCCGCGGTGGCCCGCACACCCACCCCCGGCGGCCTCCTCACCGCCTTCGACGCCCGCCTCCCCTTCACCCTCACCCAGGGCCAGCAGAAGGTCTCCAAGGAGATCTTCGACGACCTGGCGACAGAGCATCCGATGCACCGGCTGCTTCAGGGAGAGGTGGGTTCGGGCAAGGCTCAGCCTCTCGACTCGCTCGTGCTCACACCCGCCGGTTTCCGCCGCATGGGGGACTTGAGGGTGGGGGACGAAGTCATCGTGCCGGACGGAGAGATCGCGCTGATCGACGGCGTCTTCCCGCAAGGGGCGCGCGATGTCTGGCGGCTGGTCCTTTCCGACGGAAGTTCCGTCGAGTGCGACGACGAACACCTTTGGATCGTCGGCACTGGTTGTGGATGGCGCCGTGGCCGGCCCCCCAAGGTCATGACGACTCGGGAGATCCGCCTTGACACGTCCAAAGCCAACGGATCTTCGAAGTGGTATCTCCCAACGGCCACGCCGGTTGACCTCGGGGACGACTCCGGTCTCCCTCTCGATCCGTACCTGCTCGGCCTCCTCCTGGGCGACGGCTCATTCCGCCACAACCTGCGCCTGTCCACGATCGACGCCGAGATCCGTGACGCGGTAGCGGTCGCCGTGGCACCGGAATGCCGACTGGTTCCGGTGGAGGGATCTCGCTGCGACTACACGATCCAGCTGACCCGCCGAACGGGCGGCGCTCGCCATCCACTGATCCAGACCTTGCGGGACTTGAGTCTTTGGGGCGTGACGTCGCATGGCACATTCGTTCCCGAAGCGTTCAAGAACACGTCGATCAAGAACCGCCTGGCCGTGCTCCAAGGGCTCATGGACACCGACGGCACTGTCGACACGGGCGGCTTCAGCACCTCGTTCCGCTCGGTCTCGCGGACGCTCGCGGAGGACGTCGCCTGGCTGGCGCGCTCGTTGGGAGGTCGGGCACAGATCTTGCCGAAGCGGGAGGCGTTCAGTGTCTCCGTGTCTCTGCCCGACGTGTACGCCCCGTTCAGATTGACACGCAAGGCTGAACAGCTGGGCCCCCGCCCGGAATACAACACATTCCGACGCGGGATTCGGGCGGTCGAGCACGTGGGACGGAAGCCGGTCCAGTGCATCAGCGTCGCCCACCCGAGCCATGCCTACATCACCGACAACTTCACGGTGACCCACAACACGATGGTGGCCCTGCGCGCCATGCTCGCCGTCGTCGACGCGGGCGGACAGGCCGCGATGCTGGCGCCCACCGAGGTGCTCGCCCAGCAGCACCACCGGTCGGTCACCGAGATGATGGGTGAGCTGGCCGAGGGCGGGATGCTGGGCGGGGCCGAGCACGCCACCAAGGTGGTGCTGCTGACGGGGTCGATGGGGGCCGCCGCCCGCCGCCAGGCACTGCTCGAC
Source organism: Streptomyces sp. NPDC002643 (assembly GCF_053592555.1). Lineage (NCBI taxonomy): Bacteria > Bacillati > Actinomycetota > Actinomycetes > Kitasatosporales > Streptomycetaceae > Streptomyces > Streptomyces sp. NPDC002643. The sequence goes on from NZ_JBSFVY010000007.1 coordinate 186,382, forward strand.
CTGGTCACCGGCGAGGCCGGGATCGTCATCGGCACCCACGCGCTGATCGAGGACAAGGTGCAGTTCCACGACCTCGGCCTGGTCGTCGTGGACGAGCAGCACCGCTTCGGCGTCGAGCAGCGCGATGCCCTCCGGGGCAAGGGCAAGCAGCCGCCCCACCTCCTCGTGATGACGGCCACCCCCATCCCGCGCACGGTCGCCATGACCGTCTTCGGCGACCTGGAGACCTCGGTCCTCGACCAACTCCCCGCCGGCCGCTCACCCATCGCCAGCCATGTCGTCCCGGCAGCCGACAAACCCCACTTCCTCGCCCGCGCGTGGGAGCGCGTCCGCGAGGAGGTCGAGGCCGGCCACCAGGCGTATGTGGTCTGCCCGCGCATCGGGGACGAGGAGGACGACCCGAAGAAGGCCAAGAGGTCGCCGGAGGACGAGGCCGAGAAGCGCCCGCCTCTGGCGGTCCTCGACGTGGCGGACCAACTGACCAAAGGCCCCCTCCAGGGCCTCAAGGTCGAGGTGCTGCACGGCCGTATGCACCCCGACGACAAGGACGCGGTGATGCGCCGCTTCGCCGCCGGTCAGACCCATGTGCTGGTCGCCACCACGGTCATCGAGGTCGGCGTCAACGTCCCGAACGCGACGGCCATGGTGATCATGGACGCCGACCGCTTCGGCGTCTCCCAGCTCCACCAGCTCCGCGGCCGGGTGGGCCGAGGCTCCGCCCCGGGCCTCTGCCTCCTGGTCACGGAGATGCCGGAAGCCAGCGCGGCCCGCCAGCGCCTGAACGCCGTCGCCTCCACCCTCGACGGCTTCGAACTCTCCCGTATCGACCTGGAACAACGCCGAGAGGGCGACGTCCTCGGCCAGGCCCAGTCCGGCGCCCGCACCAGCCTGCGCATGCTGGCCGTGATCGAGGACGAGGAGATCATCGCCGAGGCGAGGGAGGAGGCAGCGGCGGTGGTGGCGGCCGACCCCGAGCTGCGGCACCTCCCCGGCCTGCGAACAGCCCTGGACGCCCTGCTGGACGAGGAGAGGGAACAGTACTTGGACAAGGGCTGAGCAACACCGGCCACTCGCCGCTCGTTGCTCGCCAGGGGCCAGGGGCCAGGGGCCAGGGGCCAGGGGCCAGGGGCCAGGGGCCAGGGGCCAGGGGCCAGGGGCCAGGGGGATGGCGGATGGGTGCTGGAGAGAGACGGTGCCGCTTGTCTCCGCTGGCGGCCGCCGACCTGTCTTTTAAGGGGCGCGGGGAACTGCGCGACCAGCCCCCACTCACCTGAAGCGGCCGACGCCGACCAGTCACCCACCCCCCTCCCGCCTGCCAAACTGAACCGTAAAGCCGCCCACGAGCCCACAACGCCCACGAGCCCACAACGCCCATGAAGCCCACAACGCCCACGAAGAAGGACCCCACATGACCCGCGTGATCGCAGGCCGAGCCGGCGGACGGCGCCTGTCGGTGCCGCCCGGCACAGGAACCCGGCCCACGTCGGACCGCGCACGCGAGGGCCTCTTCTCCACCTGGCAGGCCCTCCTCGGCGGCCCCCTGGAAGGCGAACGCGTCCTCGACCTCTACGCCGGCTCCGGCGCCGTAGGCCTGGAGGCCCTCTCCCGAGGCGCCGCCCACACCCTCCTCGTGGAGGCCGACGCCCGCGCCGCGAAAACGGTCCGCGACAACGTCAGATCGCTCGGCCTCCCCGGCGCCGAAGTGAGATCCGGCAAAGCCGAACAGATCATCCAGGGCCCACCCCCATCCACGCCGTACGACATCGTCTTCCTCGACCCCCCGTACGCCGTCTCGGACGACGATCTTCGCGAGATCCTGCTCACACTCCTGACCGGAGGCTGGCTCGCCGAGGAAGCCCTCGTCACCGTGGAGCGCAGCACCAGGGGCGGTGAATTCCGGTGGCCCACCGGTTTCGACGCGATCAGGGCCCGTCGCTACGGCGAGGGAACGTTTTGGTACGGTCGCGCCGCCGCTACGAGCGAAGACGCATGATGACCGGACCGAACGGACCGAAGAGCGAGGGAACCCAAGTGCGCCGAGCCGTCTGTCCCGGGTCGTTCGACCCCATCACCAACGGACATCTCGACATCATTGGCCGCGCCTCCAAGCTGTACGACGAGGTCTACGTCGCGGTGATGATCAACAAGTCGAAGAGGGGCCTCTTCGAGGTCGAGGAGCGCATCGAGCTGATCCGCGAGGTCACCGCCGAGTACGCGAACGTGAGAGTCGAGGCCTTCCACGGCCTCCTCGTCGACTTCTGCAAGCAGCGCGACATCCCGGCCATCGTCAAGGGCCTGCGCGCCGTCAGCGACTTCGACTACGAGCTGCAGATGGCCCAGATGAACATCGGCCTCTCCGGAGTGGAGACCCTCTTCGTCCCCACCAACCCCACCTACAGCTTCCTCTCCTCCTCCCTCGTCAAGGAGGTCGCCACCTGGGGCGGCGACGTCTCCCACCTCGTCCCCCCGGCCGTCCTCGACGCCCTCAACACGCGGCTGAAGAAGGACTGACGAGGCTCTACGGCTGAGCCGGGACGGTTGGGGCTACAGTCGACCCGACCGTCTCCAACACAGCTGTAGAGAGTGGCGAGCACACGGTGGACCACACGGTGGACGTGCAGAAGAAGCTCGACGAGATCGTCTCGGCGGTCTCCGGCGCCCGGGGCATGCCCATGTCGGCCTCGTGCGTGGTCAACCGCGCCGACCTGCTCTCGCTGCTCGAAGAGCTGCGCGCGGCCCTGCCCGACTCCCTCGCCCAGGCCCAGGAGCTGATCGGCGACCGCGACCACATGGTCGAGCGGGCCCGGCAGGAGGCCGAGCGGATCATCGAGAACGCGCACGCCGAGCGCGGTTCCCTGATCTCCGACACCGAGATCGCCCGCCGCTCCCAGAACGAGGCCGACCGCATCCTCACCGAGGCCCGCCAGGAGGCCGAGGAGGTCCGTGCCGAGGCCGACGACTACGTCGACTCCAAGCTCGCCAACTTCGAGGTCGTCCTCACCAAGACCCTCGGCTCCGTCGGCCGCGGCCGCGAGAAACTCCTCGGCACGGGCCCTGGCCTGGACGAACAGGGCTACGTGGACCCTGAAGAAGACGACGCCCCCGAGCGCAGCCACGACCCCGAGACCCTGCGCCGCGACGCCGACGCCTACGTGGACGCCAAGCTGGGCGCCTTCGAGGCGGTCCTCGCCAAGACCCTGGAGGCCGTCGGCCGGGGCCGGCAGAAGCTCCACGGCCGTATCGCCACCGACGACCTCGGCGCCCTCGCCCTCAACGACGACGGGGGCAACTCCCCCCGCCCCACCAGCGACGCCGACTACCTCGCCGAACTCGCCGCCCTCTCCGACACCCCCACCGGCGCACAGTCCCGCACGACCACGGACCAGCAGGACCAGTACGGCGCCCGGCAGGACGCGTACACGGCGACGGCGTACCAGCAGGACCCCTACGGCGGCTACCAGCAGCAGTACGGCCAGCCCCAGCAGCAGGCCGACCCCTACGGGTACGCGCAGGCCGACCCGTACGCCGTCGGCTACCCCCAGCAGCCCTCGTACGACCCGAACCAGCCGAACCAGGGGCTTCAGGATCAGCACGGGCAGCAGGGCCACCAGGGGTACGCGCAGCAGCAGCCGAACACGCTCGACGAGACCAGTCTCTTCGACACCACCATGATCACGGCGGAGCAGCTGCGCCGTTACGAGCAGGGCCGCTGACCGACGTACGACGAGGACCGCTGACCGAGGGACGACCAGGGCCGCCGACCGCGGATTGGGCCGACAGCGAAAGGTCCAGTATCCTGGCTCTTCGGTCGCGCGTGCGTTCATGCTGTCCTGCGTTCACGCTGTCTGCGGAAGACGCCCGCGATCGTGCGCTGCCCGGAACACCAGGGGCAGCGTCCTCCCCGAGTTTCGAATTCGAAGATCGAAAGTTGAAATGGCTCTGAACGCCCGCCTCGACCACCGCAACCCCCTCGTGTTCGACACGCACGAGCTGGGCCGGCGGCCGGGCGCGCTGCAGCGTCTGACGCGTTCGGTCGACGCTCCCCAGGACCTCGGGATCAAGGGGGTCATCGGAGTGCCGGAAGGCGCCCCGGTGGAGCTCGAACTCCGTCTGGAATCGGTCATGGAAGGGGTGCTCGTCACAGGCACCGCCCGTGCCGGGGCCGAGGGGGAGTGCGTAAGGTGTCTGGAGCCGGTCGAGCTGGAGCTCGAAGCGGACTTCCAGGAGATGTTCTCGTACCCCGACGCCGACGAGCGGGGCCGCGTGATCGCGGAGCCCGACAGCGACGCCGAGGACGACGAGGACAGGCTCTTCCTCGAGGACGGCATGTTCGACCTCGAACCCGTGCTGCGCGATGCGGTGGTGCTCGCACTGCCGATGCAGCCGGTGTGCCAGGACGACTGCCCCGGCCTGTGCTCCGAATGCGGAGCCCGGCTCGCGGACGACCCGGACCACCACCATGACGCCGTCGACATCCGTTGGGCGGCACTGCAGGGACTCGCCGGTTCACTCGAAGGCGGCGAGAAGGACGAGATGAGCGGCGCCGAAGCCGGTGTCGACGAGAAGCAGGAGAAGTAGCCGTGGCTGTTCCGAAGCGGAAGATGTCGCGCAGCAACACGCGCCACCGCCGGTCGCAGTGGAAGGCTGCGGTCCCCACCCTGGTTGCGTGCGAGCGCTGCCACGAGCCCAAGCAGCAGCACATCGCGTGCCCGTCTTGCGGCACCTACAACAAGCGCCAGGTCCTCGAGGTCTGAGCGGCTGGTGAGAGGCACCGTGTCCAGCCCCAAAAAGGCGCAAGACGCCAAGAAGCTCCGTGCCGACGGAGCCGGTCCGGCGGACAGCACGGCCTCGTCCCACACGCTTCTGGAAGGGCGGCTCGGGTACAAGCTCGAGTCCGCCCTTCTGGTGCGTGCCCTGACCCACCGTTCGTACGCGTACGAGAACGGCGGTCTGCCCACCAACGAGCGCCTGGAGTTCCTCGGGGACTCCGTCCTCGGCCTCGTGGTCACGGACACGCTGTACACCACCCACCCCGACCTGCCCGAAGGCCAACTGGCCAAGCTGCGGGCCGCGGTGGTCAACTCGCGTGCGCTGGCGGAGGTGGGCCGTGGGCTCGATCTCGGCTCCTTCATCCGGCTCGGCCGCGGTGAAGAGGGCACGGGTGGCCGGGACAAGGCATCCATCCTCGCCGACACCCTCGAAGCGGTGATCGGCGCGGTCTATCTCGACCAGGGCCTCGGCGCGGCCTCCGAACTGGTGCACCGCCTGTTCGACCCGCTGATCGAGAAGTCCTCCAACCTCGGAGCCGGCCTGGACTGGAAGACGTCCCTCCAGGAGCTCACCGCGACCGAGGGGCTCGGTGTGCCCGAGTACCTGGTCACGGAGACCGGCCCCGACCACGAGAAGACCTTCACCGCTGCCGCCCGCGTCGGAGGCGTCTCGTACGGCACCGGCACCGGCCGCAGCAAGAAGGAAGCGGAGCAGCAGGCGGCTGAGGCCGCCTGGCGTTCCATCCGCGCGGCTGCGGACGAACGCGCGAAAGGCTCCGCCGACGAACCGGGCCCGACCTCGGACGTGGCCTCGGCCTGATCCGGGGTGTGGGTTCGCCTGAGAGCTCGGGTGGTGGGGGTTGTCGCAAAAAGCACGGGGCGCAGCCCCAAGCTTTTAGGGGCGCGGGGAACTGCGCGACCAGCCCCCACCCACCCGCACGTACAACCGCCCAACCTCCGGAGGACCCCGTGCCCGAACTGCCCGAGGTCGAGGTCGTACGGCGGGGGCTGGAGCGGTGGGTCGCCCGGCGTGCGGTCGCCGATGTCGACGTGCTGCATCCCCGGGCCATACGGCGGCACCTGGCCGGTCCGGAGGACTTCGCGCACCGGCTCAAGGGGCAGCGCATCGGTGAGCCGAGCCGGCGCGGCAAGTACCTGTGGCTCCCGGTGGAGGGCACCGGCACGGCCGTTCTCGCGCACCTCGGGATGAGCGGCCAGTTGCTCGTGCAGCGGCACGACGCGGCCGAGGAGAAGCACCTCAGAATCCGTGTCCGCTTCGCGGACGCCCTGGGCACCGAACTCCGGTTCGTCGACCAACGCACCTTCGGTGGGCTCTCGTTGCACGACACCGGCCCCGAAGGGCTCCCGGACGTCATCGCCCACATCGCGCGCGACCCCCTGGACCCCCTGTTCGACGCCGAGGCCTTCCACCAGGCGCTGCGGCGGAAGCGTACGACCATCAAACGGGCCCTGCTCGACCAGTCGTTGATCAGCGGGGTCGGCAACATCTATGCGGACGAGGCGCTTTGGCGCGCACGCATCCACTACGAGCGCCCCACCGCCGGTTTCACCCGCCCCCGCACCACCGAACTCCTCGGCCACGTACGGGATGTGATGAACGCGGCCCTGGCGGTGGGCGGCACGAGCTTCGACAGTCTGTACGTCAACGTGAACGGCGAGTCGGGGTACTTCGACCGGTCACTGGACGCGTACGGCCGTGAGGGGCTCCCCTGTCGGCGCTGTGCCACCCCGATGCGACGGCGGCCCTGGATGAACCGGTCCAGCTACTACTGCCCCAGGTGTCAGCGGGTGCCGCGCGCCTCGTCGTAGCGGGCGCGGGCCTGAAGCACGTCCTCCATGCGGTCCTCCAAGCAGTTGATGAGGGCCATCAGCCGCTCGGAGACCTCGCGGCCGAGCGGGGTGAGGGTGTAGTCCACACGGGGCGGGTTGGTGGGCTGGGCCTCGCGGTGGACCAAGCCGTCGCGCTCCAGGGCGTGCAGGGTCTGGGAGAGCATCTTCTCGCTGACACCGTCCACGCGTCGCCGCAGCTCGTTGAAGCGGAGCGTGCCCTCATACAGCGCGCAGAGCGTGAGACCGCCCCAGCGGCCGGTGACATGCTCCAGGGTGCCCCGCGAGGGACAGTTCCTGGCGAACACGTCGAACACCAGCTCGTCGAGGCTCGGACCGTCCGCGTCCACGGAGGCCCGCGCGGGCGTCACTGCGGTCTGCGCGGCTGATTCCATACCCCGAGGATACTCCGGCGCAGCGCTAACCAACAGGTTGCACTAACTTCCAGATAGCGGGCCGGGGTGGTGCCTGGCCTAGCGCCTAGTACCCGAAGTCCTGGGTCCACCAAGGGCCGCCGTCGGCCATGTGGACGCCTACGCCGAGGGTCTTGAAGTCGCAGTTGAGGATGTTCGCGCGGTGGCCGGCGCTGTTCATCCAGGCATCCATGACCGCCTCGGCGGTGGCCTGGCCGCGGGCTATGTTCTCGCCGCCGAGAGTGGTGATGCCGAGGGCGGCGGCCCGGTCCCAGGGGTCCTGGCCGTCGAGGTCGGTGTGGTCGAAGAAGCCTCGCGCGGCCATGTCCTCGCTGAACGCCTCGGCGAGCTTGGCCAGCGAGCTGTCTGCGGCGACCGGGTCGCAGCCCGCCTTGGCGCGCTCCTCGTTGACCAGCTGGAGCACCGCGGCCTCGGCCTGCGTCTCGGAGGAGACCTCTGCCGGAGAAGTGGTCTGCTTCTCCTTCTCCTTCTCCTTGGTGGGCTCGGTGCTCGGCTTCTTGGTCTTCTGCGAGCCGTTGGATTTGCCCGGGTTCTCGGTGGGCTTCCCGGACGGCTTCTTCGCCTCGGACGGACTGGCCGACGGCGACGCCTCGCGCTCGGAGTCACGGCTGGTGGACTCGTCCTCGCGCTGCTGCTCCTGCGCGGAGCCGCCCAGACCGCCCTGCTGGTTCGCCGCACTGGTGGGCGAGCCCGCGGGAAGGGCGGTGTCGGCGCTGCTGCCACCGCTGATCGTGTACTGATCGCTGCCCGGCAGCACCCCGGTGGCCACCGCGACGGTGCCGAGGGCCACGGCGGCGGACACACCGAGCAGGCCGGTCTTCACGGGCGTGACGGCCCTCTTCTTACGGCGCCGCGAACCGCCGGCGCGCGTCGCGGCGGCGTCGGCCTCCAGGAACTCGGCGAACCCGTACAGGTTCTCCGGACCGTAGTACGGCTCCGGACCGGTACCCCCGGCCCCGGTGGCGCGGTCCCTGGCGGCGCGGCCGGCGGCTGAGCGTCGGTGGCGTCCCATGTACTGGCCTTCCTCGTCCTTGCGGTGTTCCTGCGGTCAACGTCGGAGAGATCGTCAACGTTGTGATCGTCGCCTTCACGAATCTCACACGAAGGAGTGAGTTTCATATGAGATTCATTGGGTTGGGACGGTACAGCATGGCGCCGGAGAAGGAAGAGACCCGGGAGACATTGGCCCGTTAGCGTGCAGTCATGAGCGAGGATGTACGGCTGGTCGTCTGGGTGCGCGGACGGGTGCAAGGTGTGGGTTTCCGCTGGTTCACCAGGGCCAGGGCGCTGGAGATCGGCGGGCTGAGTGGCTTTGCTCTCAATTTGGCCGACGGGCGGGTGCAGGTGGTCGCGGAGGGGCCCCGGGAGGGATGTCAAGGGCTGCTGGAGTGGCTTCAGAGTGACGACACGCCCGGGCGCGTGGACGGTGTCACCGAGATCTGGGACACACCGAGGGGCGGTTACGACGGCTTCGCCGTCCGCTGAGTCGTCCCGTGGGGCCGGGGTGGTCGGGAGGGGGAGGGGTGGGCCACTGGCATATGCCAACAGCATGAACAAAACAGAAACATGCTGGTGGTTGCCAAGAAGCACCAGACGTGGCAGGCTCCGCCAAGAGGATGATCCCCGCACCCCACCGCCTCTTCGGCGGCTCGCGGAGGCCCCGGAAACACCGCAGCGTCGCCCGTTTCGAGGCCGCGCGCACCGGGCCACCGCCCAATACGGGGCGTGATCGTGTTGACCGTCAAACTTTTTGGTGAGACGCTGAAAGCCCCGCGCACCTTAGCTGTTTGGCATGGATGAACGGCAGCTCGAACTCAACAGTGCCAAGCACCGCGGGTGCGATTTCCCTCACGACCCACACCGATTCGGTCGGTCACTCAGTGTGGAGGACCATCCATCATGGCAAAGGCGCTTCTCGGTTACGTCGGCGGCTCCGACCCGCGACTCCTCGCCGAGATGCGACGGCTCCAGCAGCGTGTCCAGGACCTGGAATCCGAGCTCGTACGGATTCAGGCCGAGAACGACGCGCTGACGGCTGCCGCTTCTCATGACTCGCTTCTGGAGAGCATCGACGCGAACCAGGCGGAGCCTGCGCTCACCTGATCACTGCATCGCATCGCACCAAGACAGCAGTGGTTGGGCTGCCCGTATCAACCGCTAAGTTGTCAAGATCTGCAAGGGGCGCCCTCCCAGGCGTCCCTTTCTCTTTGCGTCCCCCGCGCTCCCGCGCCTCCTCATCGTCTTTAACGTTTGGTGTGCCCTGCACGTTCATCCGCGAAACCGCGCGTTCATGGAGCGAGACAAACCCGGAAGGTAGAGTCCAGCGGCGTGCACCTCAAGGCCCTGACCCTCCGTGGGTTCAAATCGTTCGCCTCGGCGACCACGCTCCGGTTCGAACCGGGCATCACGTGCGTCGTCGGACCGAACGGCTCGGGCAAGTCCAATGTCGTGGACGCGCTCAGCTGGGTCATGGGCGAACAGGGCGCCAAGTCGCTGCGCGGCGGCAAGATGGAGGACGTCATCTTCGCCGGCACCACCGGCAGGCCTCCGCTCGGCCGCGCCGAGGTGTCCCTGACCATCGACAACTCCGACGGGGCCCTCCCCATCGAGTACTCCGAGGTCACCATCACGCGGATCATGTTCCGCAACGGCGGCAGCGAGTACCAGATCAACGGCGACACCTGCCGCCTCCTCGACATCCAGGACCTGCTCTCCGACTCCGGCATCGGCCGCGAGATGCACGTCATCGTCGGCCAGGGCCAGCTCGACTCCGTCCTCCACGCCGACCCCATGGGCCGCCGCGCCTTCATCGAGGAGGCCGCCGGAGTCCTCAAGCACCGCAAACGCAAGGAGAAGGCGCTCCGGAAGCTGGACGCGATGCAGGCCAACCTCGCCCGCGTCCAGGACCTCACCGACGAACTCCGCCGCCAGCTCAAACCCCTCGGCCGCCAGGCCGCGGTCGCGCGCCGCGCCGCCGTCATCCAGGCCGACCTCCGCGACTCCCGCCTCCGCCTCCTCGCCGACGACCTCGTACGACTGCGCACGGCGCTCCAGAACGAGATCGCCGACGAGGCCGAGCTCAAGCGCCGCAAGGAGACCGCCGAGACCGAGCTGAAGAAGGCGCTCCAGCGGGAAGCCCTCCTGGAGGGCGAGGTCCGCCGGCTCACCCCGCGCCTCCAGCGGGCCCAGGAGACCTGGTACGAGCTGTCGCAGCTGGCCGAACGGGTGCGCGGCACGATCTCCCTCGCCGACGCCCGCGTCAAGAGCGCCACCTCGGCCCCGCCCGAGGAACGCCGGGGCCGCGACCCCGAGGACATGGAGCGCGAGGCCGCACGTATCCGCGAACAGGAGGCCGAACTCGAAGCGGCCCTCGAAGCCGCCGAGCACGCGCTGGAGGACACGGTCGCGCACCGCGCCGAGCTGGAACGCGAACTCACCGTCGAGGAACGCCGGCTGAAGGACGTCGCCCGCGCGATCGCCGACCGCCGCGAATCCCTCGCCCGACTGAACGGCCAGGTCAACGCCGCCCGCTCCCGCGCCGCCTCCGCCCAGGCCGAGATCGACCGCCTCGCCGCCGCCCGCGACGAGGCGCAGGAACGTGCCGTCGCCGCCCAGGAGGAGTACGAGGCGCTCAAGGCCGAGGTCGACGGACTCGACGCCGACGACACCGAACTCGCCGAGCGGCACGACACCGCCAAGCGTGCCCTCGCCGAGGCCGAGGCGGCCCTGACCGCGGCCCGCGAGGCCACCACCACCGCGGAACGCCGCCGCGCCGCCACCCAGGCCCGCCACGAGACCCTGGCCCTGGGCCTACGCCGCAAGGACGGCACGGGCGCGCTGCTCGCGGCGAAGGACCGCCTTAACGGACTGCTGGGACCGGCCGCTGAGCTGCTGACGGTGACGCCGGGGTACGAGGTAGCCCTGGCGGCAGCCTTCGGCGCGGCGGCGGACGCCATCGCGGTGACGACGCCCGCTTCGGCCGCCGAGGCGATCCGCCTGCTACGCAAGCAGGATGCGGGCCGGGCGTCGCTGTTGCTGGCGGGGGCGCCGGAGGACTTGACATCCGACGGCACAGCGGTGCCGATAAGGGGCGCGGGGAACTGCGCGACCAGCCCCCACGAACCCGCACCCGACGAACGACCCCACCCGGCCCCCACAGCCGACCGCTTCGTCAAAGGCCCCGCCGACCTCATGCCCGCAGTCCGCAGACTGCTCCACGGCATCGTCGTCGTGGACACCCTCGAAGACGCCGAGGAGCTGATCTACGCCCGCCCCGACCTCACCGCGGTCACCGCCGAAGGCGACCTCCTCGGCGCCCACTTCGCCCACGGCGGCTCGGCGGGAGCGCCCAGTCTGCTGGAGGTGCAGGCGTCCGTCGACGAGGCGGCGGCCGAGCTGGAGGAACTCGCCGTACGGTGCGAGGAGTTGGCCGAGGCGCAGGAGGCGGCCGTCGAGTCGCGGCGGGAACGGGCGCGGATCGTCGAGGAGTTGGGGGAGCGGCGCCGGGCCGCCGAGCGGGAGAAGTCGGCGGTCGCCCAGCAGCTCGGGCGGCTCGCCGGGCAGGCCAGGGGCGCCGCAGGGGAGGCCGAGCGGTCCACGGCCGCCGCCGCCCGCGCGCAGGAGGCACTCGACAGGGCCGTGGAAGAAGCCGAGGAGCTGGCCGAGCGGCTCGCCGTGGCCGAGGAGATGCCCGTCGAGGAGGAGCCCGACACCTCCGTACGGGATCGGCTCGCGGCGGATGGGGCCAATGCCCGGCAGACCGAGATGGAGGCCCGGCTTCAGGTGCGGACGCACGAGGAGCGGGTCAAGGGGCTCGCCGGGCGCGCCGATTCGCTCGACCGGGCCGCCCGCGCGGAACGCGAGGCACGCGCGCGTGCCGAACAGCGCCGGGCGCGGCTGCGGCACGAGGCGGCCGTGGCCGAGGCGGTCGCCTCCGGTGCCCGGCAGCTGCTCGCCCATGTCGAGGTCTCCCTCGGACGCGCCGAGGAGGAACGCACCGCCGCCGACGCCGCCAAGGCCCGTCGGGAGCAGGAGCTGACCCGGGCCCGCGCCGAGGGCCGCGATCTCAAGGTCGAGCTGGACAAGCTCACCGACTCCGTCCACCGGGGTGAGGTGCTCGGCGCCGAGAAGCGGATGCGGATAGAGCAACTGGAGACCAAGGCGCTGGAGGAACTGGGCGTCGAACCGGCCGGGCTCGTCGCCGAGTACGGGCCCGACCAGCTCGTACCGCCGTCGCCGCCGGCCGAGGGCGAGGTGCTGCCGGAGGACCCGGAGCACCCCCGCAACCAGCCGAAGACGTTTCACCGCGCCGAGCAGGAGCGGCGGCTCAAGGCGGCCGAGCGGGCGTACCAGCAGCTCGGCAAGGTCAATCCGCTGGCCCTGGAGGAGTTCGCGGCGCTGGAGGAGCGGCACAAGTTCCTCAGTGAGCAGTTGGAGGACCTCAAGAAGACCCGCGCCGATCTGCTTCAGGTGGTGAAGGAGGTCGACGAGCGCGTCGAGCAGGTCTTCACCGAGGCGTACTGGGACACGGCCAGGGAGTTCGAGGGCGTCTTCAGCCGGCTGTTCCCCGGGGGAGAGGGCCGGTTGATCCTCACCGACCCCGACAACATGCTCACCACGGGCGTGGATGTCGAGGCCCGGCCGCCGGGCAAGAAGGTCAAGCGGCTCTCGCTGCTCTCCGGCGGTGAGCGCTCACTGACCGCCGTCGCCATGCTTGTCTCGATCTTCAAGGCGCGGCCCAGCCCGTTCTATGTGATGGACGAGGTCGAGGCGGCGCTCGACGACACCAACCTCCAGCGGCTGATCCGGATCATGCAGGAGCTGCAGGAGGCCTCGCAGCTGATCGTGATCACCCACCAGAAGCGGACCATGGAGGTCGCCGACGCGCTGTACGGCGTGTCCATGCAGGGCGACGGCGTGTCAAAGGTGATCAGCCAGCGGCTCCGGTAGCGCCACCGCCTCCCTCCAGTACCGGAAGCACCTCCTCCGCGAACAGCCGCAGACCCCGCCAGGCCTCCTCGATCGGCATCCCGCCCGCCAGGGGATGCAGTACGTAGTTGTCGAGGCCCAGCGCCACGCACTCGTCCGGGGTGACGATCCGGTACACGCCCTCGGTGCGCAGTTCGTCCACCGTCGTCGCCGCCGAGCGGACCGCCGAACGGATGCCGGGGGACTGCCAGGAGGCGTACGTCCGGGCCTCGTGCAGGAAATGCCGGCCGTACTCGGCCCACGCCCGGTCCGGGTCCTCGGCGATGTGCAGCAGGGGGGTCTCGGCGGCGGGCATCGTCGTCCAGCCCTCCGTGCCGTACTCCACCAGCCGCTCCTTGTAGTACGCCTCCAGCTCCGGCAGATGCGCGCTCGGGAAGAAGGGCAGCCCGAGGCGGGCCGCCCGCCGCGCCGCCGCCTTCGACGAGCCGCCGACCAGCAACAGCGGGTGCGGCTCGGTGCCCGGCCTCGGCGTGACCCGGACCGTACGGCCCCGATAGATGAACGGCTCTCCGGTCCACGCCTTGAGCAGGGTCTCCAGCAGCTCGTCCTGGAGCCGCCCCCGCGCCTTCCACTCCACGTCGAACTGGGCGTACTCCTGAGGCCGGTACCCGATCCCCGCGACGGTCACCAGCCGCCCGCCGCTCACCAGGTCCAGTACGGCGATGTCCTCGGCCAGCCGCAGCGGGTCGTGCAGCGGGCCGATCACCGCCGACACCGTCACCGCGATCCGGCGGGTCGCCCCGAACACCGCGCCCGCGAAGACGAACGGCGACGGCAGCCAGTTGTTGTCGACCCCGTGGTGCTCCTCCGTCTGCACGGTGGACACGCCCCGCTCATCGGCGTACGCGGCCATCTCCAGGGCCGCCCGGTAGCGGCCGCGCAGCGAGGCGGGGGTGGCACCGGGCTCGACCAGGTTGAAGCGGACGACCGTGACGGGCATGACAGGCCCCCTTCGGACGGGTGTGGAGGGGGACGTTAGCTGACGGTGCGTCAGCTATCCAGGGTGTGGAAGGCCCGTGTGGCCCCGTACGGCGATCGAACGCCGCGAGGGGTGGTCCCGCATACTGGACCCGTTATGGAAATCCTCATCCTTGCTGTAGTCATCGCCGTGGTCGTGCTCGGCGTGCTGGGCGGGCTCGTCGTCGGCAGCCGCAGGAAGAAGCCGCTGCCCCCGGCGCCCCCCACGACACCCGACATCACCGCACCTCCGGCCGAGCCGCATGTCGGCGACGAGGCCGAGACACCGCGCGACGAACCGCGCCGCACGATCGAGGAGGTGGACCTCCCGGACGCCACGGCGACGGCACCCGCCGCCGTCGAGGAGCCCCCGGTCGTCGAGGCTCCCCCGATCGAGATCCCCGAACCGACGGCGGGCCGTCTCGTACGGCTGCGCGCCCGGCTCTCCCGCTCGCAGAACGCGCTCGGCAAGGGGCTGCTCACGCTCCTGTCGCGCGAGCACCTCGACGACGACACCTGGGAGGAGATCGAGGACACCCTCCTCACGGCCGACGTCGGCGTCCAGCCCACCCAGGAGCTGGTCGACGGCCTGCGCGAGCGTGTGAAGGTCCTCGGTACCCGTACGCCCGAGGAGCTGCGCGGTCTGCTGCGCGAGGAGCTGCTCAAGCTGGTCGGCACCGATGTGGACCGCACGGTCAGGACCGAGCCGGAGGACCGCAAGCCCGGCATCGTGATGGTCGTCGGGGTCAACGGCACCGGTAAGACCACCACCACCGGCAAGCTCGCCCGCGTCCTCGTCGCCGACGGCAACAGCGTCGTCCTCGGCGCCGCCGACACCTTCCGGGCCGCCGCCGCCGACCAGCTCCAGACCTGGGGCGAGCGCGTCGGCGCCCACACCGTGCGCGGGCCGGAGGGCGGCGACCCCGCCTCCGTCGCCTTCGACGCGGTGAAGGAGGGCAAGGAGATGGGCTCCGACGTCGTCCTCATCGACACCGCGGGCCGGCTGCACACCAAGACCGGGCTCATGGACGAGCTGGGCAAGGTCAAGCGGGTCGTCGAGAAGCACGCGCCGCTGGACGAGGTGCTGCTCGTCCTCGACGCCACCACCGGGCAGAACGGTCTCGTCCAGGCGCGTGTCTTCGCCGAGGTCGTCGACATCACCGGCATCGTCCTGACCAAGCTCGACGGCACCGCCAAGGGCGGCATCGTCATCGCCGTCCAGCGTGAGCTGGATGTCCCGGTCAAGCTGATCGGTCTGGGAGAGGGCGCGGACGACCTGGCACCGTTCGAGCCGGAGGCGTTCGTTGACGCCCTTATCGGAGAGTGATCTCCAGGCACCTACAACAGTTGTAGGTGGTCTCGTGCGAGGCGAAGCGCCCGCCCCCGAGCTGCGGTTTCGGGGACGGGCGCTTCGTTGTGCGAGGTGTGATCGGTCGGATCAGGCCCGCGATCGGTGCGCCACATAGGCCAGGGTCCCCAGCAGCAGCCGCGCGGCCGGGGGCTTCGTCGCGGAGTCGAGGGCGGGGGAGCGGAGCCAGCGGACCGGGCCGAGGCCGGCGCGGTCGGAGGGCGGGGCCGTGATGTGGGCGCCGGGGCCCAGACCCCGCAGATCGAGGGCGGAGGGGTCGTCCCAGCCCATGCGGTAGAGCAGCTCGGGGAGCTGGGCGGCGGCGCCGGGGGCGACGAAGAAGTGGGCGCGGCCCTCGGGGGTGGCGGTCACGGGGCCGAGGGGGAGGCCCATGCGCTCCAGCCGGACCAGGGCATGCCGTCCGGCGGACTCGGCGACCTCGATGATGTCGAAGGAGCGGCCCACCGGCAGCATGATCGAGGCGCCGGGGAACTCGGACCAGGACTCGGTCACCTCGTCGAGTGTGGCGCCGGCGCGGACCGGGGGAGCGAAGCCGAGGGGATGTGCGCCGGGCGCGTCACAGGTCGTGTCGCCGCATGAGCACGCGCCCGAGGCCGTCCGTGCGCCGGGGACGACGTCCCACCCCCAGAGGCCGGTGAACTCGGCCACGGCCGTGCACTCCGAGGAACGGCCGCGCCGCCGCGTGCCGGCCCGCATCTCGCGCATGCCGCCGATCGTGAAGCCCATGCCCCCTCCAACGGGTCCAACGCGCCGGTGGTTACGCGACGGAGGCGGGATGTGACGCTCTGTTTCCGCCTGGGTGGCGCACGGTGCTACCCCGGGTCGTGAGGCATACGGCACGCGCCCCTGAGTGCATCACTCCGCCCACTCCCGGCCGTCGTGTGTCAAGTGAATCGCGGACCGACGGTCGTGAGTTCATTCGAAGGGGTGGCGAATGGTGGCGTTTCTGGAATCGCCGTGGCTGGACGGGTGATCGTGGGATTACTTTGAGTGCACGGTCCGGGGGACGTGCGCGCTCGTGGGTATGCCGGAGGCAAGTCGTCTTTCCGTTCGACGGGTGAGAACCATCGGACCTACGGCGGGGTAACCGGCATTCTGGTAGGGCTTGGCGCACACAGCGCATCAAGTGGGTTCAGGGATGGGGGCGTTCCAGTGGGCGGCAACGGCGGAAGCGGCACGAACGCTGAGAAGCGCCCGAACGAACTGCTGAGTTCGTGGTTTGTCCGCAGCGGCTGGTCCAAGGGCGAGCTCGCCCGTCAGGTGAACCGCCGCGCCCGCCAGCTCGGGGCCAACCACATTTCGACCGACACCTCCCGCGTACGCCGCTGGCTCGACGGGGAGAACCCGCGCGAGCCCATCCCGAGGATTCTGTCCGAGCTGTTCTCCGAGCGGTTCGGCTGTGTCGTCGCCGTGGAGGACCTGGGGCTGCGCGCGGCCCATCGGTCACCGTCCGTCTCCGGTGTCGATCTGCCGTGGACGGGCCCGCAGACCGTGGCGCTGATCGGCGAGTTCTCGCGCAGCGACCTGATGCTGGCGCGGCGCGGCTTCCTCGGGAGCTCGCTCGCCCTCGCCGCGGGCCCGGCCCTCATCGAGCCGATGCAGCGCTGGCTCGTCCCCTCGGCCCCCACCCCCCGCCCGGACCCCGAGCCGCCCTCCTCCTCGCGCCGAGGCAACCGCCTGTCCAAACCCGAGCTGGACCTCCTCGAATCCACCACGGTGATGTTCCGGCAGTGGGACGCCCAGTGCGGAGGCGGGCTGCGCCGCAAGGCCGTCGTCGGCCAGCTGCACGAGGTGACCGACCTCCTCCAGGAGCCCCAGCCCGAGGCCACCACCAGGCGGCTGTTCAAGGTCGCCGCCGAGCTGGCCGAGCTGGCCGGCTGGATGTCGTACGACATCGGACTCCAGCCCACCGCCCAGAAGTACTTCGTCCTCGCCCTGCACGCGGCCAAGGAAGCGGGTGACAAGCCGCTCGGCTCGTACATCCTCTCCAGCATGAGCCGGCAGATGATCCACCTCGGGCGGCCGGACGATGCGCTCGAACTGATCCATCTCGCGCAGTACGGCAGCCGTGACTGCGCCGGGCCGCGCACCCAGTCGATGCTGTATGCGATGGAGGCCCGCGCCTACGCCAACATGGGGCAGCCCGGAAAGTGCAAGCGGGCGGTGCGGATGGCGGAGGACACCTTCGCCGACGCCGAGGAATGGGACGACCCGGACCCCGACTGGATTCGCTTCTTCAACGAGGCCGAGCTGCACGGCGAGAACAGCCACTCCTACCGCGACCTCGCCTATGTCGCCGGTCGCAGCCCCACCTACGCCTCGCTCGCCGAGCCCGTGATGCGGCGCGCGGTGGAGCTGTTCTCCACCGACACTGAGCACCAGCGGTCGTACGCGCTGAACCTCATCGGGATGGCTACCGTGCATCTGCTCCAGCGTGAGCCCGAGCAGGGGGCCGTCATGGCCGGCCGGGCCATGGAAGTCGCCCGCAAGGTCCGCTCCGAGCGGGTCAACACCCGTATCCGCAAGACCGTCGACACCGCCGTACGCGAGTTCGGTGAGCTGGCCGAGGTGGTCGATCTCACCGAGCAGCTCGCCGCCCATCTGCCCGAGGCCGCCGAAGCGGCGGTCTGACCCGGCCCGCGCAGGGCCTCCCCGACACCGACCACGGCCGGCCACCCCGACTGCCCGACTCGGCTCCCCCATGCCAGGTCAACGGATGGCCCGCCGTGGTCGGCCCATGTCCCGGGTGCTGTCCGACTCCCGGGCCCGCGCCCGCTGACGTGTTCGGCCGGTCGGTAGACGATCCGGTGCGGGCGGGGCCGACGGGTGCACACGCCGCCACCCACACCAGGGGTCGACGGAAAGCGGCTGTCTGCCTGAGTTCCATCGGATACGAAACCGTTATCCGCGATCGGGCCCGCAGGGGCCCGGCCCCACATGGGGCGAATCCTCGGTGACGCACGTTTCACCTGTCTGTAACGCGACACGGCCGTTCGTCACATCAGGGAAACATTCCCAATCTTCCGGTGAAACGGTGCTGCGCCAATCTCCTACGCACAGTCGGCCCTCCCCGATAGCTCCCGAAGCTTCAGCATCCGCACGGGCCGTTCCGACCACGAGGAGATACCGGCATTGAACGGCACAGATACCGGATTCGTATTGATCAGCGCGGCGCTCGTCATGGTGATGACGCCGGGCCTCGCGCTCTTCTACGGCGGCATGGTCCGGGCCAAGAGCGTGCTGAACATGTTGATGATGTCCTTCATCTCGCTGGGCATCGTCAGCATCCTGTGGGTGTTGTTCGGATACTCGCTCGCCTTCAGCGGTGACGTCGGCCACTTCATCGGCAACCTGGACGCCATCGGCCTCAAGGGCATCGACATCACGAGCACCGTCGACAGCTTCGTCGCCGGCGCCGACGGCGAACCCCACAAGATCGCCGCTTTCGCGTTCATCCTCTTCCAGATGCTGTTCGCGGTCATCACGCCGGCCCTGATGAGCGGTGCCCTCGCCGACCGCGTGAAGTTCAGCGCCTGGATGATCTTCGTCGCCCTCTGGGTCACGATCGTCTACTTCCCGGTCGCCCACTGGGTCTGGGCCCCGGGCGGCTGGCTCTTCGACATGGGTGTCATCGACTTCGCCGGTGGTACCGCGGTCCACATCAACGCCGGTGTCGGCGCGCTCGCCGCGGTCCTCGTCGTGGGCAAGCGGGTCGGCTTCAAGAAGGACCCGATGCGGCCGCACAGCCTGCCGCTGGTCATGATCGGCACCGCCCTGCTGTGGTTCGGCTGGTTCGGCTTCAACGCCGGCTCCTGGCTCGGCGTCGACGGCACCACCGCCCGTATGGCCATCAACACCCAGATCGCGACCGCCGCCGCCATCATCGGCTGGCTGATCTACGAGCGCATCCGCCACGGCGCCTTCACCACCCTCGGCGCCTGCTCCGGTGCCGTCGCCGGTCTCGTCGCGATCACCCCCTCCGGCGGTCACGTCAACGCCTTCGGCGCCATCCTCATCGGCATCGTCGCCGGCGCGGTCTGCTCCTGGGCCGTCAGCCTCAAGTACAAGCTCGGCTACGACGACTCCCTCGACGTGGTCGGCGTCCACATGGTCGGCGGCATCATCGGCACCCTGATGGTCGGCTTCCTCGCCGTCGACGGTGTGGGCGGGCTGGAGCAGTTCGGCAAGCAGGCCACCGGCGCCTTCTCCGTCCTCGGCTACACCTTCGTCCTCACCTGGCTCATCGCCTTCGCCATCCAGAAGACGATCGGCTTCCGCGCCTCCGAGGAGGACGAGGTGGCCGGCATCGACCAGGCCCAGCACGCCGAGACCGGCTACGACTTCAGCCAGGCCGCCGGTTCCCACGTGTCGTCCGCCACTCCCAGCAGCGTCGCTGCCGCCCCCGCTAGCAAGAAGGTCGAGGCATGAAGCTGATCACCGCCGTCGTCAAGCCCCACCGGCTCGACGAGATCAAGGAAGCACTGCAGGCCTTCGGCGTGCACGGCCTTACGGTCACCGAGGCCAGTGGGTACGGTCGGCAGCGCGGGCACACCGAGGTGTACCGCGGCGCCGAGTACACCGTGGACCTGGTACCCAAGATCCGTATCGAGGTCCTGGCCGAGGACGACGACGCCGAGCAGCTGATCGACGTCATCGTCAAGGCCGCCCGCACCGGCAAGATCGGTGACGGCAAGGTCTGGTCCATCCCGGTCGAGACGGCCGTACGGGTCCGGACCGGCGAGCGCGGCCCCGACGCGCTCTGACCAACAGAAGAACAGGAGTCACTGGGTGACGAGTACGGACGCACGCACCGAAGCAGAGGACTCGGGACCCAGCGGCTACGCGGCGGCCCGGCTGCACCTCCTCCAGGAGGGGGCGCAGTCCGGGCCGCCGCGCCGTGCCGCCCTCGCCGAACTCACCGACGACTGGCTCGCGGGCCTGTTCGGCGCGGGGGCCACGGAGCCGCGCGGAGTCTCACTGGTCGCCGTCGGCGGATACGGGCGCGGAGAGCTCTCGCCCCGCAGCGACCTCGATCTGCTCCTCCTCCACGACGGCAGCGACGACAAGGCCGTCGCCGCCCTCGCCGATCGCATCTGGTACCCCGTCTGGGACCTCGGCCTCGCCCTCGACCACTCCGTGCGCACCCCCGCCGAGGCCCGCAAGACCGCGGCCGAGGACCTCAAGGTCCAGCTCGGACTGCTGGACGCCCGGCACATCGCCGGAGACCTCGGCCTGACCTCCGCGCTGCGCACTTCCGTCCTCGCCGACTGGCGCAACCAGGCCCCCAAACGCCTCCCCGAACTCCAGGAACTCTGCGCCGAGCGCGCCGAACGGCAGGGTGAGCTGCAGTTCCTCCTGGAGCCCGACCTGAAGGAGGCGCGCGGAGGGTTGCGCGACGCCACCGCACTGCGCGCCGTCGCCGCCTCCTGGCTCGCCGACGCACCCCGCGAAGGCCTCGCCGACGCCCGACGCCGCCTCCTCGACGTACGCGACGCCCTGCATCTGGCGACGGGGCGCGCGACCGACCGCCTCGCCCTCCAGGAACAGGACCAGGTCGCCGCCGCCCTCGGCCTCCTCGACGCCGACACCCTGCTCCGCCAGGTCTATGAGTCCGCCCGCGTCATCTCGTACGCCAGCGATGTCACCTGGCGCGAAGTGGGGCGCGTTCTGCGCTCGCGTGCCGTGCGGCCACGGCTGCGCGCCATGCTGGGCGGAGGCAAGCCCGCCCCCGAGCGCTCCCCGCTCGCCGAGGGCGTGGTCGAGCAGGACGGCGAGGTCGTGCTCGCCCGCGCCGCCCGCCCCGAACGCGACCCCGTGCTGCCGCTGCGCGCCGCCGCGGCAGCCGCCCAGGCCGGCCTCCCGCTCTCCCTGCACGCCGTACGCCACCTCGCCGCCACCGCACGGGCCCTGCCCACCCCCTGGCCCGCCGAGGCCCGCGAACAGCTCGTCACCCTGCTCGGCTCCGGGCGCCCGACCGTCGACGTCTGGGAGGCACTGGAGGCCGAGGGGATCATCACCCAGCTGCTGCCCGACTGGGAGCGGGTCCGCTGCCGCCCGCAGCGCAACGCCGTGCACATCTGGACCGTCGACCGGCACCTCATCGAGACCGCCGTCCGCGCCTCCGAACTCACCCGCCGGGTCCACCGCCCCGACCTGCTCCTCGTCGCCGCCCTGCTGCACGACATCGGCAAGGGCTGGCCCGGCGACCACTCCGTCGCCGGCGAGATCATCGCCCGCGATGTCGCCGCCCGCATCGGCTTCGACCGCGAGGACGTGGCCGTCCTGTCGACCCTCGTACGCCATCACCTCCTGCTCGTCGACACGGCCACCCGGCGCGATCTGGAGGACCCGGCCACCGTCCGCTCGGTCGCGGAGGCGGTCGGCTCGCCCGGCACGCTCGAACTGCTGCACGCGCTGACCGAGTCCGACGCGCTGGCCACCGGGCCCGCCGCCTGGTCGTCATGGCGGGCCTCCCTCGTCTCCGACCTGGTCAAACGGGTCGCCGCGGTCTTCGCAGGGGACGCCCCCGAGGAACCCGAGCCCCTCGCGCCCACCGCCGAGCAGGAGCGGCTCGCCGTCGAGGCGTTCCGCACGGGCGGGCCGGTGCTGTCGCTGCGCGCGCAGACCGAGACGCACACCGCCGACAAGGACGACACGGACGAGAAGGCCGACCCCGAGCCCCTCGGCGTGGAACTCCTCATCGCCGTCCCCGACCAGCCGGGCGTCCTGCCCGCCGTCGCCGGGGTACTGGCGATGCACCGCCTGACGGTCCGTACCGCCGAGCTGCGTGCCCTGGACCTGCCCGACGGCGTCGAGGGCTCGGTCCTGCTGCTGAACTGGCGTGTGGCCGCCGAGTACGGCTCGCTGCCGCAGGCGGCCCGACTGCGCTCGGACCTGGTGCGGGCGCTGGACGGCTCGCTGGACATCGCTGGGCGGCTGGCCGAGCGGGACGCGGCGTATCCCCGCCGCCGGGGCGTGGTCGCGCCCCCACCGCGCGTCACCGTGGCCGCCGCGGCCTCACGGCACGCGACGGTCATCGAGGTACGGGCCCAGGACGCGCCGGGGTTGCTGCATCGGATCGGGCGGGCGCTGGAATCGGCCGGGGTGCGGGTGCGGAGTGCGCATGTCTCGACGCTGGGGGCCAACGCGGTCGATGCCTTCTACGTGACGGGGCCGAAGGGGGCGCCGCTGCCGGGGGAGGAGGCGGCGTCCGTGGCGCGGAAGCTGGAGGAGACGCTGCGCGGCTGATCCGCGCCGGGGTACGGGGCTCGCGAGGCCCCGTACCCGTGGATCGCGCCCACTTGTCCACAGGGGTGGAGACCCAACCACACCCAGACAGATACCCTGGAGGGCAATTCAGACTGCCCCCGACTCCGAGGACCGACACCGCCGTGTTCGATACGCTCTCCGATCGCCTCTCAGCGACTTTCAAGAACCTGCGCGGCAAGGGGCGCCTCAGCGAGGCGGACATCGACGCCACGGCCCGCGAGATCCGCATCGCTCTCCTTGAAGCGGACGTGGCGCTCCCGGTCGTCCGGGGCTTCATCAAGAACATCAAGGAACGCTGCCTCGGCGCCGAGGTCTCCAAGGCCCTCAACCCGGCCCAGCAGGTCCTCAAGGTCGTCAACGACGAGCTGGTGACCGTCCTCGGCGGCGAGACCCGCCGTCTCCGCTTCGCCAAGCAGCCCCCCACCGTCATCATGCTGGCCGGTCTCCAGGGTGCCGGTAAGACGACCCTCGCGGGCAAGCTCGGCAAGTGGCTGAAGGAGCAGGGCCACTCGCCGCTGCTGGTCGCCTGTGACCTCCAGCGCCCGAACGCGGTCAACCAGCTCAGTGTGGTCGCCGAGCGCGCCGGTGTCGCCGTTTACGCCCCCGAGCCGGGCAACGGCGTCGGTGACCCGGTGAAGGTCGCCAAGGACTCCATCGAGTTCGCGAAGTCGAAGGTCCACGACATCGTGGTCGTCGACACCGCCGGTCGCCTGGGCATCGACCAGGAGATGATGCAGCAGGCGGCGGACATCAGGGACGCGGTCAGCCCCGACGAGATTCTCTTCGTCGTCGACGCCATGATCGGTCAGGACGCGGTCAATACCGCCGAGGCATTCCGCGACGGCGTCGGCTTCGACGGTGTGGTCCTCTCCAAGCTCGACGGTGACGCCCGTGGTGGTGCGGCGCTGTCGATCCGCCAGGTCACCGGCAAGCCGATCATGTTCGCGTCGAACGGCGAGAAGCTCGACGACTTCGACCAGTTCCACCCCGACCGGATGGCCTCCCGCATCCTCGACATGGGTGACCTGCTCACCCTGATCGAGCAGGCGGAGAAGACGTTCAGCCAGGAAGAGGCCGCCAAGATGGCCTCCAAGCTGGCGTCGAAGAAGGGCCAGGACTTCACCCTGGATGACTTCCTGGCTCAGATGGAGCAGGTCAGGAAGATGGGCTCGATCTCCAAGCTGCTCGGGATGCTGCCGGGCATGGGGCAGATCAAGGACCAGATCAACAACCTGGACGAGCGGGACGTCGACCGCACCGCCGCGATCATCAAGTCGATGACCCCGGGCGAGCGCCAGGACCCGACGATCATCAACGGCTCGCGCCGCGCCCGTATCGCCAAGGGTTCCGGTGTCGAGGTCAGCGCGGTGAAGAACCTGGTCGAGCGGTTCTTCGAGGCCCGCAAGATGATGTCCCGCATGGCCCAGGGCGGCGGCATGCCCGGGATGCCTGGCATGCCCGGTATGGGTGGCGGTCCGGGCCGGTCCAGGAAGCAGCCCAAGAAGGCCAAGGGCAAGCAGCGCTCGGGCAACCCGATGAAGCGCAAGCAGCAGGAGGCGGACGAGGCCGCACGCCGGGCCGCTGCCGCTCAGGGTGGTCCGGGGGGTGCGTTCGGTCTGCCGGGTCAGCAGGGCGGGCAGGACTTCGAACTGCCGGACGAGTTCAAGAAGTTCATGGGCTGACGCCCGTCGAAGGTGCCAAAGCGGGCGCCGCGTCACCGGCCGGGGGGTCTGGCCGGGGCGCGGCGCCCGTGCCGTTGCGTGGACGGCATATGTGGTGTCCCTCGTGGTGCTCCCGGTGGCAACTCCCGTACGCAGATGTGTTGTTCCCCTGGCTGGTGCGTCAGGCTATGGGTCCTGTCCGGCACTTGGCAGGGGGAAAGCCCTACTGGCCGGTTTTCTTCACACCATTCACACCCGCACAAATGAAAGTCTCGAAGACCTTCTCAGGGTTTCCGTTTCAGGGCGTCCGTCCGAGGGCGTCCGTCTGACGGCGTCCGTCTCAGGGTGTCCGTCTCAGGGCGTCCGCGCGATCAGATACCGGAACACGTTCGGCATCCACACGGTGCCGTCGTGGCGTCGGTGCGGTTGCAGGGCCTCGGTGAGTTCCTTGTCGACCTGGTCCTGGTCGGTGGCCTCGATCGCCGCGTCGAACAGTCCGGTCGACAGCAGCCCGCGTACCGCGTTGTCCACGTTGGCGTATCCGAAGGGGCAGGCCACGCGTCCGGAGCCGTCCGGCCTGAGACCGGCTCGCTCGGCGACGTCCTCAAGGTCGTCGCGCCGGGCCGGGCGCCAGCCGCCGGTGCCGGGCAGGGGATCGGCGAGCTTCGCGGCGATACGGAGCACGGCCGAGGTGGCGCAGCGCTCGGGGGGACCCCAGCCGGCGAGGACCACGGGGGTGCCGTGTTCCGCGAGCGGGGTGGCGGCGGCGAGGAGTTCGCCGAGGCCCTCGGAGTCCCCGGCGAGGCAGCCGATCGGCTCGAAGGCGGTCACGAGGTTGTACTTCGGGTCCCCGGGGGTGCCGGCCGCGTCCTCGGGGGTGCCGTCGACGACCCGGGCGTCAACGCGAGTGTGCGGGGCCCACCCTTCCGGGAGGAGCCGCTCTCGTGCGAGCGTCATCCTTTCGGGTGTGGTCGTATCGACACCGGTGACCGAGGCGCCCCGCGACGCCGCCATCAGCAGCGCCAGTCCCGAGCCGCAGCCGAGGCCGAGCAGCCGGGTGCCGGAGCCCACGTCGAGCCGCCGGTAGACCGCCTCGTAGAGCGGAACCAGCATGCGTTCCTGGATCTCGGCCCAGTCACGCGCGCGTGCGTACTGGTCCACGCCGGGTGCGGGCCCTGCGCAAGGCAAATGCCGCCGCACGAGCGTAGGTGTCATATTCAAAGCGCCCCATTCCGCCGAGAGTTGCCGCTGTGCCCATTTCGTGGGCCCCCGTGGCAGTGCGCTCGCACTCCCCCCGTATGCCAGGTAACTCCGCGTCCGACGTGTCGTCCAGAGGTCTCGGACACCGGCTTGTGAGCTGTCTGTGCCTTGGCGAAAAGAATTCACATCCCCGCAATGTGGCGCCGTAGCATCGCGCCATGGCAAAAGTTCCCGTACTCACACCCCGGGCGGACGACTTTCCGCGCTGGTACCAGGACCTGATCTCCAAGGCCGAAATGGCGGACAACGGGCCGGTGCGCGGCACCATGGTCATCCGACCGTACGGGTACGGGCTCTGGGAGCGCATGCAGCGCGAGATGGACGAGCGGATCAAGGAGACGGGCACGCAGAACGCCTACTTCCCGCTGCTGATCCCGCAGTCGTATCTCACCAGGGAGGCCGAGCACGTCGAGGGTTTCGCGCCCGAGCTGGCCGTGGTGACGCACGGCGGCGGCAAGGAGCTCGAAGAGCCCGCGGTGGTCCGCCCCACCTCCGAAATGATCATCAACGACTACTTCTCGAAGTGGGTGCAGAGCTACCGCGATCTGCCCCTGCTGATCAACCAGTGGGCGAACGTGGTCCGTTGGGAGCTGCGCCCCCGGCTCTTCCTCCGCACGAGCGAATTCCTCTGGCAGGAGGGCCACACGGCGCACGCGACGTACGAGGAGGCGCGCGACTTCGCCGCGCACATCCACCGGCAGGTCTACGAGGACTTCATGGTGAACGTTCTCGCGATGGATGTCGTCGCCGGCCGCAAAACCGTCAAGGAGCGCTTCGCGGGGGCCATCAACACCCTCACCCTCGAAGGCATGATGGGCGACGGCAAGGCCCTCCAGATGGCCACCAGCCATGAACTGGGCCAGAACTTCGCCAAGGCCTTCAACACCCGCTATCTCTCCAAGGAGGGGCGGCAGGAGCTGGTCTGGCAGACCTCCTGGGGCTCCACCACGCGCATGATCGGCGCCCTGGTGATGATGCACGGCGACGACCACGGGCTGCGCGTCCCGCCCCGGCTGGCGCACATCCAGGCGGTAGTTCTCGCGATCAAGGGCGACGAGGCGGTTCTGGCCAAGGTCCGCGAGCTCGGCGACCGGCTCAAGGCGGTCGGCGTACGCGTCCAGGTGGACGACCGCACGGACATCCCCTTCGGCCGCCGCGCCGTCGACTGGGAACTCAAGGGCGTCCCCGTACGTATCGAAGTCGGACCCCGTGACCTGGAGAACGGCACCGCGATGCTGGCCCGCCGCATCCCCGGGGGCAAGGAGCCGGTCGCCCTGGACGCCCTCCCGGAGCTGCTGCCGACGCTCCTCGAAGAGGACCAGGCACTGCTCCTGGCGCAGTCACGCGAGCGCCGGGAGTCCCGTACGACGGAGGTGTCGACGATCGACGAGGCGATCGAAGCCGCGACAGCCGGCGGCTGGGCCCGAATCCCCTGGTCGGCCCTGGGCGAGGACGGCGAGGACCGCCTCGGGGAGCACGCGGCGAGCGTACGGTGTCTGGTCGCCGAGGACGGGTCGGTGCCCGACTCCTATGACGCACCCGGTAACGTCGCTGTCGTGGCGCGCGCTTACTAGAGCGATCCGTTCCGTCGGGAGAGCGACCGAAAGGCCTCTTGCGTAACCGACGGCCACAGATGCCCCGGCGCGCGGATCACGTCTACGTGCCGGGGCGTACGTGTTGCTACGTACCGCCTTGGGTGGAGCTGTGAGGCTTCTCCGCAGATCAGCGCACCCGCCCTCGTCAGGACGCACTAGCGGCAACTGACGGGTACGTGCAAATTATTTGGGATGGCCCGGAATCGGAACACAGGGGCACTCAGGCTCGTTGTCATTACGTGAGCACGACACAGACACCACCTGTTCTCGCCGCAGAGCTGGCGCAGGCGTGGGCCGATATTCAGCGGTACCACCCCGAGCTGCCGGATCTTGCCGCTCCCGAGTCCCTGATCGGAGAGTCGTCGTCCGCCTGCGGGCACGAACTCTCCTTCGAGCGACTGCTCCATGAGGCAGTCCATGGCATCGCCGCCGCCCGAGGAGTCCGCGACACCTCCCGGGCCGGCCGTTACCACAACCGCAGATTCCTCGCGATCGCCGAGGAACTGGGTCTCGACCACCCGGACGAGCCGCATCCCAGCAGCGGCTTCTCCCTGGTCACGCTGAACGCCGAGGCGAAGCGTCGCTACCGCCCGACCATCGAGAGACTGCAGCGCGCGCTGAAGGCCCACACGGCGGCGACGTCCGCGGACACGGCCCGCAGCTTCCGGGGGCCGGCCGCCCGGCACGGCTCCTCCGGCGGCGGCGTCCGCGTCAAGGCCGTCTGCGACTGCGGTCGTAACGTCCGGGTCGTCCCGTCCGTCCTCGCCCAGGCGCCCATCGTCTGCGGCGGCTGCGGCAAGCCGTTCCGCATCCCGGAGGTCGTGGGCGCGGCCTAGCGTGCGCCGAGCTGAGAAGACGGCTGCTCGTGGCAGTCGTACGTCAGCGAGTCGTACGTGCGTGTACGTGCGGTGCGGGGAGGGTGCGGCGGCGCCCGGCGCCGGTCTAGACCGGAGGCCGGGGGTTCGCTTACCGGCGCTTACAGGGTGCCGCCTGCGCCCACCCTCCCCCACGCTCGGCTTCGCTCGCGCGGGCGGTACCCCCATCGCCCCAGCGGCACGACTTCCCGCAGTTGGGGCGGGCGGTTGTTCTGCGTGCCCGCGTCTGCCCTCGCGGGAGAAGCGGTCCCTGTGGTGTGGCACAATGGCTAGCTGTACTCGACAGCCGCACAGGACCCCTCTCTCCTCCGGCTGACGCGTCCATCGGGCACTCGGGTACCGCAACCCCACGCGGCCTTCTCGCCGTGCCCAACCACGTCAAAACCAGGAGAACCCACTCCCGTGGCAGTCAAGATCAAGCTGAAGCGTCTGGGCAAGATCCGTTCGCCTCACTACCGCATCGTCGTCGCCGACTCCCGTACCCGTCGTGACGGCCGTGCGATCGAGGAGATCGGCAAGTACCACCCGACGTACCACCCGTCGGTCATCGAGGTCGACGCGGACCGTGTCGCGTACTGGCTGGGTGTCGGCGCGCAGCCGACCGAGCCCGTGCTCGCCATTCTGAAGAAGACCGGCGACTGGCAGAAGTTCAAGGGCGAGCCCGCCCCGGCGCCGCTGCTCGTGGCCGAGGCCAAGTCCGCGCGTCCGTCCTTCGAGTCCCTCGGTGGCGACGACGAGGGCAAGGGTGAGGCGATCACCCAGAAGAAGAAGGCCGAGAAGAAGGACGAGGCTGCGGCTGAGTCCGAGTCGACCGAGGCCTGAGCATGCTCGAGGAGGCTCTCGAGCACCTCGTCAAGGGAATCGTCGACTACCCCGACGACGTCCAGGTCGCCTCGCGCAACCTGCGTCGCGGGCGCGTCCTTGAGGTCCGGGTGCACCCCGACGACCTCGGCAAGGTGATCGGCCGCAACGGCCGTACCGCCCGCGCACTGCGCACCGTCGTGGGTGCCATCGGCGGCCGCGGAGTCCGTGTCGACCTCGTCGACGTGGACCACGTCCGCTGACGCCAATCGCAGCACCGGCTCGGGCCGGGGAGGGCCACTGGGCCGTCCCCGGCCCGTAGTCGTACCGGATCAGGAGAAGCAAGCACAGTGCAGCTGGTAGTCGCTCGCATCGGCCGTGCCCACGGCATCAAGGGCGAGGTCACCGTCGAGGTCCGCACGGACGAGCCGGAGCTGAGGCTCGCGCCCGGCGCCGTCCTGCTCACGGACCCCGCCTCGACGGGCCCGCTCACCATCGAGTCCGGCCGGGTGCACAGCAGCCGGCTGCTGCTGCGTTTCGAGGGCATCCGCGACCGCAACGCCGCCGAGGCCCTCCGCAACACCCTGCTCATCGCGGAGGTGGACCCGGACGAGCTGCCGGAGGAAGAGGATGAGTACTACGACCATCAGCTCATCGACCTGGATGTGGTGACCAAGGACGGCGTCGAGGTCGGCCGGATCACCGAGATCTCGCATCTGCCCTCCCAGGACCTGTTCATCGTCGAGCGGCCGGACGGCAGCGAGGTGATGATCCCGTTCGTCGAGGAGATCGTCGTCGAGATCGACCTGGAGGAGCAGCGGGCGGTCATCGATCCGCCGCCGGGTCTCATCGACGACAAGGCGCAGATCGCCTCCGCGCGGGAAGAGTCGTAAGAGATGCGCCTCGACGTCGTCACGATCTTCCCCGAGTACCTCGAACCCCTGAACGTCTCCCTGGTCGGCAAGGCACGCGCGCGTGGGCAACTGAACGTCCAGGTGCACGATCTGCGTTCCTGGACCCACGACCGGCACAACACGGTCGACGACACGCCGTACGGCGGCGGTCCCGGCATGGTCATGAAGACGGACCCCTGGGGCGACGCCCTCGACTCCGTCCTCGCCGACGGCTACGAGACCGGCTCGCGCGAGCCCGCGCTCATCGTTCCCACCCCCAGCGGGCGCCCGTTCACCCAGGCGCTCGCCGTCGAACTCTCCGAGCGCCCCTGGCTGATCTTCACGCCGGCGCGTTACGAGGGCATCGACCGCCGGGTGATCGACGAGTACGCCACCCGGATACCCGTCTACGAGGTGTCCATCGGTGACTATGTGCTGGCCGGAGGGGAGGCGGCCGTCCTGGTCGTCACGGAGGCCGTCGCCCGGCTGCTGCCCGGGGTGCTGGGCAACGCCGAGTCCCACCGTGACGATTCGTTCGCGCCCGGCGCCATGGCCAACCTCCTGGAGGGGCCCGTCTACACCAAGCCGCCCGAGTGGCGCGGCCGGGACATCCCGGAGGTGCTGCTCAGTGGCCACCACGGGAAGATCGCGCGCTGGCGGCGGGACGAGGCCCTGAAGCGTACGACCACCCACCGGCCCGATCTGATCGAGCGCTGTGACCCCAAGGCGTTCGACAAGAAGGACCGAGAGATGCTCTCCATCCTGGGCTGGGCCCCGGACCCGGAGGGCGAGCCCCATGGCCGATTTTGGCGTCGGCTGGAGGGCGTGGAAGAATAGGCCGCTGTTGTGCGTCGTCCGGCGCGCGCCCCTGCCACAGGGGGACACGACGCCCGCCCCGACCTGACAGCATCCCCTTGTGAAACACCTAGCTCCCGCTCATGACCTGTGGCATGGGCGAAGAAAGCAGACGAAATGTCTCACGTGCTCGACTCCGTCGACGCCGCGTCGCTGCGCAGCGACATCCCGGCCTTCCGCCCGGGTGACACCGTCAACGTCCACGTCCGCGTCATCGAGGGCAACCGCTCCCGTGTGCAGCAGTTCAAGGGCGTTGTGATCCGTCGCCAGGGTTCCGGTGTCCGCGAGACCTTCACGGTCCGCAAGGTCTCGTTCTCCGTCGGCGTCGAGCGCACCTTCCCGGTGCACACCCCGATCGTCGAGAAGATCGAGCTCGTCACCCGCGGTGACGTCCGTCGCGCGAAGCTGTACTACCTGCGCGACCTGCGCGGCAAGGCGGCGAAGATCAAGGAGAAGCGCGAGAACTGAGCGCGCGCTCAGGTGTCCTAGGAGGGCCGGATACGATCTGGCCCCGATGGACACCGAAGCACAGCAGCACATGGAGCGCGACCGCTCCTCCAGCCCTTCTGGAGCCGACAGGGCAGCGCCCCCGGCTCGCTCCGAGGAGAACTCGGACACAGAGCGGCCGGAGGGACGGTCGCGTTTCGCGTTGCTGGGCAGAACCACCGAGCTGGTCCCCGGCGGTCGTTACACCCTGACCGTGTTGATCTGCCTGCTTTTTCTGGCGCTCTTCAGCAACTTCGTGATGCAGCCGTTCCAGATTCCCAGCAGCTCCATGGCGAGCTCATTGAGGATCGGGGACCGAGTTCTCGTAAATAAGTTGGCGTACCGTTTCGGTTCTGAGCCGCAGCGCGGTGACGTCGTCGTGTTCGACGGCACCGGCTACTTCGGGAACGCCGACTACATCAAGCGCGTTGTCGGCGTGGGGGGAGACCGGGTGGTCTGCTGCGACCAGGAGGGGAGGCTTGAGGTGAACGGCCGGTGGGTCGACGAGTCGTCGTTTCTGTACCCGGGGGACAGCCCGTCGAACGTGCCATTCGACGTGGTCGTCCCGGAGGGCAAGCTGTTTGTCCTCGGCGACCACCGCAGTGACTCCAGTGACTCCCGCGACCATCTGGGTTCCCCCGGTGGCGGCATGGTCCCTCTCGACGCCGTGATCGGCCGGGCCGACTGGATCGCCTGGCCCGCCGACCACAGCAGACGGTTGGACCGCCCGGACGCCTACGCGCGCGTGCCCGCCGCCGGCGGTGCGCATGGGTAACCGTGGCAAGCCGCGCGGGGCACCGACTTCCGCCGCCGAGACCCTGCTGCCCACCGGCACCAGGCGGGCCGGTGGCGCGGCCCGGCCGAGCCGGGTGGAGCGGCGCAAGCTCGCCCGCAAGATCAAGCGGCGAAGGCGGCGTTCGGCGGTCAAGGAGATCCCGCTGCTGGTCGGTGTGGCCGTCCTGATCGCGCTGGTCCTGAAGACGTTCCTCGTCCAGGCGTTCGTGATCCCGTCGGGCTCCATGGAGCAGACGATCCAGATCGGCGACCGGGTCCTGGTCGACAAGCTGACCCCTTGGTTCGGCTCCAAGCCGACGCGCGGTGACGTCGTCGTCTTCAAGGACCCCGGGGGCTGGCTGGAGGACGAGCAGACGACCACCTCGGCGGAAGACCCGATCGTCATCAAGCAGGTGAAGGAGGGGCTGCAGTTCATCGGCCTGCTTCCCTCCGACGACGAGCAGGATCTGATCAAGCGGGTCGTCGCGGTCGGCGGCGACACGGTCAAGTGCTGCGACACCCAGGGCCGTGTCACGGTCAACGGCATGCCGCTGGACGAGACGGCGTACATCCACCCCGGAAACAAGCCATCCATCCAGCCATTCGAAGTGACGGTCCCTCAGGGCCGTCTCTGGGTCATGGGCGACCACCGGGAGAACTCCGCCGACTCGCGAGCCCACCAGAGCGACACCTCCAGCACCGCCAAGTACGGCGGCACGGTCTCCGAGGAGTCCGTCGTCGGCCGGGCCGTGGTCATCGCCTGGCCGGTCGGCCACTGGGGACAGTTGGAGGAACCGGACACGTTCGCCGCCGTGCCGAACGGGTCGTCCACGGTCCTGGGCGCTTCGCATAGGGTGGCCCCCGCGGATCGAAACGGATTGATCCCCCTCCCGACCCCTGCGGAACTCCCGCTCGTTATGGGAGTGGTGGGCCTGCACCGGATGTGGCGTGGGCGGCGGTACGGCGTGAGGAGTGGATGTGGGGGATTTGGCGGTCGGCGCACGATCCGGACACGGTGGTTCCGAGGAACCGGAGCGGCCCGACGAGGCGGGTTCCCCGGCCGCGGAGGACGTACGTCGCGAAGATTCCGTGTCCGCCGGGAGTGACTCCCCGGCCGGAGCGGACGGTGAGGGCGGCGAGGGCGGTGAGGAGACCGCCCGGACGTCGGTCGACGACGGCGAGCAGGGCCAGCGGCCCAAGAAGAAACAGCGCTCCTTCTGGAAGGAGCTGCCGATCCTGATCGGTATCGCGCTGGTGCTGGCGCTGCTGATCAAGAGCTTCCTGGTGCAGGCGTTCTCCATCCCGTCGGACTCGATGCAGAACACCCTGCAGCAGGGCGACCGGGTCCTGGTCGACAAGCTCACCCCATGGTTCGGCTCGGAGCCCGAGCGCGGCGAGGTCGTCGTCTTCCACGACCCGGACGGCTGGCTGGACGGCGAGCCCACCATCGAGCCCAACGCCATGCAGCGCGTCCTCAGCTGGATCGGCCTGATGCCGTCCGCCGAGGAGAAGGACCTCATCAAGCGGGTCATCGGCGTCGCGGGCGACACCGTGGAGTGCGACGGCACGGGCCCGCTGAAGGTCAACGGCAAGGCGCTCAACGAGCCGTACGTCTACCCAGGCAACACCCCGTGCACCGTCGACGACACCGGCGGCCAGTTCAAGGTGAAGGTACCCGAGGGCAAAATCTGGGTCATGGGTGACCACCGGCAGAACTCGCTGGACTCCCGCTACCACCAGAGCGACAGCAACAAGGGCATGGTCCCCGTCAGCCAGGTCGTGGGCCGCGCCATCGTGGTCGCCTGGCCGCCCACCCGCTGGTCCACGCTGCCGATTCCCGACACCTTCGACCAGAACCTGAGCGCCGCCGCCCCCGGCGCGCTCGGCCTCGCCGGTGCGGTACCGCTGGTGCTGTGGCGCCGACGCCGCCTTCTGGCCACCGAGAGCCCGAGGGTTTCTGGCACGGGTACCGCCGGGTAGGGTGCCGTCCCAGATCACCGACCGCCGGGGCCCCGTACAAGCCCCGCAAGGTCGTATCTCCGACCTGGGGGAGCACTGGGATGAGCGGGACGACACGTCGTACGGACGAGGGCCACGGACGGCTCGGCAGCATGCTGTCGGGACTGGCTGTGGCCCTCGGCTGTGTGCTCTTCCTCGGCGGCTTCGTCTGGGGCGCCATCGTCTACGCGCCCTACACCGTGCCGACCGACTCCATGGCCCCCACCATCACCTCCGGGGACCGCATCCTGGCCGAGCGGATCGACGACGGCGACATCAAGCGCGGTGACGTCGTGGTCTTCCGCGAGGAGGCCTGGGGCAACTCGCCCATGGTCAAGCGGGTCGTCGCGGTCGGCGGTGACACGGTCGCCTGCTGCACCGACGGCAAGCTGACCGTCAACGGCGAGAAGATCGACGAGGGGTATCTGCCCAAGGGCGAGGACGCCGAGCTGAGCGGTATCCCCGAGATCAAGGTCCCTGAGGGCCGTCTCTTCCTCCTCGGCGACGAGCGCAGCGGCTCCCTGGACTCCACCGCCCACCTCACCGAGGCCGGCCAGGGCACCGTGCCACGCGCCAACGTGGACGCGCGCGTGGACGCCGTCGTGTGGCCCATGGAGGGCATGCTGGCCCGCCCCACGGGCTTCGAGAAGCTCGGCGCGCTCTCCTCGCCCGGCCCGCTGCGACTGATCACCACCGCGTTCGTCCTGGGCATGGTGCTCGTGCTGGGCGGCGCCGCGTACGGCCCGGTCGCCAAGCGGCTCGGCGGCCGGGGCCGGTCGCAGCAGCAGGCGGAGCCCGCCCGTGTCGGCTGAACCGTCGGGCGGCGTGTACGACGGTGGCGCAGGCGCAGGCGCAGGCGCAGGCGCAGGCGCCGGTGACCGTGGGGCCGAGGACACGTACGAGGGCGGGCTGCGCAAGGTGGCCCGGGTGGTCCTGCTCGATCCCGAGGACCGCATCCTGCTGCTGCACGGGCATGAACCGGACGATCCTACGGACGACTGGTGGTTCACCCCCGGCGGCGGTGTCGAGGGCTCGGAGACGCGTGAGGAGGCCGCGCTGAGAGAACTCGCCGAG
This sequence comes from Streptomyces sp. NPDC002643, assembly GCF_053592555.1. Lineage (NCBI taxonomy): Bacteria > Bacillati > Actinomycetota > Actinomycetes > Kitasatosporales > Streptomycetaceae > Streptomyces > Streptomyces sp. NPDC002643. The sequence goes on from NZ_JBSFVY010000007.1 coordinate 221,288, forward strand.
GAGACCGGGATCACAGAAGTCGAACTGGGGCCCGTCCTCTGGCAGCGGATGTGCTCCTTCCCCTTCGCCGGGCGACGCTGGGACCAGGACGAGTGGTACTACCTGGCCCGCACCGCCGATACGCATCACACACCGCCCGCCGCGGCACGGCTGACGGACCTGGAACGACGCAGCGTCGCCGGAGCACGTTGGTGGACGTGCGGGGAACTCGCCCGGGCGCATGAGACGGTGTACCCGACCAGACTCGCCGAACTGCTGCGCACACTGCTCGACGAGGGTCCCCCGGCCGGACCCGTGGTCCTCAAGACCGAAATTGTCTAGAGGCGCGCGGGACTGGCGCACAATGGTGGGATCGCACGGCTGAAGGGGAACATGCCATGAGCGCCGAGGACCTCGAGAAGTACGAGACCGAGATGGAGCTGAAGCTCTACCGGGAGTACCGCGATGTCGTCGGTCTGTTCAAATACGTGATCGAGACCGAGCGGCGCTTCTATCTCACCAACGACTACGAGATGCAGGTGCACTCCGTCCAGGGCGAGGTGTTCTTCGAGGTATCCATGGCGGACGCCTGGGTGTGGGACATGTACCGGCCGGCTCGTTTCGTGAAGCAGGTCCGTGTGCTCACGTTCAAGGACGTGAACATCGAGGAGTTGAACAAGAGCGATCTGGAGCTGCCGAGCAGCTGACCCGCCCTGTCGCCGGGGAGGGGCCGGCCGTGAGCAGTGCTCGGAGGTGTGTCTCGGGGTGTGCCTCTGGGGTGTGGCCTGGGGTGGTGTCGGCTCGGCGATGCGGCTTTCACTCTTGCGGGTGACCGAGTTGTCCACAATCGCCTGGTTGTCCACCAAGATCCACTAGCGGGTCGTTCTGCCCTCAGTGTTGGCGCCGGAGGTGGTGCCGACATGAGCAACGCACGAGGTGCACTCGGCAAGTACGGCGAGGAACTGGCCGCGCGGCGGCTGGCCGAGGCCGGGATGACGGTCCTGGAGCGCAACTGGCGCTGTGGCAGGACCGGAGAGATCGACATCGTCGCCCGGGACGGGGACGCGCTGGTCGTCTGCGAGGTCAAGACCCGCAGGACCGGCGCGTTCGAACACCCCATGGCGGCCGTGAGCCCCACGAAGGCCGACCGCCTGCGAGACCTCGCCGAACGCTGGCTCCAGCAACACGGCGGGGCACCACCGGGCGGTGTCCGCATCGATGTCGTGGGTGTCGTCCTGCCCGAGCGCGGCGCCCCCGTCGTGGAGCACGTACGGGGGGTGGCCTGAGATGGGATTCGCCCGTACGTGTTCCGTGGCCCTCGTCGGAGTCGAGGGCGTGGTCGTCGAGGTCCAGGCAGACCTGGAGCCCGGCATCGCGGCGTTCACCCTGGTGGGGCTGCCCGACAAGAGTTTGACAGAGAGCAGGGACCGGGTGAGGGCGGCGGTGGTCAACTCCGGCGCCGAGTGGCCGCAGAAGAAGCTGACGGTGGGACTCAGCCCGGCGTCGGTGCCCAAAGCGGGCAGCGGATTCGACCTCGCGGTGGCGTGCGCGGTTCTGGGCGCCTCCGAGCGCATCGACCCACGCGTGCTCTCCGACATCGTGATGATCGGTGAGCTGGGGCTCGACGGCAGGGTGCGGCCGGTGCGGGGCATCCTGCCCGCCGTGCTGGCCGCCGCCGACGCGGGCTATGAGCAGGTGGTGGTGCCGGAGTGCGCGGCCGCCGAGGCCTCGCTGGTGCCCGGTGTGTCGGTACTGGGTGTGCGCACCCTGCGGCAACTGATCGCCGTCCTCGCCGACGAACCCGTGCCGGACGAGGAGCCCGACGAGGGGCGCCCCGATCCCCTGATGGCCGGGCTGCGCCTGCCGGGTACGGGAGCGGCCACCGGTATGCACACGGCTGGAGCGGCCCAGCACGACCAGGGGCACGATCTCGCCGATGTCGTCGGTCAGCTCTCGGCGCGTACGGCGGTGGAGGTCGCCGCGGCCGGCGGACATCACCTCTTCCTGGAGGGGCCGCCGGGCGCAGGCAAGACGATGCTCGCCGAACGTCTGCCGGCCATCCTGCCGGGGCTGACACGGGAGGAGTCGCTGGAGGTCACAGCGGTTCACTCGATCGCGGGCCTGCTGCCGATGGGCAAGCCGCTGGTCGATGCGCCCCCCTACTGCGCTCCGCACCACTCGGCCACGATGCAGGCCCTCGTCGGTGGTGGTCAGGGCATCGCACGGCCCGGTGCGGTGTCACTCGCCCACCGAGGAGTGCTCTTCCTCGACGAGACGCCCGAGTTCAGCAGCCACGCACTGGACGCACTGCGGCAGCCCCTGGAGGCGGGACATGTCGTGATCGCCCGGAGCGCGGGAGTCGTCCGGTTCCCGGCGAAGTTCCTGATGGTCCTGGCGGCCAATCCATGCCCCTGCGGTCGCTTCTCGCGCACCGACGACCTGTGCGAATGCCCGCCGGCCTCGATCCGTCGTTATCAGGCGCGGCTCTCCGGGCCCCTGCTCGACCGAGTGGACCTCCGGGTCGAGGTCGACCGCGTCACCCGCTCCGAGCTCAGTCGGCGGGGTGCGAGGGGTGAGTCCACGGCGACCGTCGCCGATCGCGTGCGCGCTGCGCGGGAACGGACGGCTGCCCGTCTGGCGGACACTCCCTGGCGGAAGAACAGCGAAGTGCCGGGACGTGAACTGCGCAGCCGGTGGTATGCGACGCCGGGAGCGATGGACGAGGCGGAGCGCAGCCTGGAGCGGGGGGTGCTGACCGCACGCGGTCTTGACCGGGTGCTGCGGGTCGCCTGGACCATCGCCGATCTCGTGGGCCACGACCGCCCTGACGCGGCGGACGTCAACCTCGCGCTCCAACTGCGCACCGGAGTGCCTCGTGGGGTGCCCATGGCGATCGGGGCGTCGGTATGAGGCCCGCACTCCCCGGCCCCCGGGTGGGCAGGCCATGAGCGACAGCGGTGTATCGGATGCCGAGCGGCTCGACCGCGTGTTCCTCGCCCGTGTCATCGAACCGGGGGACGAACTCGGTGGACGGTGGCTGCGGGAATTCGGCGCCCGCGAGATGGTGCGGCGCCTCTCCGGGGAGGGCGGGCCGCTGCCGGAGGTCTCGCAGAAACGGTGGGCGGGGCTGCGCGCTCGCGCCGGGTGGGCCGACCCCGAAGCGGATCTGGCCCAGGCGCGAACAGCCGGGGCGCGGTTTCTGGTCCCGGGGGACGTGGAGTGGCCCGGGCAGCTCGATGATCTTGGGGAGGGGCGGCCCATCGGGCTGTGGGTGCGGGGCACGGCCAATGTGCGGATGTGGGCCCTGCGGTCCGTGGCTCTCGTGGGGGCGCGGTCCTGCACGGAGTACGGGGCCCATATGGCGACCGTGCTGGCGGCGGGGCTCGCCGAGCGGGGGTGGGTGGTCGTGTCCGGCGGGGCGTACGGGGTCGACGGGGCCGCCCACCGGGGAGCGCTCGGGGTCGGTGGGGCGACCGTCGCCGTGCTGGCCTGTGGGGTGGACCGGCCCTATCCGCGAGGGCACCACCAGTTGATCAGCAGGATCGCCGAACAGGGGCTCGTGGTCGGGGAGTTGCCGCCGGGTGATCATCCGACGCCGAGCCGGTTCATCCTGCGCAACCGGGTCATCGCCGCCCTCACCAGGGGCACCGTGGTCGTCGAGGCCGCCTACCGCAGTGGCGCACTGGTCACCGCGCGGGCCGCGCAGCGGTTGGGGAGATTCACCATGGGGGTGCCGGGGCCCGCCACCTCGGCCCTGTCGGCGGGGGTGCACGAACTGCTGCGGGGCGACGCGGTGCTCGTCTCCGACGCCGCCGAAGTCGTCGAGCTGGTGGGCGAGATGGGAGAGCTGGCACCCGAACGGCGTGGGCCCGTCCTCCCGCGCGATCTGCTGGAACCCGGGGCGCGGCAGGTGCTGGCCGCCCTGCCGGGGCGGGGCACCGCGCGGGCCGACGGGATCGCCCGGGGCGCGGGGACGACGGAGGACGACGCGATCGGGAGGCTGTACGAACTGCGCGCACTTGGTTACGTCGAACGACACGGCGACGGCTGGAAGTTGACACGCCAGGCGATGATCTCCGTTTCGTCGGATCGGAGGCCGAGTTGACCGAGCGTGTTCGGCCGTCCGGGGGAACGCCGACAGCCTTGCGGTTTCCGGCAGTTGGCGTTCACGGAGTGGTCACACAGTGCGACGGTCGGGACGCCGGGGGACGCTCAGCGGAACGTATCTGCGTACCGGCGATCTGCAGACCTTCGCGCACTGCGACTCCCCAGTCACGCTACGCTCACGAGGATTCCGACTCAGACAGGCATCTCGACATCAGACCGACAGCTCACCCAGGCATCCTCAGTTCACGGCAGAACGGCACAAGGCGACGAATGCCCCAGCACACCTCCGGGTCTGACCGGGCGGCGGTACCGTCCGCCGCTCACGGCACCGTGCGCCCGCCCGCCCCCTCGACACTCGACGAGCTGTGGCGGACCTACAAGACGACGGGCGACGAACGGCTGCGCGAGCAGTTGATCCTCCACTACTCACCCCTGGTGAAGTACGTCGCGGGCCGGGTGAGCGTCGGCCTGCCGGCCAATGTGGAGCAGGCGGACTTCGTCTCCTCCGGGGTGTTCGGGCTCATCGACGCGATCGAGAAGTTCGACATCGACCGGGAGATCAAGTTCGAGACATACGCGATCACCCGGATTCGGGGCGCGATGATCGACGAGCTGCGCGCGCTGGACTGGATTCCCCGCTCGGTGCGGCAGAAGGCCCGCAATGTGGAGCGGGCCTACGCCACCCTGGAGTCCCGGCTCAGACGTACCCCGAGCGAGGGGGAGGTCGCCGCCGAGATGGGTATCCCCGTCGATGAACTGCACTCCGTCTTCAGCCAGTTGTCGCTGGCCAACGTGGTGGCGTTGGAGGAGCTGCTGCATGCCGGGGGTGAGGGCGGCGATCGGCTGAGCCTCATGGACACGCTGGAGGACACCGCCGCGGACAACCCCGTGGAGGTGGCCGAGGACCGTGAACTGCGGCGGTTCCTGGCGCGGGCCATCAACACGTTGCCCGAGCGGGAGAAGACCGTCGTGACGCTCTACTACTACGAAGGGCTCACGCTCGCCGAGATCGGCAACGTTCTCGGGGTCACCGAGAGTCGGGTCAGCCAGATCCACACCAAGTCGGTGCTCCAGCTGAGGGCGAAATTGGCGAGTTTCGGACGCTGAGCGGGGGCGAGGCGGGTTGGGGGCGATGGGGCGTGCGGCGATGGGGCGTGGGGTGATGTGGGTGTCGGGGCGGGTGCTGCGGGTCGGGTAGCCGCGACCGGTCCGGTCCGTGCGGTGGCGTGGACGCGCTCGCGGTACGCGCCCGCGTCGCGTCGTGCGTTCTGGTCGGCCCGGCTTCGTCGGATTGTCGGGCCGGCCTGGCCGGATTCGGCTTGTGTGGGGGATTTGGTGGGGGGCCGGTCGAGGGAAGCGTCTCCCGTGGGTGGCGGTCCGTCCGTACAGTGGTTGACGTGCCAAGGATTCGAGCGGCCTCCGTGGCCGAGCACCGGTCGATGCAGCGAGCCGCCCTGCTGGACGCGGCTCGGTCCCTGCTGTCCGAGGGTGGGACGGAAGCGTTGACGTTCCCCGCGCTGGCTGAGCGCACGGGGCTCGCGCGATCGTCCGTGTACGAGTACTTCCGGTCGCGGGCGGCCGTGGTCGAGGAGCTGTGCGAGGTCGACTTTCCCGTGTGGGCTGCGGAGGTCGAGGCGGCGATGGCGGCCGTGGACGGGGCCGAGGCGAAGGTCGAGGCGTACGTTCGGGCGCAGCTTGAGCTGGTGGGGGATCGGCGGCATCGGGCCGTGGTCGCGATCTCGGCGAGTGAGTTGGATGCCGGGGCGCGGGAGAAGATCCGGGCCGCGCATGGTGGGCTCGTCGCGATGATCGTGGAAGCGTTGGCGGGGCTTGGGCATGCGGAGCCTCGGTTGGCCGCGATGCTGTTGCAGGGGGTTGTGGACGCGGCTGTGCGGCGGATCGAGTTGGGGGCTGCGGAGGAGCCGGGAGTTGTTACCGAGGCGGCTGTGGGGATGGCCCTGAGGGGGGTTCGGGGCTGACGCTTCGGCCCCCGTTGCTGGGCACCCGGTGGCTGGGGCTGAGCTGGGGCGGGGTTTCGCTTGCCGGCGCTGACAGGGTGCCGCTGCGCCCACTCGTGCCGCCCCAGCGGCACGACTGCCCGCAGCTGTGACGGCTGCTGGGTGGGCGCCGCCTCGGCGGCACGGTTGTCCCCGGGGCTGTGACGGCTGCTGGGTAGGTGCCGCTCGGTGGCGCGATTGCCCGGGGCTGTGACGGGTGCCGGGTGGGTGCAGTCCAGCGGTACGACTGCCCGGGGCTGAGGCGGCTGCTGGGTGGGTGCCGCTCGGTGGCGCGATTGCCTGCGGCTGCGGCGTCGGCTGGGTGGGTGCTGCCCCAGCGGCATGGTTCCCCGGGGCTGAACGGCTGCTGGGTGGGGGCTGCCCCGGCGGTATGGCTGACCGCGGCTGAGTTGAGCCCATTAGGTCGCCCCGGTGGCGCGATTGCCCGCAGCTAGGGGGCCGCGCGGTGGTGGTGCTGAGGCAGGGGGAGCAGGCGTGATGGGCCCCTCCGTAGGAGCCATTGCGGCAAGAGCGACAGTGGGTTCAAGTACGTGTTTGCTCTGCGTAGGCCCCAGTGGAGGCATGGGGTTTCGCAGTGGGAGGGGGATGGGGGCAGGGTGCCGAGGATGTCTCCCGTGGTTACCTCGTCGCCCTTTTTCACTGTCGGGCGTACCGGTTCGTAGGTCGTTCGTAGGGGTGGCTCGCCCGTTCCCGTCAGTTCGACCGAGATGACTCCTCTGCCCGCGACGCGGCCCGCGAAGGAGACTCGGCCCGGGGCGATGGCCCGTACGGGGGAGTCCGGTGGGGCCGCGAGGTCCACGCCTCGGTGGCCTCGGGCGTAGGGCGTCGGTGGAGGGTCCCAGGTGTTGACCACCAGGGGGCGCAGGCCCACCGGCCAGGCGCGGGCGATGGCCGGTACCGATGCGTCGGTCGTCGGTGGGAGCGGGGCGGCCCGCGAAGGGGCCGCGAGGGTCGGTGTCCAGGCCGTGAGCAGGAGCGTTGCCGTCACGGAGAGCAGCAGGGCAAGCCAGGTGCGCAGGCGCCGTTTCGTGTGGATGAGGGTCGTGCGATGCATGGCCGAAGCGTCCCGCGGATGGCCGGATCGTGGCCGGGGGCTGTGGAGTACTCGGCGGTTGTGGATATCGGCGTCACCCGGGGGCTCGTGGGTCCCGTACACTTCTGGTGGCGATCCGGGTCACCGGGTCGACTTCGCACGCCCCGATACGAGGTCCGGCAGACGGTTCGTATCAAGCGCCCCTCGGTCCCTTGTGGCACGGCGCGTCGTGGGCGTCAGGCGCGGAAGCCGTCCGGCATCCGCGGCACAACCGAGAAATTCAAGGAGATACGGCCATGGCCGTCGTCACGATGCGGGAGCTGCTGGAGAGCGGCGTCCACTTCGGTCACCAGACCCGTCGTTGGAACCCGAAGATGAAGCGCTTCATCTTCACCGAGCGCAACGGCATCTACATCATCGACCTGCTCCAGTCGCTGTCGTACATCGACCGCGCCTACGAGTTCGTCAAGGAGACCGTCGCCCACGGCGGCACGGTCATGTTCGTCGGCACGAAGAAGCAGGCGCAGGAGGCCATCGCCGAGCAGGCCACCCGCGTCGGCATGCCCTACGTCAACCAGCGCTGGCTGGGCGGCATGCTCACCAACTTCTCGACCGTCTACAAGCGTCTGCAGCGCCTCAAGGAGCTTGAGCAGATCGACTTCGAGGACGTCGCGTCCTCCGGTCTGACCAAGAAGGAGCTTCTCGTGCTCTCGCGCGAGAAGGCCAAGCTGGAGAAGACCCTCGGTGGTATCCGCGAGATGCAGAAGGTGCCCAGCGCCGTCTGGATCGTGGACACCAAGAAGGAGCACATCGCGGTCGGTGAGGCCCGGAAGCTCAACATTCCGGTGGTCGCCATCCTCGACACCAACTGCGACCCCGACGAGGTCGACTACAAGATCCCGGGCAACGACGACGCGATCCGCTCCGTCACCCTGCTCACCCGTGTGATCGCCGACGCCGTCGCCGAGGGCCTCATCGCCCGCTCCGGCGTCGCCACCGGCGACAAGGGCGAGAAGGCCGCCGGCGAGCCCCTCGCCGAGTGGGAGCGCGACCTGCTTGAGGGCGAGAAGAAGGCGGACGCCGAGAACGCCGCTCCGGCCGCCGCCGAGGCTCCCGCCGCCGAGGCCCCGGCCGCCGCTGAGGCTCCTGCCGAGGCTCCCGCCACCGAGGCTCCGGCCGCGGACGCCGAGCAGGCCTGACCTTCAGGGTCGTAGGGCTGTCGACATGACGGCGGGTGGCGCCGAGCGCGCTACCCGCCGTTCACCCACAGCCCGTAGATCTTCGGCGGGCGCCCGCCCTACGCGCGGCGGCGGACGCCGACTTCGAGACTTCGAACTCCGAGAAGAGATTCACAGATCATGGCGAACTACACCGCCGCCGACGTCAAGAAGCTCCGCGAGCTCACCGGCGCCGGCATGATGGACTGCAAGAAGGCGCTGGACGAGGCCGAGGGCAACGTCGACAAGGCCGTCGAGGCCCTGCGCATCAAGGGCCAGAAGGGCGTCGCCAAGCGCGAGGGCCGCTCCGCCGAGAACGGCGCCGTGGTCTCCATCATCGCCGACGACAACTCCTCCGGCGTCCTCGTCGAGCTGAAGTGCGAGACGGACTTCGTCGCCAAGGGCGAGAAGTTCCAGGCCGTCGCCAACAAGATCGCCGAGCATGTCGCCGCCACCTCCCCGGCCGACATCGAGGCCCTGCTCGCCTCCGAGATCGAGGCCGGCAAGACCGTCCAGGCGTTCGTCGACGAGGCCAACGCCAACCTCGGCGAGAAGATCGTCCTCGACCGCTTCGCGCAGTTCGCCGACGGCTTCGTCCTCGCGTACATGCACCGCACGATGCCCGACCTGCCCCCGCAGATCGGTGTCCTCGTCGAGTTCGACAAGCCGAACGCCGATGTGGCCAAGGGCATCGCCCAGCACATCGCCGCCTTCGCGCCGAAGTACCTCGCCAAGGAGGACGTGCCGGCCGAGGTCGTCGAGTCCGAGCGCCGTGTCGCCGAGGAGACCACCCGCGCCGAGGGCAAGCCCGAGGCCGCCCTGCCGAAGATCGTCGAGGGTCGCCTCAACGGCTTCTTCAAGGACGCCACGCTGCTCGGCCAGCCGTACGCGCTCGACAACAAGAAGTCCGTCCAGAAGATCCTGGACGAGGCCGGTGTCACCCTGAAGCGCTTCACGCGCATCAAGGTCGGCATCTGAGTCCGTTACGCGACGGGCGCCCGGCCCCGATAGGGTCGAGTGCAGTCGTCCGCGCACGCCGCCACGCGCGCGCGTGACGCGCGACGGACGACAGCAGATCTGACGAGGAGGCCATTGCCGCGCATGGGATGCGAACACCACCCATCGGCAATGGCCTTCTTCGTATGTGCGACACGTAAAGAGGCGAGATCTCCATGACCACCAAGCCCGAGAAGAGCGACGACGGCAAAGTACGCGGCCGGTTTCTGCTGAAGCTGTCCGGAGAGGCGTTCTCCGGGGGCGGTGGCCTCGGCGTCGACCCCGACGTGGTGCACGCCATCGCCCGGGAGATCGCCGCGGTCGTGCGCGACGGCGCCGAGATCGCGGTCGTCATCGGCGGCGGAAACTTCTTCCGCGGCGCCGAACTCCAGCAGCGCGGCATGGACCGGGCCCGCTCGGACTACATGGGCATGCTCGGCACGGTCATGAACTGCCTCGCCCTCCAGGACTTCCTGGAGAAGGAAGGCATCGACAGCCGGGTCCAGACCGCCATCACCATGGGCCAGGTCGCCGAGCCCTACATCCCGCTGCGTGCCGTCCGCCATCTGGAGAAGGGCCGGGTCGTCATCTTCGGCGCCGGTATGGGCATGCCGTACTTCTCCACCGACACCACCGCCGCGCAGCGCGCCCTGGAGATCGACGCCGAGGCGCTGCTGATGGGCAAGAACGGCGTGGACGGGGTCTATGACTCCGACCCCAAGACCAACCCCGACGCGGTCAAGTTCGACGCCCTCGGCTACGGCGAGGTCATCACCCGGGACCTCAAGGTCGCCGACGCCACCGCCATCACCCTCTGCCGTGACAACAAGCTGCCCATCCTCGTGTTCGAGCTTCTCAAGGAGGGCAATATCGCGCGGGCCGTCAAGGGTGAGAAGATCGGCACACTCGTGGGTGATCAGGGAAGCCGGGCCTGACCGGGTCCTTCCCCTGCCCGGGGGACGGAGCCTGACCGGGGGATGGACAATGTCCTGCCGGTCGGGAACCGTGCAGGTACAAGACGCGACGCAGCCGGCCGCCGACGTGACCAGAAGACAGCAGCCGGGCCTACTCAAGACACGCAGGAGCAAGTGGTGATCGAAGAGACCCTCCTCGAGGCCGAGGAGAAGATGGAGAAGGCCGTCGTGGTCGCCAAGGACGACTTCGCCGCGATCCGCACCGGTCGTGCGCACCCGGCGATGTTCAACAAGATCGTGGCCGACTACTACGGCGCGCTGACGCCGATCAACCAGCTGGCCTCGTTCTCGGTGCCGGAGCCGCGCATGGCCGTGGTGACGCCGTTCGACAAGACCGCCCTGCGCAACATCGAGCAGGCGATCCGCGACTCCGACCTCGGCGTCAACCCGAGCAACGACGGCAACATCATCCGGGTGGTGTTCCCCGAGCTGACCGAGGAGCGCCGCCGCGACTACATCAAGGTCGCCAAGACCAAGGGCGAGGACGCCAAGGTCTCGATCCGTTCCGTGCGCCGCAAGGCCAAGGACGCCATCGACAAGCTCGTCAAGGACGGCGAGGTCGGCGAGGACGAGGGCCGCCGCGCGGAGAAGGAGCTCGACGACACCACCGCGAAGTACGTCGCGCAGGTGGACGAGCTGCTCAAGCACAAGGAAGCCGAGCTGCTCGAAGTCTGATGAACGACTCTTCCTGGGGGGCGCCGTCACAAGCCGGGTACTGGGCGCCGACCGACCGGGGGCCCGTCCACGGCGACCGGGGACCTGTCCAGGGGCATGCCCCGGCGGGTCCCTCGTACGATGCGCCGCCCGCCGGGCATCCGATGCAGACTCAGCCCATGCCCATCGTGCCCGACGTACCCGCGCATGGCGGGAACCAGGACGACGACCGGGGGGCCGTTCGGCAGGCCGGCCCCCCGTTCCGCGACGAGAGCCCGTCGGCGCACCCCTACGGGGAGGCGTCGCAGAAGCCGGAGCCCATGGCCGACGCCCCGCAGCCCGCCCCGCAGAAGAAGAGCGCGGGGCGTGATCTGGGTGCCGCCATAGGGGTCGGGGTCGGGCTCGGCGCGATCATCGTGGCGTCGCTGTTCATCGTCAAGGCCGTCTTCGTCGGCGTCATAGCGGTCGCCGTGGTCGTCGGTCTGTGGGAGCTCACCTCGCGCCTGCAGGAACGCAAGGGCATCAGGGCGCCCCTCGTGCCGCTGGCCGTCGGTGGGGCCGCGATGGTCGTCGCCGGGTATGTGCGCGGACCGTCGGGGGCCTGGGTGGCCATGGCGCTCACCGCGCTCGCCGTCCTGGTGTGGCGGATGACGGAACCACCGGAGAACTACCTCAAGGACGTCACCGCGGGCGTCTTCGCGGCGTTCTACGTGCCGTTCCTGGCCACGTTCGTCGCACTGATGCTCACCGCCGACGACGGCCCGCAGCGCGTTCTCGTCTTCCTGGTGCTCACCGTCGTCAGCGACACCGGGGCGTACGCCGTCGGGTGGCGCTTCGGCACGCACAAGCTCGCGCCGCGCATCAGCCCCGGGAAGACCCGTGAGGGGCTGCTCGGCGCGATCGCCTTCGCCATGGTCGCGGGCGCCCTGCTCATGCAGTTCGTCATCGACGGCGGCAGTTGGTGGCAGGGACTGCTCCTCGGTCTCGCCGTCGCCGCCAGCGCCACCCTCGGTGACCTGGGCGAGTCGATGATCAAGCGGGACCTGGGCATCAAGGACATGGGCACCTTGCTGCCGGGCCATGGCGGGATCATGGACAGATTGGACTCCTTGCTGCCGACCGCGCCGGTGGTCTGGCTGTTGCTGGTGTTGTTCGTGGGGTCCGGCTGAGCGGTCGAGTGCGTGATGTGAGCGGGCCCCCGCCCCTGGAGTACAGGGCGGGGGCCCGCTGTCGTCGTTCTCGGGGTCGGCCCGGTTCTCGGGTCGGTCTGCCGTGGACCTTCGGGCGGACGGGTGGGACGATTTTCGTGGAGGCCCTGACAGGGGGGATCACCCTGAAAGGGGGCGGGCTTCATGTCCGACTTCCGTGAATCGATCGTCATCGACCGCAGCCCGGAGGAGGTCTGGGCGTACATCACCGAGTTCTCACACGTCCCGGAATGGCAGGAGAGCGCGGTCGCGACGGAGCAGCTGGACCCCGGCCCGGTGGGCGTCGGCTCCCGCGTGCGCATCACCCGGCACATCGGCGGACGGGACATGCCGATGACGCTGCAGCTCACCGAGTTCGAGCCGCCGAGGGTCTGGGGGCTCCAGGGCATCGACGGCCCCGTGCGCCCCCATGTGCACGGCGAGATCACCCCGCTCGACGACGGCCGCCGCTCCCGCGTGACCATGGAGGTCGGCTTCGACGGCAAGGGCGTCGGCAAGGCCCTCGTCCCGCTCGTCGTCCGCCCCAAGATGCGCAAGGAACTGCCCCGCAACGAACAACACCTCAAGGAACGCCTGGAACACCCGGTCGCCTAGCGCCTCCGGCACGCGCGGTCGCTCGGAGCCTGGCGGTTCGCGTGCCGCCCGGAGCCTGGCGGTTCGTGCGTCGCCGGGAGTCTGGCGGTACGCGCGTCGCCCGGAGCCTCTGGAACACCCGGTCGCGCGGCGCCCGTGGGGCATGGCCGTGGCCGTAGGTCACCCCAAATGATCTGCGACACTTGATGGGCCATGCCTAAGCCCGGAGAACTCACATTTGTCGCGCCGCGCGGAGCCAAGAAGCCGCCGCGGCATCTTGCCGATCTTTCGCCCGCGGAGCGGAAGGAAGCCGTCGCCGCGATCGGGGAGAAGCCGTTTCGTGCGAAGCAGCTGTCGCAGCACTACTTCGCGCGGTACGCGCACGCTCCCGAGGAGTGGACCGACATCCCCGCGGCGGCGCGCGGCAAGCTTCAGGAGGCGCTGCTTCCGGAGCTGATGACGGTCGTACGGCATCTGTCGACCGACGAGGACACCACGCGCAAGACGCTGTGGCGGCTGTTCGACGGGACGCTCGTCGAGTCCGTGCTGATGCGGTACCCGGACCGGGTCACCATGTGCATCAGCTCGCAGGCGGGGTGCGGGATGAACTGCCCGTTCTGCGCGACCGGGCAGGCGGGGCTGGACCGGAACCTGTCCACCGCCGAGATCGTCCATCAGATCGTCGATGGCATGCGGGCCCTGCGGGACGGCGAGATTCCGGGTGGGCCCGCCCGGCTCTCCAACATCGTCTTCATGGGGATGGGCGAGCCGCTCGCCAACTACAACCGGGTCGTCGGCGCCATCCGCCGGCTCACCGATCCCGAGCCGGACGGGCTCGGGCTGTCGCAGCGCGGGATCACCGTGTCGACGGTCGGGCTGGTGCCGGCCATCCACCGGTTCGCCGACGAGGGCTTCAAGTGCCGGCTCGCCATCTCCCTGCACGCCCCCGACGACGAGCTGCGCGACACCCTCGTACCGGTCAACACCCGGTGGAAGGTGCGCGAGGTGCTGGACGCCGGATGGGAGTACGTCGCCAGGTCCGGGCGGCGGCTGTCCATCGAGTACGCGCTGATCCGGGACATCAACGACCAGGCGTGGCGCGGTGACCGGCTGGGGCGGCTGCTCAAGGGCAAGCCCGTGCATGTGAATCTGATCCCGCTCAACCCGACGCCGGGATCGAAGTGGACCGCGTCGCGGCCCGAGGACGAGAAGGCGTTCGTCGAGGCCATCGCCGCTCATGGGGTGCCGGTGACCATCCGGGACACCCGGGGGCAGGAGATCGACGGGGCCTGCGGTCAGCTCGCGGCTACCGAGAGGTAGTCCGAGAGAGACCGAGGTCGTCCGGGAGACACCGGGCAGGGGTCAGGAACCGGCCACGGGGTACTCTGACCTCCGTACGCATATCTTCATATTCCGACAGGGGAGCGCCACAGCGCTGAGAGTGCGGCAATCGGGCCGCAGACCCTCTGAACCTCGCCCAGGTCATTCTGGGTAGGAAGTTCGGTCATCACTCAAGCTGTTGCGCCCTGCCCGGGAAGCCTCGGTTCGTCCGACGGTCCCAGGCAGGGCCGCGTCTCTTCCTGGTCACCTCCAGGAGGAATGAATTCAGTGGGCATCACCAAGAGAGCAACGGTGAGAGCGACGGTTCTCGTCGTCGGCCTCGGACTCGTCTCGTTGTCCGCCTGCGGTTCGTCGTCCGACGACAGCGCCGGGTCGGGCGGCGGCTCCAAGACCGTCACCGTCGTCAGCCATGGGTCCTTCACCTACTCCAAGGACGTCATGCGGGCGTTCGAGAAGGAGTCCGGCTACAAGGTCAAGGTCCTCAAGAGCGGGGACGCCGGGCAGGCCGTCAACCAGGCCATCCTGACCAAGGACAACCCCCAGGGCGACGTCTTCTTCGGCGTCGACAACACCCTGCTCTCCCGCGCCCTCGACAACGGCCTCTTCCAGCCGTACGAGGCGAAGGGGCTCGACAAGGTCGGCGCCGAGTACCAGCTGGACAAGGACGAGCACCGGGTCACGCCCGTCGACACCGGTGACATCTGCGTCAACTACGACAAGGCGTACTTCAGTGAGAAGAAGATCGATCCGCCGACGTCGTACGACGATCTGATCAAGCCCGAGTACAAGGATCTGCTCGTCACCGAGAACGCCTCCACCTCCTCGCCGGGGCTCGGGTTCCTGCTCGGTTCGGCCGCCGAGTACGGGGACGACGGCTGGGAGAGCTACTGGGAGAAGCTCAAGGCCAACGGTGTGAAGGTCGTCGATGGCTGGGAGCAGGCCTACTACCAGGAGTTCTCGGGGTCCACCGACGGCAAGAAGGCCGGGGGCGACCGGCCGCTCGTCGTGTCGTACGCCTCCTCGCCGCCCGCCGAGGTCGTCTTCGCCGATCCGAAGCCGGAGACCGCGCCCACCGGGGTCGCGGAGGGCACCTGCTTCCGGCAGATCGAGTTCGCCGGGCTGCTCGGCAACGCGAAGAACACCGAGGGCGGCAAGGCGTTCATCGACTTCCTGATCTCGAAGGAGTTCCAGGAGGACATGCCGCTCAACATGTTCGTGTACCCGGTGGCCGAAGGGGCGTCCGTGCCCGCGGAGTTCACCGAGTACGGGCCGGCGGCGAAGGACCCCGAGACCATGGCCCCGGAGAAGATCGCCGAGAACCGTGACGACTGGGTCAAGTCGTGGACGTCGCTCGTACTGAAGTAACCAAGGGGCCGCACTCCCGAACCCGTACGGGGAACGCGGCCCGGCTGGGGCTGATGGTCCTGCCGGTCGCGTTCTTCGGTGTCTTCTTCGCCTACCCCGTCGTCGCGATCGTCGAGCGGGGGCTGCATGTCGGCGGGGCCTGGCAACTCGGGCGGATCGCGGAGGTGTTGGGGGACTCCGGGATTCGGCATGTGCTGTGGTTCACCACCTGGCAGGCGCTTGTCTCGACCGCGCTCACGCTGCTGATCGCGCTCCCCGGCGCGTATGTCTTCGCGCGCTTCGATTTCAGGGGCAAGCAGGTTCTGCGGGCGGTCGTCACCGTGCCGTTCGTGCTGCCGACCGTCGTCGTCGGTACGGCCTTCCTGGCGCTCGTCGGGCGGGGCGGGTTGCTGGACGAGCTGTGGGGCGTACGGCTGGACACGACGGTGTGGGCGATTCTGCTCGCGCACGTGTTCTTCAACTACGCGGTGGTCGTACGGACCGTGGGCGGGCTGTGGGCGCAGCTCGACCCTCGGCAGGAGGAGGCCGCCCGGATGCTGGGGGCGTCCCGGCCGAGGGCCTGGCGGACGGTGACCCTGCCCGCGCTCGCGCCCGCCGTGGCGGCCGCCGCGCTCATGGTCTTCCTCTTCACCTTCACCTCATTCGGTGTGGTGCAGATCCTCGGGGGTCCCACCTTCTCCACGCTCGAAGTGGAGATCTACCGGCAGACCTCGGAGATCTTCGATCTGGCCACGGCCGCCGTGCTGACGATCGTGCAGTTCGTCGCGGTCGGGCTGATCCTCGCCGTGCACGCCTGGACCGTACGGCGGCGGGAGACCGCGCTACGGCTGGTGGACGCCTCGCTCACGGCGCGAAGGCCGCGTGGGGCGGGACAGTGGGCGCTGCTCGCCGGGGTCCTCGTCACCGTCGTCGTGCTGATCCTGCTGCCGCTGGGTGTGCTGGCGGAACGGTCGTTCGACGCGTCGGGTTCCGCCTTCGGCTACTACGAGGCGTTGACCAGCGACGACAGCGGGGTCTTCCTGGTCGCGCCGATCGAGGCCGTCGGCAACTCGCTCACCTACGCGCTCGCCGCGACCGGCAGCGCCGTGCTCGTCGGAGGGCTCGCCGCGGCCGCTCTCACCCGGAGGGCCGGTCGGCTCGTACGAGGGTTCGACGCGCTGCTGATGCTGCCGCTCGGGGTCTCCGCGGTGACCGTCGGCTTCGGCTTCTTGATCGCGCTGGACGAGCCGCCGCTCGACCTGCGCAGTTCCTGGATTCTGGTGCCGCTGGCCCAGGCCCTGGTGGGCGTGCCCTTCGTCGTACGGACCATGCTGCCGGTGCTGCGGGCGGTGGACGAGCGGCTGCGGGAGGCGGCGGCCGTGCTCGGGGCGTCGCCGTGGCGGGTGTGGCGCGAGGTCGATCTGCCGATGGTGCGACGGGCGCTGCTCGTCGCCGCCGGGTTCGCCTTCGCCGTGTCGCTCGGGGAGTTCGGGGCGACCGTGTTCATCGCGCGGGCCGACAATCCGACGCTCCCCGTCGCCGTCGCCCGGCTGCTCGGGCGGCCCGGCGACCTCAACTACGGCCAGGCGATGGCCCTTTCGACGATTCTGATGGTGGTGTGCGCCGTGGCCCTGCTGGTGCTGGAGCGCCTTCGCACCGATCGCACGGGGGAGTTCTAGATGTCGGCGAACGGGCTGCTGAGGCTTGAGGGCGCGACCGTACGGTTCGGTGCGCGGCCCGTGCTCGACTCGGTCGATCTGGAGGTCGCCGAGCACGAGATCGTGTGTGTGCTGGGGCCGAGCGGAAGCGGGAAGTCCACACTGCTGCGAGCGGTGGCGGGGCTCCAACCCCTCGACGCCGGGCGGGTGTTCCTCGACGGGCACGATCAGTCCGGTGTGCCCGCGCACAAACGTGGTGTCGGACTGATGTTCCAGGACCATCAGCTGTTCCCGCAGCGGGACGTGGGCGGCAATGTGGCCTTCGGGCTGCGGATGCGCGGCGCCTCCAAAGCCGAACAGGGCGTACGGGTGGAGGAGTTGCTGGAGCTGGTCGGGCTGCCGGGGGCCGCGCGCCGGGCGGTCGCCGCGCTCTCCGGGGGTGAACAGCAGCGTGTCGCGCTGGCCCGCGCGCTCGCTCCGCGCCCCCGGCTGCTGATGCTCGACGAACCCCTCGGCCAGCTGGACCGCTCGCTGCGGGAGCGGCTGGTCGTCGAACTCCGGGAACTCTTCGACGAGTTGGGGACGACCGCGCTCGCGGTCACGCACGACCAGGGGGAGGCGTTCGCGCTCGCCGACCGGGTCGTGGTGATGCGGGACGGACGGATCGCCCAGTCGGGGACGCCGTTGGAGGTCTGGCAGCGGCCGGCGGACGAGTTCGTGGCGCGCTTCCTGGGCTTCGACAACGTGGTCGAGGCGACGGTCACCGGCCGGGCCGCCGACACCCCGTGGGGCAAGGTGGCGGTTCCG
Source organism: Streptomyces sp. NPDC002643 (assembly GCF_053592555.1). Taxonomy (NCBI): domain Bacteria; kingdom Bacillati; phylum Actinomycetota; class Actinomycetes; order Kitasatosporales; family Streptomycetaceae; genus Streptomyces; species Streptomyces sp. NPDC002643. The sequence continues at coordinate 239,197 of NZ_JBSFVY010000007.1, forward strand.
GAGGGGGCGGTACAGGGGCCGGGTGCGCTGTTGGTGCGGCCGGCCGGGGTACGGCTCGTGGACGCGGCCGAGGGGCTGCTGCGCTGCACGGTGGCCGGGCGCACCTTCCGGGGCACCCATGTCGCCGTACACCTCCAACCGGAGGGCGCCCCGCGCCTGGAGGCGGCGTGCGCGCTACGGGACGCGCCGGAGCCCGGGGACGAGGTCGGCGTGCTCTTCGACGCGGCCGAAATCGTGGTGCTGGGAGACGTTTCGGGCGTCTAAGGTGCGCAGCCATGACGATGCGTACCCAGGAACCCCAGGCCCGGCACGACCGCTACTGCGCCGAGATCGAGGTCCAGGTCCGACAGCTGAGGGACGTCGTGACCTCCGGCGCCGACCTGTCCACGACCGTGCCGACCTGCCCCGACTGGTCGCTGGAGGAACTCGTACGGCACACCGGCGGCGCCCTGCGCTGGGTCGAGACGAACGTACGGACCCGGGCGAAGGAGGAGGTGCCGGAGGAGAGGGTCCCGTCGTACGAGGGGCCCGGGGCGAAGGGGGACCCGGCCGCCCTGGACGCCTGGCTCGCGGAGACCGGGGAGCTGCTGGTCACCACCCTGCGTGAGGCGGGGCCCGGGGCGCCGGTGTGGTCGTGGGGCTGGGAGGGGACCGCCGGGTTCTGGGCCCGCCGGATGACCCATGAGCTGGTCGTCCACCGGGCCGACGCCACGCTCGCCGCCGGGCTGCCGTACCAGGTGGCGCCGGACATCGCCGCCGACGCGATCGACGAGTGGCTGGAGATCCTGGAGTACGGGCAGCGGATCGGGCGCCCCGAACTGGTGGAACTGCGGGGGCCCGGGCGCAGCCTTCACCTCCACGCGACCGACACCCCGGCCGAGCTGAACGCCGACTGGTTCGTCGAGCTGACCGACGATGTCGTGCGCTGGAGCCGGGGCCACGAGAAGGCGACGGTCGCCCTGCGCGGCCCGCTCACCGAGGTGTTGCTCGCCTTCTACCGCCGACTCCCGCCGGGGGAGGGACAGTTGGAGGTGCTGGGCGACCGGGGGCTGCTGGACTTCTGGCTGGAGCGGGCGACATTCGGGTGAGCCGGTGGTGAAGGGCCTTTGAGTGAGCCGGTGGTGAGGACCCGCGGCCCGCGCCTCTCTCCGGAGGCGCGGGCCGCGGTCGTGCTCAGGAGCCGGTCAGCGGGAGGCTCCGCGGCGGCGCATGCTGTAGTGGACGGCGCCGGCGCCCAGGAAGACCAGGGCGGCCGCGATCGCGGCGATGGGGCCGGTGTGGGAGTCGGCACCGGTGTCGGCGAGGTTCGACCTGCCCTCCGGGGAGGGGATGTTGTTGTCGTCCGATCCGGCGGGGACGGCGTTGCCGGTGGGTGACGGGCTCGGGGAGTTCTTGGTCTCGGACGGCTCGTCCTCGCCCTGGTAGTCGCCCTTGCCCTGGTTCTCCTCGGGTTCCGCCGGGCTCGCCGCGTCCGCGGGCGGGGTCTCCGTCTGCGCGCAGGCCGTGTCGGGGGCGACCAGGATGGGGAGGTCCTCGTCGACGTACTCCTCGGCCGTGATGTGGATGCGGTACTCGGCGTTGGGTTCCCAGTCCTCCTCGAAGGTGATGGTGACACCCTCGGCGGTGGAGTTCTCGATGGACTGTTCGCCGACCATGCGCAGGTCGGCGCCGTTGTTCTCCAGGTAGACGCTCACCTGGGCGGTGACGCCCAGCGGGTCGACATCGGTGACGCGGATGACGCCCTTGTCGCCGTCGCACTCGGCCACGGCGGAGAAGTCCTTGATGCTGCAGGCCATGGCGTTGCCCGCGACGCCCAGGACGAGGGCGGCGGAAGCGGTGGCGATGCCGAGGCCACGCGCCGTACGCGTGATACGGGGGGTTATGGACACGTTTGCCCTTCAAAAGAGGCACATGGGTCAGGGGTGACGGAGGCGCACGCTGAAACAGCGGCTTCCCCATGTGCCTCACAGGTTTATAAGCGCGCGATAAGTACTGTCAATCCGAAGACATGTCCGAGCAGTTGGCTTTGCCCACTGATTAACCACGTGTGCGTTTGACGCCTGTTCAGCAATCTGTTCAGGGATCTGATCGGGAATCCGCGCGGCCGTCACTTCCCCAGTCGTTCCAGGGCCTCCGGAGCCTCCTCGATACGGTCGACGAGCGCGATCCGCGGCTCCATCGAGCGGCCTCGCGCCAGGGACCGGAGGAGGGGCCAGGCCGGCAGCTTCTCCGTCCAGTGGGCGCGGTCGACGAGGACCATGGGGGTCGGCTCGCCCCGGAACTCGTAGTAGTTGGGCGTGGCGTTGTCGAAGATCTCCTGGACCGTGCCCGCCGCGCCCGGCAGGAAGACGACACCGGCGTCGCAGCGGGCGAGGAGGCCGTCCTCGCGGGTGGCGTTGGCGAAGTACTTGGCGATGTGGGAGGCGAAGGGGTTCGGGGGTTCATGACCGTAGAACCAGGTGGGGATGCCCACGGAGGTGCCGCCCTTCGGCCAGCGGGAGCGGACCTCGAACGCCGCGGAGGCCCACTCGGTGATCGACGGGGTGAACTTCGGTGCCGAGGCGAGGAGTTGGAGCGACTCCGCGAGCATCTCGTCGTCGTAGGGGGCCGCGTACGCGCCGAGATTGGCCGCCTCCATCGCGCCGGGGCGGCCGCCGGTGGCGACCGTGAGACCGGCGCGCGCCAGCTCACGCCCCAGGCGCGCGGCACCGGCGTACTCCTCCGTGCCGCGTGCCATCGCGTGGCCGCCCTCCCCCACGCTCGAATCAACTCGCGCGGGAGGTACCCCCATCCCCCACCACCCGTGCGCCGGAGAGCAGTTCGTCGAGGGCGTCGGAGATCGAGTCGTCGTGGACGGCACGCAGCATCGAGGCGTGGATGTCGCGGTCCGCCTTGGTGCGCTGGAACCAGTCGTACGCGAGCGCGTCCGGCGTCGCCTCGTAGCCGCCGTCCGCCAGCGACGCGAACAACTCGTCCGGCGAGTAGACCAGACCGCGGTACGGGTCGAACGGCAGGCCCGGTATGGGTGGGAAGACCAGGGCGCCGTCGGTGCGGAGCTTCGTCGCCGCCCGCTCGCGCATCGGGCAGCCCAGGAAGACGGCGCCGGCCGTGTCGGTGGCGAGCAACTCGCGTGTGCGGTCCGTCAGATCGACGGCCTGGACGCGGTACCCGGCGAGGGAGCGGGGGGTCGCGACGGTCGCGTCGAACTCCTCCAGGGTCTCGATCTCGTGGTCGCCGTGGTGGGCCGCGTGGGCGGGCATGGTGTGCAGGGTGCCTATGCTAGGGCTGGCCGGACTCTGGACCGTGGGTCCACTGGATTGTCTGTTTGCGCGCGTGCGTTGTGGCTGGTCGCGTAGTTCCCCGCGCCCCTGAAAGGGGCTTGGAGCTGTGCCCCGCCCTTTCAGGGGCGCGGAGGGCCGGGGGAATTTGAGTGAGCCCCCAGGCCTCAACCCTGGATCGCCTTCGGGTCCATCCATACGACCTCCCAGGTGTGGCCGTCGAGGTCGTCGAAGGAGCGGTTGTACATGAAGCCGTGGTCCATGGTGTCGGCCGCGGGGGAGCCGCCCGAGGCGAAGGCCTTCTCGACCAGCTCGTCGACCTTCTCGCGGCTCTCGGCGCTCAGGCCCAGCATCACCTGGCTGGTCTTCGTCGCGTCGCCGATGTCCTTCTTGGTGAACTCCGCGTACCGCTGCTTGGTGTGCAGCATCGCGACGATCGCGTCGCTGATCACGAAGGAGGCCGTGGTCTCGTCGCTGAACTGCGTGTTGAGCGTGAAGCCGAGGTCCGCGTAGAACTTCTTCGAGGCTTCGAGGTCGTTCACGGGCAGGCTTACGAAGATCATCTGCTGGTACATGGGGTCACTCCCGTAGCCATCGGTCCGTCGTCGGTCGCGGTCCGTTCGGAGGGGTGGACCGGGGGCGGCCGCGGAACTCATCGCCGTCCGCCGATTTTTCGCGCGATTTTTTTCGTACGAGTTCTCCGGCGCCCTGGGAACGGGCCTCCCGTACGGCCGTCAGGCGCCCAGCGGCAGCGCCGCCAGCTGGGCGACCGTCCAGGTCAGTGGGCCGAAGACGGCGAGCAGGGCGCCCACGCGGAGTGCCGCGGCCCGGCGGGGCAGCGCGCTGGGCGCCCCCATCCGCAGCAGCGCGGCCGTGGTGTCCACGCGCGACCGCCGGGCCTCGACGGCGGCCGTGGCGAGCGTGAGGACCGCGCAGCCGGCCACCACGAGCGCGCCCAGCAGGGTGAGCGGGCCGACCGTGGGGCGTGCGCCGGAGGACAGCGTCACCATGGCGTACGCCCCCGACGCGACGGCGCACACCACCCCGAGGGGGCGCCCGATGCGCCGGGCCTCCTCCTGGAGGACCCGCCCGGCGAGCAGCCGTAGCGCGCCCGGCCGTACGGACTGCAGGAGCCGTCCGGTGAGATGGGTGAGCCCCGGGCCGGTGAGGGCCAGGCCCAGCGCGGTGAGCAGCCAGCCGCCGAGCACCCCGGCGGGGCTGTCCGCGAAACCGCCGGGGAGCGCGAGCCCCGAGCCGGAGTCGGAGCGTCCGGCGTAGGTCTCCACAGCGAGGCCCATGGCCAGGACGGCGACACCCCAGGGCAGGCCACCGGGGGCGGGGCGCGGGGCCGGGGGTTCCGCCGGCTCGGCCGGGTCGGGCTCCTCGTCGTAGGGCCCGTCCTCCTCGAAGCGCGTCGCGCCCGCCGGGGACGCGGCCCGCCGGCGGATGTCGAAGGTGTCGTACGCCATGAAGCGCGACCCGGGTCCGGCCGGTCGGGGCCGGGTGCTCTTGGGGCGCAGGAGCAGCGCGGTCGTGACCGAGGCGACGACCGGGACGACGGCGAGCAGGGTGAGGGCGGCCGGGAGGGGGAGGGTCCGGTCGGCGGCGAGGATGTCGGTGGCGGCGCCGTCGAACGGCATACCGGTCAGGTCGCCGCGCAGATGGAGGAAGAAGAGCAGGGCGAGGAGGGAGCCGAGGACGGTGGACAGGGCCGTCGTCGTCGCGGAGATGGCCATCAGCCGGGCGGGGCCGAGGCCGATGGCGGCGAGGCCGGGGCGGGGGCGGGTGCCGGGGTCGGTGCGGGCGACGGACACCGCGAAGTAGACGGTCGCGGCGGCGGGCGGGACGCACCAGGCCAGCCGGAGCACCGAGCCGGCCGGGGCGGACGGGTGGGAGAGGGCGTGGCCCAGGGCGCAGAGCAGCAGGAAACCGGTGCCGCCCGAGGCCGCGGCGACCAGCAGCCGGCGCAACTGGACGATCGGGTGGGCCCGACGGGCTAGACGGAGAGCGAGCACGCGGCCCGGCCTCCCCCCTCGGCACCCCGGCCTTCCCCGGCGGCGGCCCGGCCCTCCGCGTGACCACTTCGGCCCTCTTCGGTGGCGGACCGGCCTCCTGCCGGAGCACGCAGGCCTTCTCCGGAGGCGCCCCCGCGTGCTCCGGCAACGGCCCGGCTGTCTCCCTCACCCGCCCGGCCTTCCCCGTCGGCACCCGGGCCTTCCCTGGTGGTGCCCCGGCCTTCTCCGGCGGTGACCCGGCTTCCTGCCTCGGTGCCCGGGCCTTCTCCGGCGGTGGCCCGGCGTCGTGTCTCGGCTCCCCGGCCTCCTGCGCGGGCGCCTTGGTCCTCTCCGGTGGCCCGGGCGCCTGGTTCGGGGCCCTGGTCTCCTGCCTGGGTGGTCCGGCCTTCTGTGGCAGGGGTTCGGTTCTCTGTGGTGGTGGCGAGGCGTCGTCCCTGGGTGCCCGGGCCTTCTCCGGTGGTGGTCCGGCGTCGTGCCCCGGCTGCCCGGCTTCCTGCGCGGGCGCCCCGGCCCTCTCCGGTGGTGGCGCGGCCTCCTGCCTCGGTGTCTCGGACTGCTCCGGGGGCCCGGCCCCCTGCCTCGACGGTGGAGCGGGCCCCCCTGCCGGCGGCGGAGGGCAGATGGACCGTCTTCACGCAGCGGCCGTCGAGCAGGGCCACCGTGCGGTCGGCCAGGGCGGCGATCTCGCTGTCGTGGGTGGCGAGGACCACGGTGATCTCGTGCGAGCGGGCGGCCGTGGTGAGGGTGCGCAGGACATGGGCGTGCTCGGCGCGGTGGAGGGCGGCCGTCGGCTCGTCCGCGAACAGCACGGTCGGCTCGGCGACCAGCGCGCGGGCCACGACCACGCGCTGGCGCTCGGACTGCGCGAGGGCGTACGGGCGCTTGCGGGCTGCGTCACGGATGTCCAGGCGCTCCAGCCACTCCAGGGCGGAGGCCTTGGCGGCCCGGCGGCCAGTGCCGCGCAGCATCAGCGGCAGCGCGGTGTTCTCCCAGGCGTTCAGCTCGGGGACGAGGACCGGCTCCGGGTCGATCCAGCCGAAGCGGTCGAGACGCAGCCGCTCCCGGGTGAGCGGGCCCATGGTGTGCACCGGGGTGCTGTTGAACCACACCTCGCCCCGGCGCGGCACCAACTGCCCCGACAGACAGCGCAGGAGCGTGGTCTTGCCGCTGCCGCGCGGGCCGGTGACGGCGAGGATCTCGCCCTCCCGCACGCCCATCGACACGCCTTGCAGCGCGGGCGAGCCGTCGTGCGCGTAGGTCAGACCACGTGCCCAGAGCACGTCGTTGTCCGGCGGGGCCACCATGGGCGTACACCTCGGTTCGGATCAGGAATTGCCGTGGGGAGTCCCCCGTCCGGGGGAACGAAGGCAGGGCCGATCGGTTACAGGGCACGCTAGGCAGGCAGGGTGGCACGGGTCGGACAGCACACGGCCCGGAACGCACCCATCTCACTCGAACGGGTGCATCCCGGGCCGTTTCAAACGTCGGCTGCGGCAGAGGTTGGCTACAGCAGAGTCCATGCCTCCGTGAGGGTCGCGCGGAGGATCTGTTCGATCTCGTCGAAGGTCGACTGGTCGGAGATCAGCGGCGGGGCGAGCTGGACGACCGGGTCGCCGCGGTCGTCGGCACGGCAGTACAGGCCGTTCTCGTAGAGCTTCTTCGACAGGAAGCCGTAGAGGATTCGCTCGGTCTCCTCCTCGTCGAAGGACTCCTTGGTGGCCTTGTCCTTGACGAGTTCTATGCCGTAGAAGAAGCCGTTGCCGCGGACGTCGCCGACGATCGGCAGGTCGTGCAGCTTCTCCAGGGTCGCGCGGAACGCGGTCTCGTGGCCGAGGACGTGCTGGTTGAGCTTCTCGCGTTCGAACAGGTCGAGGTTGGCGAGGGCGACGGCCGCGGAGACCGGGTGGCCGCCGAAGGTGTAGCCGTGCAGGAAGGTGTTGCCGCCCCGGTAGAAGGGCTCGGCGACGCGGTCGGAGACGATGCAGGCGCCTATCGGGGAGTAGCCCGAGGTCATGCCCTTGGCGCAGGTGATCATGTCGGGTACGTAGCCGAACTTGTCGCAGGCGAACATCGTGCCGAGCCGGCCGAAGGCGCAGATCACCTCGTCGGAGACCAGCAGTACGTCGTACTGGTCGCAGATCTCGCGCACCCGCTGGAAGTAGCCGGGCGGCGGCGGGAAGCAGCCGCCCGCGTTCTGCACCGGCTCCAGGAAGACGGCGGCTACGGTGTCGGCGCCCTCGAAGAGGATCTGCTGCTCGATCTGGTCGGCGGCCCAGCGGCCGAACGCCTCCGGGTCGTCGCCGTGGATCGGGGCCCGGTAGATGTTGGTGTTCGGCACCTTGTGCGCGCCCGGCACGAGCGGCTCGAAGGGGGCCCGCAGTGCCGGTACGCCGGTGATGGCAAGGGCGCCCTGCGGGGTGCCGTGGTAGGCGACCGCGCGGGAGACGACCTTGTGCTTGGCCGGCTTGCCCCGGAGCTTGAAGTACTGCTTGGCGAGCTTCCACGCGGTCTCGACGGCCTCGCCGCCGCCGGTGGTGAAGAAGACCTTGTTCAGATCGCCGGGCGCGTAGTCGGCCAAACGTTCCGCCAGTTCGACGGCCTTCGGGTGGGCGTAGGACCACACCGGGAAGAAGGCCAGCTCCTGCGCCTGCTTGAACGCGGTCTCCGCGAGTTCGACGCGGCCGTGGCCCGCCTGGACCACGAAGAGTCCCGCGAGTCCGTCGAGGTACCGCTTGCCCTTGTCGTCGTAGATGGAGGTGCCCTCTCCCCGGACGATGGTGGGGACCGGGGCGTTCTCGTACGAGGACATGCGGGTGAAGTGCATCCACAGGTGGTCGTACGCGGTCTTGCTGAGGTCCTTGGGGCTCACGGCTTTTCCGTCCTCACGGTTGTCGGGTCCGCATGGTCATCGGGTCCTCGCGGTCGGCGGGTCGGCCGTTGTCGGGTCGGCCGGTGGCCGGGGGTCTCGCGGTCATCGCGTTCCCCACATGTACGTCTGCTTCTTGAGCTTGAGGTAGACGAAGCTCTCGGTGGACCGCACGCCGGGGAGGGTGCGGATGCGTTTGTTGATCAGCTCCAGCAGGTGGTCGTCGTCCTCGCAGACCACCTCGGCCATCAGGTCGAAGGAGCCGGCCGTGATGACGATGTACTCCACCTCCTGCATGGCGTCGAGCGCGTCCGCCACGGGGTCGAGGTCCCCTTCGACGTTGATGCCGAGCATCGCCTGGCGCCTGAAGCCCACGGTGAGCGGGTCGGTGACGGCGACGATCTGCATCACGCCCTGGTCGAGCAGCTTCTGCACGCGCTGGCGCACGGCCGCCTCGGAGAGGCCGACCGCCTTGCCGATCGCGGCGTACGGCCGCCGGCCGTCCTCCTGGAGCTGTTCGACGATGGCGAGGGAGACGGCGTCCAACTGCGGGGTGCCGCTCTTCTGGTCTGTGTTTCGACTGGCCACCAGCTCACTGTGCACGACGTCTCGATAGTTCCGCAAGGCTGAATCGATGAAATTCGTTGTCTATGGCATTGTGATCTGCGGATTTCGCAGCACACGGGGTGTCGGGGGTGTTGAAAACGTGGAGGGGCGGATTAGGGTGGGTGTCTCAGGTACTGGACACCCAACATCTGGAGGGCCGGCAGTGAGCACCGAGCTTCGTCGTCTGCGCAACTACATCGCGGGCGAGTTCCGGGACGCCGCCGACGGACGGACCACGGAGGTGGTCAACCCCGCGACCGGCGAGGCGTACGCGACGGCGCCGCTGTCCGGTCAGGCGGACGTCGACGCCGCGATGGCGGCGGCCGCCGAGGCCTTCCCCGGCTGGCGTGACACCACGCCGGCCGAGCGCCAGAAGGCCCTGCTGAAGATCGCCGACGCGTTCGAGGAGCGCGCCGAGGACTTGATCGCCGCCGAGGTGGAGAACACGGGGAAGCCGGTGGGCCTCACCCGCTCCGAGGAGATCCCTCCCATGGTCGACCAGATCCGCTTCTTCGCGGGCGCGGCGCGGATGCTGGAGGGGCGTTCGGCCGGGGAGTACATGGAGGGGATGACGTCGATCGTCCGCCGTGAGCCGGTCGGGGTCTGCGCCCAGGTCGCGCCGTGGAACTACCCGATGATGATGGCGGTGTGGAAGTTCGCCCCCGCCATCGCCGCCGGTAACACGGTGGTGCTGAAGCCCTCCGACACGACTCCCGCGTCGACGGTCCTCATCGCCGAGATCCTCGGCGCGATCCTCCCGAAGGGCGTCTTCAACGTCATCACCGGTGACCGGGAGACCGGGCGCATGATGGTCGAGCACCCGACCCCGGCGATGGCGTCGATCACCGGCTCGGTACGGGCGGGTACGCAGGTCGCCGGGTCCGCCGCCAAGGATGTCAAGCGGGTCCATCTGGAGTTGGGCGGGAAGGCGCCGGTCGTCGTGTTCGAGGACACCGATATCGCCAAGGCCGTCGAGGACATCTCGGTGGCCGGGTTCTTCAACGCCGGGCAGGACTGTACGGCCGCCTGCCGCGTCCTCGTCCACGAGGCCATCCACGACGAGTTCGTCACCGCGCTCGCCAAGGCCGCCGCCGACACCAGGACCGGGCTGCCGGACGACGAGGACGTGCTGTTCGGGCCGCTGAACAACCCCAACCAGCTCAAGCAGGTCCAGGGCTTCATCGAGCGGCTGCCGGCGCACGCGCGCGTGGAGGCCGGGGGCAAGCGGGTCGGGGACAAGGGTTACTTCTTCGCGCCGACTGTCGTCTCCGGGGTCAGGCAGGACGACGAGATCATCCAGAACGAGGTCTTCGGACCGGTCATCACCGTGCAGTCCTTCTCGGACGAGGACGAGGCCGTCCAGTGGGCCAACGGCGTCGAGTACGCGCTGGCCTCTTCCGTGTGGACCAAGGACCACAGCCGGGCCATGCGGATGTCCAAGGCCCTTGACTTCGGGTGCGTCTGGATCAACACGCACATTCCACTGGTCGCGGAGATGCCGCACGGCGGATTCAAGAAGTCGGGGTACGGGAAGGATCTTTCGGCCTACGGGTTCGACGACTACACGCGGATCAAGCATGTGATGACGTCGTTGGACGGCTGACGGTTCGAGAGGGGCTGGAGCAGGTGTCGAGTGTGCCCGGCGCGGGGGCGGCCTTCAGCAATCCGGTGATACCGGGGTTCCATCCCGATCCGAGTGTCTGCCAGGTGGGCGAGGACTACTACGTCGTCTGTTCCAGCTTCGAGTACTTCCCCGGCGTGCCCGTCTTCCACAGCCGGGACCTGGTGCACTGGACCCAGATCGGCAACGCGCTGGACCGGCCGGAACAACTGCGCCTGCCCCTCGACTCCCGCTCCTCGGGAGGGATCTACGCGCCGACGCTGCGCCACCACGACGGCCGGTTCTGGCTGATCGTCACCAATGTGAGCGGGGACGGCAATCTGCTGTTCACGGCCACCGACGCGGCGGGCCCCTGGTCCGATCCGATCCGGCTGCCCGGGGTCCACGGCATCGACCCGGATCTCGCCTGGGACGACGACGGCACCTGCTGGTGCACGGTCGCCGGTGTGAGCCAGGTCCCCATCGACCCCCACACCGGGCGGACGCTCGGTGCGCCGCGCCGGCTCTGGTCCGGCTCGGCGGGGGCCAAGGCTCCGGAGGCGCCGCATCTGTACCGGATCGGCGACTGGTGGTACCTGCTCATCGCCGAGGGCGGCACCGAACGCTGCCACGGTGTCTCGATCGCCCGGAGCCGCACACCCGGGGGACCGTTCGAGCCGTGCCCCGGCAATCCGATCCTCACCCACCGCGGCACCGACCACCCCGTCCAGAACACCGGTCACGCGGATCTCGTACGGGGACCCGACGGCTCGTGGTGGATGGTGCTGCTCGGGGTGCGGCCGGGCGGCGGCAGCCCCGGCTGGCACGTACTCGGCCGGGAGACTTTCCTGGTGCCGGTCGAGTGGGTGGACGGCTGGCCGGTCGTGGGCGAACTGTCCCTCACCATGCCCGCACCCCCTTGGCCGTTGCGGCCCGGCGCCGTCGTGCCGGGCCGGGACGACTTCGACGCGGACGAGTTGGCCCCCTGCTGGATCTCACCGCGCCGGCGAGTGCCGGAGGACTGCGGGACCACGAAGCGGCCGGGCTGGCTCACCCTGCGGGCGTGCGGCGGGTCGCTCGACGATGCCGATGTGACGTTCGCGGGGCGCCGGCAGCAGCATCTGTCCTGCCGGGTGCGGGCCCTGGTCGATGTGGCGGAGGGAAGCGGCGGGCTGGCCGTACGACTCGACGAGCGGCACCACTACGACATCGAGGCCGGCTCCGGCGCAGTGCGGGTGCGGGCCCGTGTCGGTGACCTGAGCACGGTCGTGGCGACCCGGCCGACACCGCCCGGGCCTGTGGTGCTGTGCATCGAGTCGGCCGCCGTGCCGACCGTGGACGACCCCCGCACCGGGCCCGACACCGTCTCGCTCGGCGTCGAGGAGGAGGACGGCACCTTCGTCCCGCTCGCCTCACTCGACGGCCGGTATCTCTCCACAGAGGTCGCCGGCGGCTTCACCGGCAGGGTCCTCGGCATGTACGCCGCGACCGGCACGGTCCACTTCGACTGGTTCGATTACGAGCCGTTGGAAGCCGCGCGAACCGTGGACTCCGCTGGAAACCATTGAAGGCGCCGGAGGCATAGCTCCGTTCGCTGACGCCGAGGCCGACTCGGTGCCGGTTCCGTTCGTATGCCCGTGTCGGGTAGCGCACCCTCTTCCGCCGGTCCGGTGACCGGGGCGGGCTGCCGCGCGCTCCGACGGCCTTCGGCCACGCCCCGCTCGGCCTCGGAGCGGGTGTGTTGTGCAATGCGAAATTTTGTGTTGCAGACGTGGTGCGCGGGCTCGCGGACCTCCTACGTTCCCCTCTCAACAGACCGGTCCTCACCGGGCGAAGCGTCCTCCCACGCCGGAACAGTGATGTTCCGGGATGTTCCGGCGCGCGATCCCGGCGTACACCCCCTCCCCACCCCCCTCCCCAACTCACCCGTCATCCGGGCCGCTTCGACGACCCGGACACCGTTCGAGGGATTGAGGAACTTCGATGGGTACTCCGATGAACGCACGCTCCGTACGCGGTGCCATACGTGGTGCCGTGGCGGTCGCCGCCTCCCTCTGCGCACTGACCGCGCTCACCGCATGCAATGTCGAGTCCGGCGCCGGCAGCGCCGCCGCCGACAAGAGCGCTTCGCCCGCGCGGGCCAAGGACCTCAAGGTCGGCTGGTCCACGATCTATCTGACCCCGTCCTGGATGCAGCAGACCCTGAAGATGCTTCAGACCGACGTCGACAAGCTGAAGTCGGCGGGCAAGGTCTCCTCGTTCAAGACGTTCAACGCCAACGGCGACACCTCGCAGCAGATCGCCCAGATCCGCGCGATGATCCAGCAGAAGTACGACGTCATCCTCGTCGACGCGGGCTCCTCCACCGCCCTCAACCCGGCCCTGGAGCAGGCCGTCGCCGCCGGGATCACCGTCGTCGCCTTCGACTCCCTGCCCACCAGTACCAAGGTGATCCGGGTCGGCACCGACCAGAAGGCCTGGGGATCGATGATGGCCGAGTGGCTGGCGAAGAAGCTGGACGGCAAGGGCAGCGTCATCGCCATGAACGGCCCGGCCGGAGTCGCCGTCAGCGAGGAGCGCTGGTCCGGCGCCGAGACCGTGTTCAAGAAGTACCCGGACATCGAGATCGTCAGCAATGTCCACAGCGAGTACAACCTCGCGCCCGCCGCCCAGGCCTTCGCCTCCGCCTACTCCGCCCACCCCGACATCGACGGCGTCTTCTCGCAAGGCGGCGCCCTCTCCGCCGCCGCGCTGCAGACCCTCGTCAAACAGGACAAGAAGCTCGTCCCGATCACCGGTGAGAACTACAACGGCTTCCTCAAGCTGTGGCAGAGCAAGCAGAAGGAGGGCTTCTCCTCCCTGGCCACCGCCCAGCCCAACTACCTCTCCGTGATCGCCCTGGAGGCCGCCGTCGCCGAACGCGAGGGCGTCGACGTACCCCAGGACATCACCGTCCCGCTGCCCGAGATCACCGACGACAACCTCGCCGAGTACGCCAAGGCCGACCAGCCGGACGACTCGTACCCGATCAACGACATGCCCCAGTCCGAGATCGACAAGCTCATCGGCAAGTGAGGGGGAAGACGACCGTGGCGCCGCTGCTGAGCGTGGAGAAGGTGTCGAAGTCGTTCGCGGGCAACCGGGTGCTCACGGATGTGAGTTTCGAGGTGGAGCCGGGGGAGGTGCTGGCCCTGGTCGGTGAGAACGGGGCCGGGAAGTCCACCGTGCTCTCCCTCGTCACCGGGCTGCTGGCGCCCGACACCGGTCGCGTCGTCTTCGACGGCGCCCCCGTCGCCCGGGCGTGGTCTCCCCACCGCGCCCGGGCCGCCGGGATCGGCTCCGTCCACCAGGAACTCAGCCTCAACCCGCACCAGAGCGTCGCGGAGAACGTCTTCCTCGGCGCCTGGCCCAGCCGTCGCGGTCTGGTCCGGGCCGGTGAACTCGCCGCCCGGGCCCGGCCGTTGCTCGCGCGCGTCGGCCTCGACGTCGACCCGCGCACCCCGGTGGGCCGGCTTCCGCTCGGCAGCCGCCAACTCGTCGAACTGGCCAAGGCGCTCGCCGGTGAACCCCGGCTCCTCATCCTCGACGAGGCCACCTCCGCGCTGGACGAGGACCAGGTCGCCGCCGTCTTCCGCGTCGTCCGCGCACTCCGAGACCAGGGCGGTTCGGTGGTCCTCGTGACCCACCGCATGGCCGAACTCCTCGCCATCAGCGACCGGTTGACGGTCCTGAAGGACGGGGCCGTGATGGCGACGAGGGAGCGGCGGCGGACGGATCACGACGACATCGTGCGGTTGATGGTGGGGCGAGAGCTGTCGGATCTGTTTCCGGAGAAGAGGCGCGGTGAGGCGCGGGCGACGGCCGGCTCGGAGGGGGCGCGTGTGGAGGGGGCGCTTGCGGCGGGCGTGGCCGCCTATTCCGGTGCCGCCGATTCCGGGCCCCTCCTCCGCGTACGGAATCTCACCGTCCCCCGCGCCTGTTCCGGTATCGACCTCGATCTCCTCCCCGGGCGGATCACTGGGCTCGGCGGGCTCCAGGGGCAGGGCCAACGGGAGGTGCTGCGGGCCCTGTTCGGGCTGGTCCGGCACAGCGGGGAGGTGCTGCTCGACGGCCGTCCGGTCCGCCTCTCCTCACCCCGGGACGCGATCCGGCACCGTATCGCGTACGTCCCCGAGGACCGCAAGACGGAGGGCGTTCACACGGTGCGCAGCGTCCGCGCCAATCTCGCGCTGCCCAACATGCGTACCCTCGCCCCGGCGAGCCGCCTCACCACCGTCTCCCGCACCGCCGAGACAGCCCTGGTCGAGGACCTGATCCAACGGCTGCGGATCAAGGCGGCCTCCCCGGCGCAGGAGGCCCGCCGGCTCTCCGGTGGCAACCAGCAGAAGGTCGCGCTGGCCAAGTGGCTGCCCACCGAACCCCGTGTACTGCTGCTCGCCGAGCCCACCCGGGGCATCGACATCGGCACCAAACGGGAGATCTACCACCTCCTGCGCCGCCTCGCCGACAACGGCCTCGCGGTACTCGTCACCTCCGGAGACACCATGGAACTGGTCGGTCTGTGCGACGAGGTGGCCGTCCTCTACGAGGGCAGGGTCGTCGATCGGCTCGACGGCGCCGATCTCACGGAGGAGCGGCTGGTGCGGGCGTCCGTGATGGGAACGGCCGGCAGCGAAGAGACACGCACCGCCGGCCCCGGCGACGCAGGCACCCCCGGCCCCGGGAGTGTGATCCATGCGTGAGCGTCTCGTGGTCGTCGCGCGCGGCAACGCCGATCTGCTCTCCCTCGCCGCCCTTCTGCTGCTCCTCCTCGTCGCCTATCAGCACTACGACTCCAGCCTGCTCACCCCGGCGTCCGTCACCATCCTGTCGGCCCAGTTCCTGCCGCTGATCCTGGCGGCGGCCGGACAGACGACGGTGATGCTGCTCGGCGGGATCGACCTGTCGCTCGGGGCGGTGCTCGCGCTCGCGATGGCCGTGTTCGCGACGTACGACGCCCAGGGCGCGGGCGGGGTCATGGCGGCGATGGCGCTCGCGCTGTGCGTGGCCGTCGCGGCGGGCGCGGTCAACGGGGCGCTGGTGGCGTACGCCGGGCTGCCGCCGATCGTGGTGACGCTGGCCGCGTCCTTCCTGTGGGGCGGCGTCACCCTGGTCGTGCTGCCGCAGCCCGGCGGCCATGTCCCCGCCGGGCTCGTGGACGCGTACAACAACGGCTGGTACGGCATCGCCCTCCCGGCGGTCGCCCTCGCCGTCGTCCTCGGTGGGTGGAAACTGCTGCGCACCACCCGGCACGGGCTCGCCCTCTACGCCGTCGGCGGCAACGAACACGGCGCCTACGCCAGCGGGTTGCCCACCCGGGGCGTGAAGATCGCGGGGTACGCGCTCGCGGGCGCGTTCACCGGGCTCGCCGGGATCGGGCTGGCGATCCAGACGGGTTCGGCGGACCCGACGATCGGCGCCCCGTACACGCTCAACGCCATCGCGGCGGCCGTGCTCGGCGGCATCAGCTTCTTCGGCGGGGTCGGGCGGATGCGGGGCACGGTCCTCGGCGCGCTCGTCATCGGCCTGCTCACCAATCTGCTGCTGTTCACCGGGATCTCGCCGTTCTACCAGCTCATCCTCCAGGGCGTGATCCTCGTCGTGGCGCTCGCCCTGAAGACATATCTGACGAGGGAGGCGGCCGTATGAGCGGCCTTGTGTCCGTGGCCGTGCTGCGGAGCAGCCGGGCGGCCTGGGCGTTCGCGGTGCTCGCGGTCACCTGGCTCGCGGCGGTCCTCTTCGCGGACGGCTTCGACAGTGTCTCCAACGTCCGCTATCTGGTGCAGACGGCGTCGTTCCTCGGCATCGTCGCGGTCGGCCAGACCCTGGTCGTGATGATGAGCGGCATCGATCTGTCGGTGTCCGGGGTGGTCGCCCTGTCGGCGGTGGTGTGCGCCCAGGTCGCCTCCGGGACCGGCGGCGGCGCGACCGGTGTCGCGGTGGCGCTGCTGCTGAGCGCGCTGGTGGGCGCCGTCAACGCGGCCGGGATCGTCTGGCTGAGCGTGCCGCCCATGGTGATGACCCTCGCCACCGGCACCATCCTCGCCGGGGCCCTGCTCGTCTACACCGACGGTTCCCCCAGCTCGGCCCACCTCCCGCTGCTGGACACGCTCGCAGGCGGCCGTCTGCTGGGCGTCCCTTGGGCGTTCGTGCTGTGGCTGGCCGTCACGGCCGTCGCGTTCTGGCTGCTGCACCTGTCCCGCACCGGCCGTCACGCCTTCGCGCTCGGCGCCGGCGAGGACGCGGCCCGCGCCTCCGGCGTACCGGTCGTCAGCACGGCGTTCACCGCGTACGTCGGCTGCGCGCTGCTCGCCGGGGTCGCGGGCCTGGTCCTGCTCGGCTTCACCGGGACCAGCTCCCTGACCATGGGCAACCCCTACCAACTCCTCTCCATCGCCTCCGTCGTCCTCGGCGGCACCTCCATCCTCGGCGGTCGTGGCCATCTCCTCGGCACGGTCGGCGGCGCCCTCCTCCTCACCCTTCTCACCGCCCTGCTGACCTCCTGGAACCTCTCGGAGGGCATACGCCAGGTCGTCCTCGGCGTACTGATCATCGGCCTGCTGCTCGTCTACGCGAGGGAGCGACGGGCATGACGGGGGAGGAGGGGACCGCCGACGAGGCCGGCCGCGACGCCGTACGCGACCTGCTCCGTGACCTCGTGCGCATCCCCAGCGTCAATCCCCGTGACCGGGACGGGGGCGGCGACGGGGGAGACGGTGGGGGAGGCGATGGGGGCGAGACGGCCGTCGCCGAGTACGTACGGGACTGGCTCGCGCGGCACGGCGTACGGGCCGAGCTGCACGAGGTGCTGCCCGGCCGCCGCAATGTCGTCGCCGTCGTACCGGGGCGGAGCGAGTCCGTCGTGCTGCTGGAGTCGCACCTCGACACCGTCGAGACGGAGGGGATGACCGTCGGGCCGTACGAGGGGGAGGTGCGGGGCGGCCGGCTGTACGGGCGGGGCGCGTGTGACGCCAAGGGGCCGTTGACCGCGTTCCTGCTGGCCGTCGCCGAACTCGCGGCCTCGCCTGAACCGCCGGAGCACACGGTCGTGCTGGCCGGGGTGTGCGACGAGGAGCACGCCTATCGGGGTGTACTGCACCTCGTGGACGCGCTGGCGGACCGGGACGTCGTCGGGGCGGTCGTGGGGGAGCCGACCGGGCTGGTCCCGGCGGTCGCGCACAAGGGGGTCGTGCGGTACACCGTGCGCACCAACGGCCGGGCCGGACACAGTTCGCGGCCGGAGGAGGCCGTCAACGCGATCACCTTGATGGCACCGGTCATCGCCCATCTCGCCGCCACCCCGCCGACCGTCGCCCCGCATCCGCTGCTCGGCCCCGCCACCCGTACGGTGACCCGGGTCCGGGGCGGCACCGGGCCCAACACCGTTCCCGGTGTCTGCGAGGTGGACGTCGACCGGCGCACGCTGCCCGGCGAGGACCCCGAGGGCGTCTGGCGGCGGGACCGGGCCGAACTGTCCGCGCTGGACGCGGAGGTGGACCCTCCGTTCACCGTCGATCCGGCCCTGGACACCTCGCCCGACGCCCCGATCGTCACCGCCCTCTGCCAAGCCCTCGCCGACCACGGCCGCCCTTCCACCGCCCGGGGCATGCCGTTCGGCACGGACGCCAGCAAACTCGCCCGCGCCGGCATCCCGTCCGTCGTCCTCGGCCCGGGCTCGGTGACCGACGCCCACGCGGCGGAGGAGTCCGTGGACCTGGCGGAAGTGGCGCTGGCGGCGCGGGTGGTGGTGGCCGCGGTACGGGCGATGGGGGCCGTGGGGGAGAGGGCCGAGGCGCGGGGGTGGACGCGGTGACGCGGGGCGGGGCGACCCGGGGCGTGGACGCTGCCGGCCGGCTCGCGTCCGACCGGTCACCTCGCGCTCACCGGCGGCGTTGTGGAGGGCGGGGCCGAGTCGTCGTGTCGTCGGTCGGTCTCCCCACCCCCGTCGTCGGCAGTACCGGAAGACCAGGAGGGCCGTCATGCGGCTGACCGAACATGTGACGCTCGTCGCCAGTGGTGCGTACGGGTTCGATCTGAGCGACCCGTTGGACTGTCACGTCTATCTCGTGCGGGGCGCCCGGCACAGCGCGCTGGTGGACGCGGGAGCCGGCCGGTCCGCCCACGCCATCGTGCGGGCCGTACGCGCCGAGGGCGCCGAACCCGCTCATCTGCTCCTCACCCACGGTCACGCCGACCACTCGGGCGGGGCCGCGGCGCTCGTCGAGCAGGTGCCCGAACTGCGTGTGCTGGCCGGGGCCGCCGCCGTCCCGTGGATCGCGGCGGGGGACGAGCGGGGCGTCAGCCTGGACCGGGGCAAGGCGGCCGGGTTCTATCCCGCCGACTACACCCTCACGCCCTGCCCCCGCGTCGAGGCCGTCGACGACGGCGAGGAGATCGACCTCGGCGGCGGTGTCGTCCTGAGGGCCGTCGCCACCCCCGGGCACGCCGACGGCCACACCTGCTACCACCTGCGCACCCCCGACTACCGGGCCCTCTTCTCCGGGGACTGCGTCTTCACCGGCGGCCGTGTCTCGCTGCAGAATCTGCACGACTGCCGGGTACCGGAGTACGCGGCCAGTCTGACCAGGCTGGCCGAACTCGATGTGGACGCCCTGTTCCCCGGCCACCACGAGGTGTCGCTCGCCCGCGCCGGGCGGCATCTGGCCGCCGCCCGCGACACCGTGGCCCGCGGACTGCTCCCGAGGAGTACGACATGACCGACGCCCAGGGAACCCCGGTCACGCACGACACCCCGGCCGTGCCGGAAACCCCGGCCGTGAAGGGGACTTCGGCCGCGAACGGGACTTCGGCCACCCCGTCGTCGGGCCCGGCCTCCCGCCGCAACCAGTCCTCCTCCCTGCGCCGCGCCCTCACCGTCCTGGACCACATCCGCGACCACGCGGGCACCGGCCGGGGCATCTCGCTGACCCGGCTCGCCGACGAACTCGGCATCAACAAGAGCACCGTGCTCCGGCTGACCGCACCGCTGATGGAGGCCGATCTGCTGGCCCGCGACCGGGAGACGGGCTGGTTCCGGCTCGGCCACGGCACCCTGCGGCTCGGCCAGGCCTACCTCTCCTCCCTGGACCTGCGGACCGTGGCCACGGAACCGCTCAGGCTGCTCCAGCACGCTGTGGGGGAGACCTGCCACCTCGTCGTCTACGAGGCACCGGACATCGTCTACATCGACAAGGTGGAGAACGAGACCAACGTCCGTATGGCCTCGCGTGTCGGCAGCCGGGTCCCCGCCTATCGCACCGCCGTCGGCAAGGCCATCCTCGCCTGGCAGGACGAGGAGGCGTTCAAGGTGGTGGTGGCCGCCGGGATGCCGCCGGTCACCGCCCACACGGTCACCGACGCCCAGCGGCTGCGGGCCGAACTCGACCGGGTCCGCCGCCTCGGCTACGCCATCGACGACCGCGAGAACGAACCCGAGGTCCGCTGTGTCGCCGCACCCGTCTTCGACCACACCGACGCGGCCGTCGGCGCGGTCAGCGTCTCCGGCCTCACCACCCGGATGACGCCCGCCCGCGTCCGCGAGGTCGGCCCCATGGTCGTCCGCACCGGCCTGGAGATCTCCCACGTCCTCGGCTCCTCCAGGGGCCGGGACAGGGGGCACTGATGGAGACGTCCACGTACACCTTCGTCGAGGATCTGCGCGCCGAGGGCGTCGACGCCGTGCTCGACCGGGTCCTCGGGGCGTACGGCTGCGACACGCTCACCGTCGCCGCCGCGTACCACCGCGCCCGTGATGTCACCCCGCACGGCCCGGCGCGGGTGACCCTGCGCCGCGACGGCGTCCACCTCGTGCCCCCGGCCGACCTCTTCGACGGGCTGCGGCTGGTCCCGCCCGTGCAACCGGGCGCCGGGGACGAGCCGTTGAGGGAGGTGCGGCGGCGTACGGCGGAGCGGGGCGCGGCATTGCACGGCTGGACCGTCTTCCTGCACAACACCACCCTCGGCCTCGCCCACCCCGACGTCACCCAGCGGAACTGCTTCGGCGACCGGGCCGCCCCCGCCGACCTCTGCCCGGCCCACCCCGACGTCCGCGCGTACGCCGTGGCGCTGGCCCGCTCGGTGGCCCGGACCGGTGTGGACGCGGTGGTCGCCGAGTCCCTGCACTACGGCACCTTCGGCCATGGCTACCACCACGAGCGCGACTTCGTGGGGCTGGGCCCACTGGAGGACTTCCTGCTGGGCCTGTGCTTCTGCCGGCACTGCTCGACGTGCGCCGAGTCGGCGGGAGTCGACGTGGGCGCGGCCCGGGCCGAGGCCGCCCGTACGGTGGGCCGGGTCCTCGACGGAGGGGGCGCGAGCGGAGTGGAGCTGAGCGTCGACGCCCTGCCGGAGCCGGTCGCCGCATACGTCAACGCCCGTACCGGTACCGTCACTTCGCTGGCCGCGACGGTGGCGGACGCGGTGGCGGCCGAGGGCTCCCGGCTGGTCTTCCTCGATCTGACCGGTGCCGTCAAGGGCTACGCGGACGGCCGCCCGACCGGTGCCCCGGCCGTCGACGAGGCATGGCGGACCGGTGTCGACCCGGCCGCGCTCGGCGCCGTCGTCCCCGCCTACGCCGTACTCGCCTACGCCCACGACCCCGCGCGGATCGCGGCCGACACCGCCGCCTACCGGGCCGTACTGCGCGACGACTGCTCGCTACGGGCCGTGCTGCGCCCGGGAGTTCCGGACACCGAATCGGCCGAGCATCTGGCGGCGAAGACCGTGGCGGCCGTCGGCCGGGGCGGCGCGGACGCCAGACAGGGCGGCGCGGACGCCGTGGACTTCTACCACTACGGGCTGGTCCCGTTCCCGGTGCTGGACCGTATCGCCGTGGCGCTCAAGGCCCGATGACGAGCCGATGACGAGCCGAGGGCGAACCGAGGGCGAGCCGATGACGCGCACAAGAAGGCGATTCTTCCCGCTTTTTGGGTGCCCGTCCGGTTGCCGGACGAATTACCGGGGAAATCGGCTGGATGGCCGAGGAAATCGGGCGAATTCCAGGGGGAATTCGTGGCGAGCATGTGACCGGCTTCGGTAGAACACTTGCGGCGATTTCTCTGGTGCCGTAGTTACGTGAATCATGAACCTGTTCAACCGTGCTGCGACCCTGCGCCGCTCGGCTCCCCCCACCGCCTCCCAAGTCCCCCACGACCGACGGGCGTTCACCCACTCCGCTCCGCCGGACCCCGCCCTCGGGGTGCTGACCGGGGAGTGGATGATCGACCAGGCGCACAGCCGGATCGGCTTCTCCGTGCGCCATGCCCTGGTCACGACCGTGCGCGGCGCGTTCACGGAGTACCAGAGCCGTCTCTACTTCGACGGTCGCGATCCGTCCCGTTCCGGAGCGGAGATCGTCATCGCCACCGGGTCCATCGACAGCGGTGTGGAGCAACGCGACGCCCATCTGCGGGGCCGTGACTTCCTGGACTCCGCCAACCATCCCCGAATGCGTTTCGTCAGTACGGCGGTCCGTGTCGTCGGCAACGATGTCTACCGGATGTCCGGCGAGCTGACGATCAAGAGCATCACCCGTCCCGTCGATCTCGAACTCACCTATATCGGCCATGTCACCGACCCCTTCGGATATGAACGAGTCGGATTCGACGGGACGACCACCATCAATCGTTCCGAATGGGGGCTGACGTACAACCAGCGGCTGGCGGAGGGCGGTGCCATGGTGAGCGAGAAGGTACGCCTCCAGTTCGACATCGCCGCCATCCGCTCGATCCCCGGCAACAACTGACACGATCCCGGGCGTTGGGTGCCCCCTTCGGCTGCGTACGCCCCGCTTTTGAACACGTTCAACGCGGGGCGTACGCTCCCCTCATGAGCGACAGAGCCGCCCTGCTCAAGGGCATTCGCGTGTGGCTGGTGTTCTTCGTCGTCTGTCTGGTGCTGAGCGGTGCCACGGCCTTCCCGCTGGTCCATGAGCTGCGCTGGACCGAGGAGTTGCTGCGTGCGCTGTCCGCGGGGGAGCACCTGCCCGGGCTCATGGAGTGGATCGAGCGGGTACGGGCCGGGCTGGACGAGGCCGACGCCGAGTACCCCTTCCTCCTCTACGGCACGGACTGGCTGGCCTTCGCCCATCTTGTGATCGCGGTCGCCTTCTACGGCCCGTACCGCGACCCCGTCCGCAACATCTGGGTCGTCGAGTTCGCCATGATCGCCTGCGCCGGCATCATCCCGCTGGCCCTGATCTGCGGCCCGATCCGGGACATCCCCTTCTGGTGGTCGGTGATCGACATGTCGTTCGGGGTGTTCGGGGTGATCCCGCTGTATGTGGTGTGGCGGCGGATCAAGCGGCTGGAGGCGCTGACGGCGCCGGTCGCAGCGGCGCCGGAAGCGGCCGCTGCGGGCGGGGTCGCGACGGGCTGAGCGTCACCGAAAAAGTGTTATCGCGCCCGCCCCCGTCCCGTCTCCCAGGGCAACCCCTGTTCCCCACACACAGGAGTGAGCCGTATGGGCCGTATGGGATGTATGGGATGTATGTGCCGCCTGGGTCGTATGAGCGGTGTGATCTCCGCCTCGCGGGTTCCCCATGTCATGTGGATGGCTGAGAAGGTACGGACGACAGCCGAGTGATCAGGGTGAGACCAGCGGGACCGGAAGGAACGTACGTGGACGGGCGGCAGTGGCGCTCCACCATCGCGGCCGCGCAGGCGGGTGACCGGCGGGCCCTCGACGAGCTGGTCGAGGGCTGGTTGCCCCTCGTCTACAACATCGTCGGCCGCGCCCTCAACGGCCACGCCGATGTCGACGACGTCGTCCAGGAGACGATGCTCCGCGCTGTCGACAACCTCGGGACGCTACGCGATCCGGACAGTTTCCGCTCCTGGCTGGTCGCCATCGCGATGCGCCAGATACGCGACCGGGCGCGCAGGCGCACGACCGACCCGCTGGGCGAGGACACCGGCGACGGGCAGGGCGCCGCCGACTTCGCCGAACTGACCGTGCTGCGGCTCCAGTTGGAGGGCCAGCGCAGGGAGGTCGCGGAGGCGGTCCGCTGGCTCGACGACGAGGACCGGCAACTGCTGTCCCTGTGGTGGCTGGAGGTCGCCGGCGAACTCACCCGGCGCGAGCTGGCCGCCGCCGTCGGCATCAGCCGGCAGCACGCCGCCGTCCGGGTGCAGCGGATGAAGGCCCGGCTGGAGACCGCGCGCGGTATCGTCCGCGCCCTCGACTCCTCCTGCGACGACCTGCGTCTGGTCACCGTCCGCTGGAACGGGCGCCCCGACTCGGTCTGGCGCAAGCGCATCGCCCGGCACATCCGGGGCTGCGCCCGCTGCGACGGCCAGCGCGGCGCCGACGCGATGGTCGTCCCGGCCGAGCGTCTCCTCGTCGGTATCGCCCTGGTCCCGATCCCCGTCGGCTTCACCCTGTCGCTGGCCTTCGGCGGCAAGACGGCGGTGGCCGCGACCGCCACGGCCGCCGCCTCGACCTCGGTGGGCTGGTCCGCGAAGGCGCTGGGCGTCCTCACCAAGCCCGCCGTCGCGGTGACGGCGGGCGCGACGATCGTCGCCGGGGGCGCGTATGTGGTGACCCAGCCGCCGGGCGAGCGGCCCGTTCAGGCGGCACCGACAGCGGCCAGCACCGCCCGCCCACCGGCCGGCGCCGAGCCGTCCGGCCCGTCCCCGTCGCCCTCCGCCTCACCCTCCCGCTCACCGAAGCCGTCCCCCTCCGCCTCCCCGACGAAGAAGACCGACCTGTACGGCAGTGTCGTCGACGCCGTGGACCGGGCACCCGACCCCGACACCCCGCCCGGCGCCCTGCCGCACCGCGCCGAGACCACCCTCACCAGCACCGGCGGCACACGGACGGTGATGAACCACCGGGGCGACAATGTCACCTTCTCCGGCAAGGGCTACATCCTCGTCCGCTGGCAGATCTCACCCCAGTACCGGGCGGGCTCCCTCGTCATGCCCACCTGGACCGGGCTGAAGGGCAAGCTCTTCCATGTGGCCTCCGGCGGTGGGCGCCGTATGGACGACCCGATGTCCGCCGACGGCAGGACGACCGGCATGGGCGGTCCCGACACCGGATACATCGTCCTGCCGGACGGCACGCAGCAGATGTGGCAGAACGAGTACTTCCATCTCAACGGCACCGTCACCCTCACTCAGAACGAACGTGGCGCCGACTACGGGATCACCGTCGCCCCGACGACCTGGGACGCGATCACCGAGGACATCACGTCCGGTCCGCCCGACGGGGCCATTCGGTATGGGCTGGTCCGGGACAATGGGGAGGATTCGGCGCCGGTGCCGCAGTACGTTACGCGTGAGACGCCGGGGGACTTGGCTGCTGTGGCTCAGGGGTCGGAGGTGTAGCGGGGGCGGGGTGCTGCGGCGCCTAGTAACTCGGGACGTGTTGTTTGTTGGCGGGTGCGGGTTGTGTGTGGCTTGTCGCGCTCACGCGGCGGAGCCGCATATCGACACAGCCCCGCGCCCCTTTTGTGCTGGCCGGTGGTGCTAAGTCGCCCTGGCGGCCATCCGCATCGTGCACAGCGCGTCGACTCGGTTCGTGGTGATTGAGTCGACGCCCATCTCCACCAGCTTCCGCATCGATCTGCGCGTGTCCGGGGTCCAGACCGAGACCAGGTAGCCGTCGCGGTGGGCGCGGTCCGCCAGCTCTCTGCTCATCAAACCGAAGCGGTAGTTGAGCCAGCGGGGGCGGACGGCGTTCAGGAGGGCGGGGCGTGGTGGGGCGAGGGTTGTCCAGGTGAGGGCGATCTCGGCCGTCGTCGACGCCGCCCTGACCGCGAGCATCATCTCGGGGCCGGCGCTGTAGTACGCCCGCTCCTCGGCGCCGCACTCCCGTACGACGTCCACGATGCGCCGTACCGTCCGGCGGTCCGCCGTGCCCGGCAGATCGACCATGACCCGGGTGCCCTCGGTCACGCGCAGCGCGTCCACCAGGGTGGGCACCCCGTCGGCGGTCAGCCCGCGCAGCTCCGCCGACGACAGCGAGGCCAGCGGACGGTCCAGCTCCCACAGCCGGTTCAGCGTCGAGTCGTGGAGCAGGACCGGCACACCGTCCCGTGTCGTCCGTACGTCGAACTCCACGGCGTCCGCGCCCAGTTCGAGCGCGCACCGCAGCGAGTCGAGGGTGTTCTCGCGATGCCGGTACGGGGCACCGCGATGGGCCACGGCTGTCAGGGCGCGCAGGGAGCCGCCGGTGGCGTTGGAGTCGATGGCGTTCATGGCGTTCATGGCGTTCATGGGAGTCGTGGGGGTCGTGGCGTTCATGGGGTGAGCCATGTCGATGTGTAGGTGTCGATCTCGTCTGACAGGCGGGACTTGTCGGGCTCGTCGAGGAAGGACGCCTCAACGGCGTTCTTGGCGAGTGCGGCGAGCCCCTGCTCGTCGAGGTTGAGGAGGCGGGCGGCCACCGCGTACTCGTTGTTGAGGTCGGTGCCGAACATCGGCGGGTCGTCGGAGTTGATGGTGACCAGGACCCCGGCCCGCGCGAACTCCTTTATGGGGTGCTCGTCGAGGGTGCGGACCGCCCGCGTGGCGATGTTCGACGTCGGGCAGACCTCCAGGGCGATGCGGTGCTCGGCGAGGTGGGCCAGCAGCTTCGGGTCCTGGGCCGAACTGGTGCCGTGGCCGATGCGCTCGGCGCGCAGCTCGTTGATCGCGTCCCACACCGTCTCGGGGCCGGTGGTCTCACCGGCGTGCGGCACCGACCGCAGCCCGGCCGCGATCGCCCGGTCGAAGAACGGCTTGAACTGCGGCCTCGGTACGCCGATCTCCGGCCCGCCGAGCCCGAACGACACCAGTCCCTCCGGCCGCAGCCGGTCGTCGGTCGCGAGCCGCGTCGTCTCCTCGGCGGCCTCCAGCCCGGCCTCGCCGGGGATGTCGAAGCACCACCGCAGTACGGTCCCGAACTCGGCCTCCGCCGCCTTGCGCGCGTCCTCGATCGCCTCCATGAAGCCCCGCTCGTCGATACCGCGACGCGTCGACGAGTACGGCGTCACCGTCAGCTCGGCGTACCGCACCTGCTGCCGGGCCAGGTCCCGCGCCACCTCGAACGTCAGCAGCCGGACGTCCTCCGGGGTGCGGATCAGATCGACGACCGACAGATACACCTGGATGAAGTGCGCGAAGTCCGTGAACGTGAAGTAGTCCGCGATGGCCTCGGGGTCCGTCGGCACCTTGGAGTCGGGGTGACGGGCGGCCAGTTCCGCGACGATACGGGGGGAGGCGGAGCCGACGTGGTGCACATGCAGCTCGGCCTTGGGCAGACCGGCGATGAAGGTGTGCGCGTCACGGGCGCCGGAGACGCCGGGCGCGGCGGATGCGCCTGGCGTGCCCGATGCGCCGGATACGCCGGATACGCCGGGTGCGCCGGGTGCGCCGGGCGTGGTGCGGTGGTCGGTCAAGGTTCCTCCCCGGGAACTGCGTCCGCCCCGGACCGAGGTCGTCGTCGGGGGACGCGGGTGATCGGCTGATCGATGACTCGGCTCATCGTATGCGGCGCCCCCGACCAGGAAGCCAGGGCCTTAGCATGACCGAACGTACGCCCGACAGAAGCAGCACAGAGGGGGACCAGAGGATGCCGTCCGACGGGACACCGACTCCACAGACACCCCCGCCCCCGCTGCCCGAACCCCACGGGGCGACGGAGCCGGAGGACGTGAAGCCGGTTGGGCACGCGGGGATGCGAGGGCCGCAGGACGCGAAGCCGGTGGGGTACGCCGGGACGCCGGGGCCCGAGGACGCCGAGCCCGGGAAGAGCGAGGGGACAGCAGTGCCCGAGGACGCCGTATCAGGGGTCGCGTCAGCGCCTGAGGACGCCGTATCAGAGCCCGAGGGCGTCCTCATGGCCGCGAAGGTCTCGCTGGACAAGCCCTCCGGTGCGGACCTCCATGACCAGGTGACGGTCACTCCGGGGCCCGGGCCCGTGCCGCCCGGCGCGTCCAGTCCGACGGCGGGACCCGTGCCACCCGGCGCCCCGACCCCGACACCCCCCTCGGCATCCGCGTCGCCGCATCCCTGGGCAGCCCCCACGCCCTTCGCGCCCCCGGGCTCCCCGCAGCCCGCCGCGACGCCCGCTGTCGTCACGTCATCCACCCCCCATCCGTTCGCTCCTCCCGGCGTGCCTCAGCCGCCGGCCACCCATGCCTCGCCTCCTGCCCATCCCTTCGCCCCGCCCTCAGCCGGTGCGCCCGCCGAATACAACCGCAACCCCTTCGCCCCGCCCCCCACCGACGCGGCACCCCCCAGCAACCCTTTCGCCCCACCCGCGGCCCACGCCGCCGCCCCCGTGCCGGGTGGCCCCTTCGCTCCGCCCGCCCCGAACGCCGCCTTCCCCCGGCAGTTCATCCACGGTTCTCCGGGGGCTCCCGTCCCGCCGCCGCCCATCAGCCCTGAGGGGCCGGGGCAGCTGCCGTACGGCTATCCCCAGTATCCGGGCGGTCCCGCCCACGGCGGTGTCGGGCATCCCGTCCCCGGCTACGGCTGGCCCGGACTCACGCCCCCGCCGAGCAACGGGATGGGGATCGCCTCGATGGTGCTGGGCATCTGCGCGTCGGTCCTGTTCTGTCTGTGGCCGCTCGCGATCGTGCTGGGGGTGCTGGCCGTGATCTTCGGGGCCATCGGCAGGGTCAAGGCGCGCCGGGGCGAGGCCACCAATCCGGGGCACGCCCTGGCGGGGATCATCTGCGGCGCGGTCGGCGTGCTGTTGGGCATCGGCTTCATCGTCCTCATCCTCGTGGCACCCGACGGCAGCGGCGGCGACTCGGACCCCGACTCCTTCGACGACGGCTACTCCACGTCCCTCTCCCTGGTGCTGCCGCGCCGGTAGTCGGCCTCAGACTCCGGTCTCGGCCCCGGCCCCCGTCCGCAAGCGCTCACGCGCCGCCATCAGCGCGAAGCCCAGCAGATTCGGACCCCGCCACCGCGCGGGGTCCATGGCGCGCTCGTCGTCCGCCGCGAGGCCGATGCCCCAGACACGGTCGAGAGGGCTGGCCTCGACGAGCACCCGGTCGCCCGTGCCCAGCAGAAACGTCCGCAGATCGGCATGGGCGGCGAACTTGTGCACGCTGCCCTCGACGACTATCGCGAAGCGCTCCCGCTCCCAGGTGGCGTCGTCGAAGCCGCGTACGAGGCGCCCGATCTTCTTGGCCTGGGCGGGGCTCGCCGCCGCGACGGCCTTGCGCTCGGCCTCCGTGTCCCCGAACAGGCGGGCCTTCGACGCCATCATCCAGTGCTCGGCCGTCGCGTACTCCACCCCGTCCACCGTGAACGGCGACGGCCACCACTGACTCAGACAGCTCGCGCCCACCCGGCCGTCGGGCAGGGGCCGATGCCCCCAGAAGTGCAGGTACTTGACCCTTGTCCCCGTCCGGACCTCCCCGATCAGGGCGTCCCAAGAATCGATCTTCAGCATGCCGACGAGTCTGGCACCCACCACTGACAATCCGTCCCCGTTTTTCGAGTCGACCGGATACCTGGTCGAAGGATTCCGTCGCGTAACCAAAAGGAAACAACGGAATCACTTGTTGATGGCCTGCTGCTCTGTCAGGATCGGCACTCAAATCCAGCTGTAGCTACGTCACCCGCCCCCATCGGCGTCCCCGACCGGGGGCCTGGGGCCCCGGCGGAGGAGAGCGACATGCAGAACCCGGGCACCGCCACCCCGGACCAGGCCCTCGCACCGGACCAGGCCCTCGTCAAGGACCAAGCCCTCGCGAGGGGCCGGAGCGTCCCCGTCCAGGAACGCTTCGCGGACGGCGCGCAGTACATCGCCGGACGCCTGACGAAGGGCACGTCCGGCCGCACCCACACCGTGTTCGACCCGGCCACCGGTGAGGGCGTGTACACGTACGAGCTAGCCGGGCCGGACGACGTCGACGCCGCCGTGGCCGCCGCCCGCGCCGCCTTCCCGGGCTGGGCCGCCGCGACGCCCGGCGAGCGCTCCGACGCGCTGCACCGCTTCGCCGCCGTACTCGCCGAGCGGGCGGAGGAGTTCGCGCGGGCCGAGTCCCTGCAGTGCGGGAAGCCGCTCAAGCTCACCCGGGAGTTCGATGTACCGGGGACGATCGACAACACGGCGTTCTTCGCCGGTGCCGCCCGTCATCTCCAGGGGCAGTCGGCCGGCGAGTACTCCGGCGACCACACCTCCTACGTCCGCCGGGAGCCCATCGGTGTCGTCGGTTCCATCGCGCCCTGGAACTATCCGCTCCAGATGGCCGCCTGGAAGATCCTCCCGGCGATCGCCGCGGGCAACACGATCGTCCTGAAGCCCGCCGAACCGACCCCGCTCACCTCGCTGCTCTTCGCCCGGGCCGCCGCCGACGCCGGGATTCCGGACGGGGTCGTCAACATCGTCACCGGTGTCGGCAAGGAGGCCGGGGAGCACCTCGTCGGGCACCCGGACGTGGCGATGACCTCCTTCACCGGGTCCACGGCCGTGGGAAAGCGGGTCGCCGAGATCGCCACGGCGACCGTCAAGCGCATCCATCTGGAACTGGGCGGCAAGGCGCCCTTCGTCGTGTTCGACGACGCCGATCTGGAAGCCGCCGTCAACGGCGCGGTCGCGGGCGCCCTCATCAACACCGGCCAGGACTGCACGGCCGCCACGCGCGCGTACGTACAGCGCCCTCTCTTCGAGGAGTTCGTCGCCGGAACGGCCTCCCTCATGGAGACGGTTCGCCTGGGTGACCCCTTCGCGCCCGGCACCGATCTGGGGCCGCTGATCTCGCACGGCCAGCGCGACCGGGTCGCCGGGTTCGTGGAGCGGGCACGCGCGTACGCGCGCGTGGTGACCGGCGGAGCGGCACCACAGGGGGAGTTGGCCTCCGGCGCCTACTACCGGCCGACCCTCATCACGGACGCGCCCCAGGACAGCGAGATCGTCCAGGCGGAGATCTTCGGCCCCGTACTCGTCGTCCTGCCCTTCGACAGCGACGACGACGGCATCCGGCTGGCGAACGACATCCCGTACGGGCTCGCGGCCTCCGCGTGGACCCGGGACGTGTACCGGGCCAACCGCGCGACGCGTGAGATCAGGGCCGGGTGTGTGTGGATCAACGACCACATCCCGATCATCAGCGAGATGCCCCACGGCGGATACCGGGCATCCGGCTTCGGCAAGGACATGTCCTTGTACTCGTTCGAGGAGTACACCCAGATCAAGCACGTAATGTTCGACAATACGGCGGTCGCCCGGAAGGACTGGCACCGCACGATCTTCGGCGACCGGTAGTCAGGACCGGCAGGATCGTCACGGGCCCACCCGAGGCGGCCCCCCTCCCGCTCAGGACGGGACGGTCGGCACGGGGCGGACGGTATGCGTCCGTCGGCCCGGGTCGGTCAGTCCGGTCAGTACGGGGTCTGTCAGCTCAGGGACCGGTCGGCCGACCACCGCCGGTCCCCGCCATCCACCCGACGGGGCACCTCCCGAAAGGGCACTCCCGAAAGGCACCACGCGCATGGAGCAGTACGAGCCCGACCGCCTGTCCCCGGCCCAGGTGGCCGCCATGCGGCGCGGCCTCGCGGGCGGCAGGGCCGTACTCGGCCGCCGTTCGCTGCTGCGCGCCGGCACGGGCGGCGCGTTCGCGCTCGCCGGGCTCGGTGCGCTGAGCGCCTGCGGCATCCCCGCCGCCAAGAACACCTCGGGCATCTCCTCCGAGGACCACTCGGCCGAGGAGAAGGAGGTCGACTTCTCCAACTGGACCGAGTACATGGACGTCGACGACAGCGGCAAACACCACCCGAGCCTCGACCAGTTCACCGCGCGTACCGGAATCAAGGTCGACTACACCGAGGACATCAACGACAACGTCGAGTTCTTCGGCAAGATCAAGCCGCAGCTCGCCGCCGGACAGGACACCGGACGCGATCTGATCTGCGTCACCGACTGGCTGGCGGCCCGGCTGATCCGCTTCGGGTGGGTCCAGAAACTGGACGCGTCGAATCTGCCGCACGCCTTCATGAACCTCTCCCAGCAGTTCCGCAGCCCCGACTGGGACCCCGGACGCGCCTACTCGTATCCCTGGCAGGGGATATCGGCCGTCATCGCCTTCAACAGGAAGGCTCTCGACGGCGAGGAGGTCCGGTCGGTCTCCGACATGCTCGACAACCCCAGGCTCAAGGGGCGTATCGGCTTCCTCTCCGAGATGCGCGACAGCATCGGGATGACACTGCTCGACATGGGCAAGGACCCCGCGAAGTTCGGCGACGACGACTACGACGCCGCGATCGCCCGCCTCCAGAAGGCCGTCGACCAGGGGCAGATCCGCCGCTTCACCGGCAACGACTACACATCCGACCTCACCAAGGGCGACCTCGCGGCCTGTATCGCCTGGGCCGGTGACGTCGTCCAGCTCAAGGCCGACAGCCCGGACGTCGACTTCGTCATCCCCGACAGCGGCTATATGACCTCGTCCGACAATCTGCTGATCCCCAACAAGGCCCGGCACAAGACCAACGCCGAACGGCTCATCGACTACTACTACGAGCCGAAGCCGGCCGCCGAACTCGCCGCGTACATCAACTACGTGTGCCCCGTCGACGGGGTGAAGGCGGAGCTGGCCAAGATCGACCCGGAGGCCGCGAACAACCCGCTGATCATCCCCGACGCGGCCATGGCGGCCAAGTCCCACGCCTTCCGCTCCCTCACCCAGAAGGAAGAGACGGCGTACGAAGAGAAGTTCGCGAAGTTGACAGGGGCGTGACGAGGACGATGACCAGCAAGAAGACCACAGGGAACGGCATCAAGACCACAGGGAACGGTGGCGGGGACGTACGCCTCTCCGGGATCGGTAAGAGCTACGGCTCCTTCACCGCCGTCCATCCCCTCGACCTCACCGTGCCGGAAGGTTCCTTCTTCGCTCTGCTCGGGGCCTCCGGGTGTGGGAAGACGACCACGCTGCGGATGATCGCCGGGCTGGAGGAACCTTCCTGCGGAACCGTGTCGCTGGGGGAGCAGGACGTGACGCGCCTGCCGCCCCACAAGCGCCCGGTGAACACCGTCTTCCAGTCCTACGCCCTCTTCCCGCACCTCGACATCTTCGAGAACGTCGCCTTCGGACTGCGCAGGCGCGGCATCAGGTCCGTGAAGAAGCAGGTCGAGGAGATGCTGGAACTGGTCCAACTCGGCGAGCAGGCACGCAAGAAACCGCACCAGCTCTCCGGTGGCCAGCAGCAGCGCGTCGCCGTGGCCCGCGCCCTCATCAACCACCCCAAGGTGCTCCTCCTCGACGAGCCCCTCGGCGCCCTCGACCTCAAGCTGCGCCGCCAGATGCAGCTGGAGCTGAAGCGCATCCAGACCGAGGTCGGCATCACGTTCATCCATGTCACCCACGACCAGGAGGAGGCCATGACCATGGCCGACACGGTCGCCGTGATGAACGCCGGCCGCGTCGAGCAACTCGGCTCCCCGGCCGACCTGTACGAGAACCCGAGGACCACCTTCGTCGCCAACTTCCTCGGCACGTCCAACCTCATAGAGGCCGAGGTCGACTCCAGGAGCGGCGAGGAGATCGTGCTGAAGGCGGGTGCCGATCAGCTCGTCCTCCCGGGGGCGAGGTGCGGTGCGCCCACCCGCACCGGCGGCAAGGTCCTCGTCGGGATACGCCCGGAGAAGATCACCCTCACCCACGCCGACGACGCAGGGGGCATCCCGGCCGGCCGCAACCGCGTCACCGGCAAGATCGCCGCGACCAGTTTCATCGGGGTCTCCACCCAGTACGTGATCGACAGCGCGGTCTGCCCCGAGTTCGAGGTGTACGCGCAGAACATCGACCGCGACGCCCGGCTCGTCCCCGGCGCCGATGTCGTCCTGCACTGGAACCCCGCTCACACGTTCGGCCTGGACGCCGCTCAGGACATCGACGCCGGTGCGGAGGGCTCCGTCGGCGCAGAGGAAGGGGCGGCGGTCTGATGGCGACAGCGCTCACCGAAGCCGAGGCGCCGCCGCCCCTCGCTCCGACGCCCACCACCGGGAAACCACCGCGCAGGAGAGGCCGCTGGACGCCGTATCTGCTGCTGGCGCCCGGTCTCGTCTGGCTGCTGGTGTTCTTCGCGATGCCGATGATCTACCAGGCCTCCACGTCCGTGCAGACGGGCTCCCTGGCGGAGGGCTACCGGGTCACCTGGCACTTCGCGACCTACTGGGACGCGCTCGGCGAGTACTACCCGCAGTTCCTGCGCTCGGTCCTCTACGCGGGCTCGGCCACGGTCCTGTGTCTGCTGCTGGGCTATCCGCTGGCGTATCTGATCGCGTTCCGCGCCGGGCGCCTGCGCAATCTGATCCTGATCCTGGTGATCGCGCCGTTCTTCACCAGCTTCCTGATCCGTACGCTCGCCTGGAAGACGATCCTGTCGGACGGCGGCCCGGTCGTCGGCGCCCTCGACGCCCTGCACGTCCTGGATGTCACCGCCTGGCTCGGACTCACCGCCGGTGACCGTGTGCTGGCCACCCCGCTCGCGGTGGTCTGCGGCCTCACGTACAACTTCCTGCCGTTCATGATTCTGCCGCTCTACACCTCGCTCGAACGCATCGACGGACGGCTGCACGAGGCCGCCGGGGACCTCTACGCGACGCCGTTCACCACGTTCCGCAAGGTCACGTTCCCGCTGTCGCTGCCCGGTGTCGTCTCCGGCACCCTGCTGACGTTCATCCCGGCGAGCGGCGACTACGTGAACGCCGAACTCCTCGGCTCCACCAACACCCAGATGATCGGAAACGTCATCCAGAGCCAGTTCCTGAGGATTCTCGACTATCCGACGGCGGCGGCGCTCTCCTTCATCCTCATGGCCGTGATCCTCCTCATGGTCACGGTCTACATTCGCCGGTCCGGGACGGAGGATCTGGTCTAAATGGCCTTTCTGAAATGGCTGCGACGCCATCTCGTCGTCATCGCCGGGCTGTTGACACTCGGATATCTGCTGCTCCCGAATGTCGTCGTCACCGTCTTCTCCTTCAACCAGCCGAAGGGGCGCTTCAACTACGAGTGGCAGAAGTTCTCCACGGACGCCTGGGCCGATCCGTGCGGGGTCGCCGATCTGTGCGGTTCGCTGACGCTCAGCCTGCAACTCGCGGCCTGGGCGACGCTCGGCGCGACCGTGCTCGGCACGATGATCGCCTTCGCGCTGGTGCGCTACCGCTTCCGCGCGCGCGGTGCCGTCAACTCGCTGATCTTCCTGCCGATGGCGATGCCCGAGGTCGTGATGGCCGCCTCGCTGCTGACCCTTTTCCTCAATCTGGGTGCACAGTTGGGATTCTGGACGATCCTGATCGCCCACATCATGTTCTGCCTCAGCTTCGTCGTCGTCGCCGTCAAGGCACGCGTGATGTCGATGGACCCCCGGCTGGAGGAGGCCGCGCGCGATCTGTACGCCGGTCCCGTCCAGACCTTCCTCCGCGTCACCTTCCCCATCGCCGCCCCCGGAATCGCGGCGGGCGCGCTGCTCGCCTTCGCGCTCTCCTTCGACGATTTCATCATCACCAATTTCAACGCGGGCTCCACCGTCACGTTCCCCATGTTCGTCTGGGGTTCGGCACAGCGCGGTACGCCCGTGCAGATCAATGTCATCGGTACGGCCATGTTCCTCGTCGCCGTACTGTTCGTGATGGCCGGAATGGCCGTCGGAAACAGAAGAAGGCGCCAGAAGGCGTAGATCCCGACAACTCTGTATCTCGATAACTCTGTGGGGAGTTGAAATCATGGCCCCGAGCGCCATGAGCCGTGGCAACGACTGGACACGATCCCTCTCCGAAGCGCGGCCGGTCCCGTACTGGCTCGAAGACCCCGGCAAGCCCCACCCCGAACCCGCGCTCACCGGCACCGAGACCTGCGATCTGCTGGTCGTCGGCGGCGGATACAGCGGACTGTGGACCGCGCTGATCGCCAAGGAGCGCGACCCACGACGGGATGTCGTCCTGCTGGAGGGCCGCGAGGTGGGCTGGGCCGCCTCCGGCCGCAACGGCGGCTTCTGCGCCGCCTCGCTCACCCACGGCCTGGCCAACGGCCTCGCCCGCTGGCCCGACGAGATCCACAAACTCCAGGAGCTGGGCGCCCGCAACCTCGACGCGATCGAGGCGGCCGTCGCCCGCCACGACCTCGACTGCGACTTCGAACGCACCGGCGAGATCGACGTCGCCACCGAGACCTACCAGGCATGGGAACTGCGCGACTGGTACGAGCGGATCGAACGCGAGGGCCTCGCCGACGGCATCGAGTTCCTCGACGCCGACGCGGTCCGCGAGCAGGTCGCCTCCCCCACCTTCGAGGCCGGCCTCCACGACCGCCGGGGCGTCGCCATGCTCCACCCCGCCAAACTCGCCTGGGGCCTCAAACGCGCCTGCCTACACCTAGGTGTCCGCGTCTACGAGCACACCCCCGCCCTCACCCTGAAGACCTACGGCGCCGGTATGGCCGTCCGTACCCCGTACGGCCGAGTCCGGGCCCGCCAGGTGGCCCTGGGCACGAACATCTTCCCGAACCTGGTCAGACGGGTCCGCGCGTACACCGTCCCCGTCTACGACTACGCCCTGATGACCGAGCCGCTGACCGCCGGGCAACTGGCGTCCCTCGGCTGGAAGGGCCGCCAGGGCCTGGGGGATTCGGCCAACCGGTTCCACTACTTCCGGCTCTCCGCCGACAACCGCGTCCTGTGGGGCGGCTACGACGCGATCTACCCGTACGGCGGTCGCGTCCGCGCCGAGTACGACGACCGGCCGGAGACCTACGCCAAGCTCGCCGGGCACTTCTTCACCTGCTTCCCGCAGCTGGAGGGCGTCCGCTTCACCCACGCCTGGGGCGGCGCCATCGACACCTGCTCGCGCTTCTCGGCGTTCTTCGGCACCGCCCACCACGGCAAAGTGGCGTACGCGGCCGGATACACGGGGCTCGGCGTCGGCGCGACCCGGTTCGGCGCGGAGGTCATGCTCGATCTGCTGGCCGGGGAACGCACCGAGCGCACGGAGTTGGCCATGGTCCGCAAGAAGCCGCTGCCGTTCCCGCCGGAGCCGTTCGCCTGGACCGGTATCGCCCTCACCAAGTGGTCCCTGGCCCGCGCCGACTCCCATGCCGGGCGCCGCAACCTGTGGCTCAAGGCCATGGACCGGCTGGGACTGGGCTTCGACAGCTGAGGGCGCGTGACCGAGGCGCGTGAGGCATTCGTGATCAAGGGGCGTGCGCCGTGCCGCGATGGGCGTACGCCCTGCTCGATCGCCCGTATCCGATTCACCCCAGGAAGTGGAGAGAAACCGCGTAATGCTCGGCCCGAACCCCTGTCTGTGCTCCTGACGCGAAAACCGCGTCCATCGGAGCTCTACAGAGAGGAAGGTCCCTGTCATGACTGGGGCCAAGACGGCGGTCGACTGGCTGGCATCCGTATCACCTGATCCCGAGGCCTGCCGCTGGGAGTGGGAACGCAACCCCCTGGGGGTCGCGCTGCTCCCGGCGGGCAAGGCGTGGGACGTGCTGATCCTGCCGGGTGAGCTGGGCTATCCCACGCTCGACGTCCTGACCCGCATCATCGACCAGCCGGGGCCCGTGCTCGTCGACTTCGGCGACGACCGCATGGGGTTCTTCGTGCCCCCGGGCACCGCGTCCCGCTGGCTCGGCACCGGGGTGCGCAGCGCCGGGCACGGCACCTGGATCGTGGTGCCGTACCCCGGCCGGCAGACCGGCGGAGTCCGCTGGCTGGTGCCCCCGGACGGCACCGGCACCCTCAACGACCCCGCGCTGCTCGAACTGGCGATGCACGAGGCGGCGGCCTCCCTGGCGACGGACGAGGAAAGCTAGCGCCGGGGCCGAGGACCGCCGGCGGGTCCCTCGGCTGCGGTAAGTCGTGACGACGGCCGTCCCCCGGCCGTGCCGCGCTCTCGTCGGCCGCCCGTGCGGCCGACGCGGACGTCATCCGGAACGACGAGCCGGCCACCACCACAGCGAGAACAGCGCCATCGCGCACACGCACCAACTCGCCACGACGTCCAGGGGCCAGTGGTAGCCCTGGCGCACGAGGCCGAAACCGACCCCGATGTTGACGACGACGGCGGCGACGACAAGGGCGCGGCGTACGAGGACGCCGCGCAGCCACGGCAGCAGAAGCAGGACGGCACCGCCGTACGCGATCGAGGCGGTCGCCGTATGACCCGAGGGGTAGAAACCCGTGCCCGGCCCCATGATCGGCGGGCCCGAGCGGGCGATGAGCTCCTTCAGCGGGACGACCCAGAGCGGTACGGCGGCCATGAGGAGGGCGACGACCGCGGGAGCCCGCCACCAGTGGTCCCTACCGGTGGCACGAGCGCGCCATCCCGCGTACACGAGGACGACCGCCAGGACCGGGACGGCGACGGTGATGTTGCCGAGGTCGGCGAGGAACTGGGTGGGGGCGCCCCGGCGGACCAGTACGTCGCTGAGGTGTTCGTCGACGCGGGCCAGTGGACCGTGGGCGACGACCTGCCAGGTGATCACCCCGAACAGCAGTGCCGGGAGGGCGAGGAGGAGGAAGAGGAGCGGGGAGCCCGGGAAAGCCGGGGAGTCCGGGAAGCCCGGGAAAATGGTCGGCCGCCCCGGAGCAGGGGGGGTTGCTCCGGAGCGGCCGTCCGGATCGGTGTGCCGCACGCCCCGGGGGGTTTGGGGCGGGCGGCCATCCGATCGGTGAGGAGATCCGGAGCCGGAAGCTCCGGGTGTGTGCGCGAGGGCACGACCAAGGCGAAGCTGGGGAGGCCCCGACTTGGCGTCGCCCACAGTCCCCTGTGGGCGGGGTGTATCTCTCATCTGCATCAGAACCTACGGCAGGGGACGCGGTGACGACAGACGGAATCGCGACCCGTCATGCACCTTGCACACCTTCTTCACGCGCTCTGCCGCTCGTCCACCGGGAGCGGAATCCGGCAGGGGTTCCGGTTCCGGGAAGTAGGGGACGTCAGAGGCGGATGAGGGATTCCGGATGCGGCGCGGGCAGATGAGGGAACGAGCCAATGGCGCATTCCGACTCAGATCCGGGCGAACGCCTGCTCGATGATGTCGAGGCCCTCATCGAGCAGGTCGTCGCCGATGACGAGCGGCGGCAGGAAACGCAGCACATTGCCGTAGGTGCCACAGGTCAGGACCAGCAGCCCCTCCTGATGGCAGGCCCTGGCCAGCGCGGCGGTCGCCTCCGGGGCGGGCTCCTTCGTCGTACGGTCCTTGACCAGCTCGATGGCGATCATGGCGCCGCGTCCCCGGATATCACCAATACTGCATCGGTCGTGGTGGGCGAACTTCTCGGCCATGGCGGTGAGCCGCGCCTTCATCGTGGCCTCGATGTGCTTCGCCCGGGTGTTGAGGTCGAGTTCCCTCATGGTCTCGATGGAGCCGAGGGCGCCCGCGCAGGCGACCGGGTTGCCGCCATACGTACCGCCGAGGCCACCGGCGTGCGCCGCGTCCATGATCTCCGCGCGCCCGGTGACGGCGGCGAGCGGCAGACCGCCGGCGATGCCCTTGGCGGTGGTGATCAGATCCGGGACGATCCCCTCGTCCTCACAGGCGAACCACTGCCCGGTACGGCAGAAGCCGGACTGGATCTCGTCCGCGACGAAGACGATGCCGTGGTCGGAGGCGAACTTCCGGATGGCCGGAAGGAACCCCTTGGCGGGCTCGATGAAGCCGCCCTCGCCGAGGACGGGTTCGATGATGATCGCGGCGACGTTCTCGGGGCCTACCTGCTTGGTGATCTGGTCGACGGCCTGGGCGGCGGCCTCGGGCCCGGCGTTCTCCGGCCCGGTGGGCCAGCGGTATCCGTAGGCGACCGGGACGCGGTAGACCTCGGGCGCGAAGGGCCCGAAGCCGTGCTTGTACGGCATGTTCTTGGCGGTGAGCGCCATCGTGAGGTTGGTGCGCCCGTGATACCCGTGGTCGAAGACGACCACGGCCTGCCGCTTGGTGTACGCGCGGGCGACCTTGACGGCGTTCTCGACGGCCTCGGCGCCGGAGTTGAACAGCGCGGACTTCTTGGCGTGGTCGCCCGGCGTCAGCTCGGCGAGGGCCTCGGCGACCGCCACATAGCCCTCGTACGGCGTCACCATGAAACAGGTGTGCGTGAAGTCCTGGAGCTGGGCGGCGGCCCGGCGGACCACGGCCTCGGCACTGGCGCCGACGCTGGTCACGGCGATACCGGAACCGAAGTCGATCAGCCGGTTGCCGTCGACGTCCTCGATGATGCCGCCGCCCGCGCGCGCGGCGAACACCGGCAGCACGGAGCCCACGCCCTGCGCGACCGCGGCGGTACGACGGGCCTGCAACTCCTGCGACTTCGGGCCGGGGATGGCGGTGACGACGCGGCGCTCCTGGGGAAGTGCGGTCATGTGGGGCTCCTGGGGTTTCGCGTTCGCTTCTCTCTTTTCTCGCAGGCTAGGACCGGGGACGGATGGTGGGCATGCTCCATGTGGGCGTTGTTGACGACGCGGGTTGTCCTCGGTGGACATGGCGCGTCGACGAGGCGTCGGCGGAGGTGAACCGGGGGGTGCGGAGGCCGGCGACCGGCCCCCGCACCGGGCACCCGGCCACGTAAACGGTGAACTCCCCTTGCGGGGGCGTTAGATTGGCTCGCTGATGGTGGACGGAACGGCTGGTCAGGGGGCAAGCGCGATGAACAGCGACGGGACGCGGGACGCGCGGGGGACACATGCGAATCCTGTACCGCCCCCTGCGGGGCCTCCGCGGATGCCGCCGCGGCCCGCGCACGCCCCCGGGCAGCAGGCCGCACAGCCCTCCTCCGCTGTGCCTGCACACGCCCCCGGGCAGCAGGCCGCACAGCCGTCCTCCGCTGTGGCCGCGTGGCTGAACGAGGAGCGGCCCACCGCGAAGCCCGGCATCTGGCGCTTCGGATACCGGCTGCCGAAGGCCGCCCGGCCGACGGAGCGGCTCGCGCCCGTCACGGTGATCGGCATGCTGGTCCCGCTGGTCGTCGGACTGCTGGTGTGGTCACTGTGGCGGCAGGGCGCCTTTCCGTACCAGTTCGCCCTGCTGCGGCTGCTCACCCCGAACGACTGGTGGTGGGGCGGCACCATCGCCTCCGCGAAGACCAATCAGGGTGTCCAGGCCCGGGTGGTCTACGACGGCGTCTTCTTCGCCGTCCTCGCCTGCGGCATGGGCCGCCTGGGCAGCTGGCCCGAGGTCGCGCGCCACTTCGTCGGCCGCCGACCGCAGCCGGCCCGCGCGCTGCTCGCCCTCCTGTGCGGGCTCGGCGCCCTGAGCCTCGTCTTCCCCTGGGCGTTCGGGGTCGGCTGGGACGAGCTGCCGGTCGT
The DNA here is from genome assembly GCF_053592555.1 of Streptomyces sp. NPDC002643. NCBI lineage: Bacteria > Bacillati > Actinomycetota > Actinomycetes > Kitasatosporales > Streptomycetaceae > Streptomyces > Streptomyces sp. NPDC002643. The sequence continues at coordinate 279,847 of NZ_JBSFVY010000007.1, forward strand.
CACGTCCGTCTTCTCGCTCATCGTCCTGGTCTACGGGAGCTGGGAGCCGTTCACCTCGGCCCTGTTCGTGTACAGCCTGTACGCCCTTATGGCGCTGCTGGTTCTGTGGCCGTTCGCCCGGCTCGGCGACTGGCGGGCGTATGGGAAGGAACGACTCGCCGCCCGCCGGACCCCGGTCGCGGGGGCCGCCCCGGCCATCGAGCAGCCGCCCTCCCAGTGGCCCGAGCTGCGGGCCGCCGGGCAGTACCGGATCGCCGACCTGCTCACCGCCGAAGTACTCGCCGGGCGGATGAACGACGTGGACTGTGCCCGTATCCGGCACGGCTGGACCCGGGCCCGGAGCCGGGGAAACACGGCCGCCGTCACGGACGCGGTGCTGCGCCACGGCGCGGCCGCGCTCATCCATCCCTCCGGCGTCCGGGATCTGCCCGGCCGCACCGCCCGCCACGACCTGCTCACCCGGCAGGTACGCATCGGACAGTGGGCAGAGGCCGAGCGGACTCCGCTCGCGTACGGCGGGGTGGGCGCGGCCCTCGGGCCGGAGACCCTGGGCACCTCGATGCTGGTCGTCGGCCCGTCCGGAGCCGGGAAGACCCGGCATGTCACCGCCCCGGTCGTCGAATCCCTCGCCCTTCAGGCCCTCACCGGCAGCTGCGCGGTCGTCGTGGTGTGCGCCGCCGGCACACCGGTCGGCACGGACTCCACGTACGACGTCGTCGTGCGGATCGGCGACCCCGCCTCGGTGCACGACCTCGATCCGTACGCCGACTCCGACGATCCCGACGAGGCGGCCTGGTTCCTCGCCGAGGCACTGGCCGGCGATCTCGACACCATCGGTGCCCAGCGCGCGGTGACCGCCCTGGTCCAGCTGCTCGGCCCCTACCGGGCGGCGTACGGCCGCTTCCCCGTGCTGCCCGTGCTGCGGGAACTGCTGGAAGGGGTACCGGCGACCCTGGACGCCCTGCGCGAGCGGCTGGCGGACGACCGCCACACCACCATGCGGCGCGAGCTCGAAGCCCGGATTCGGCAGACCGGTACCCCTGGCGATCCCGGCCCGGTACTCGCCGACCGGCTCGCCCTGCTGGACCGGCCGGCCTTCGCCGACTTCTTCGGGGCGAGCGGCGACACGATCCGCCCGTTCTCGCTGCGCGCCGTCGCGCACCACCCCCTGAGGGTCCGGATCGACCTGCCCGAACACGGCCACGAAGAGGCCTCCCGACTGATCGCGAGGCTCGTCCTGGCGCACTTCACCGGTGTCGTACGGGACGGCTCGCGGGACCACTTCGCCTGTCTGGTCCTCGACGACGCCACCGGCACCGTCACCTCGGAGTCGCTGCGGCGTATCCAGCGGCTGCGTTCGCAGAACGCCGGCGTCGTGCTCTCGTTGCGCACGGTCGCCGATGTGCCGGAGTCCCTGCACGGGCCGCTGTACGCGTCGGTCGGCTGCCGTATGGCCCTGTCCGGGGTGACGACCTGGGACGGCAGTCGGTTCGCCGACGCCTGGGGTACGGAGTGGGTCGAGACCAAGGATGTCGCCCAGCACACGGTCTTCGCCGACCAGCCCATGACCCGCGCCCTCCACGCGCTGCGCAAGCTGGTCACGGGCAAGGCGGTGACCACGGAAGCCGTCACCGTTCGGCAGGTCGAGCGGGAGCGTTGGTCCGCGTCCGAGTTGGCGCATGGGGTGCCGCCGGGGCATGCGGTGTTGTCGTTGACCGATGTGAGGGGGGAGCACGCGCCTCCGCTGCTGCTGGATCTGCGGGGCTGAGTCCGGACAGGGCCGGGAGGCGGCTTCGGTCGGCAGGGAGCTGAGCAGGGCCTTCGGCGGGCCTCTTCGGATCGTACGGTGAGGCAGAATCGGTGCAGGTCGTTGATACACGGCGGCCAAAGACCGCGACGGTCGATCGCGAAGATCGATCACGGAGATCTGGATCTGTAGGCCTCATGACCCCGACGCTCGCCTCGCTCGTCCACCACTCCGCGCTCAAACTGACCGTGCGGGCGGGCGGGGACCGTCTGGACGTGCCGGTGCGGTGGGCGCATGTGAGCGAACTCGCCGACCCGGTGCCGTACATGGAGGGCGGCGAGCTGCTGCTGATCACCGCGTTGAAACTGGACGCGGAGGATCGGGAGGCGATGCGGCGCTATGTACGGCGGCTGGTGGGCGCGGGGGTGGTGGGGCTCGGCTTCGCGGTCGGGGTGAACTACGAGGAGATCCCCGACGCGCTCGTCGACGCCGCCGAGAACGCCGGGCTGCCGCTGCTCGAAGTACCTCGGCGTACGCCCTTCATCGCCATCAGCAAGGCCGTTTCGGCCGCCATCGCCGCCGACCAGTACCGGGCGGTCACCGCCGGCTTCGCCGCGCAGCGCGAACTCACCAAGCAGGCGCTGAACGACGGCCCCGAGGGGCTCCTCGCCGCGCTCGCCGGGCAGGTCGACGGGTGGGCCGCCCTCTACGACGCCTCCGGTGCCGTCGTCGCCGTCGCGCCCGACTGGGCCGAGCGGCGGGCCGGGCGGCTGCTCGCCGACGTCGAACGGCTGCGGGACCGGGCCGCGCCGGCCAGCGCGGTCGTCGGCGGTGAGGACCGCGTCGAACTCCACTCCCTCGGCACCGGGCGCCGGGCGCGGGCCGCCCTCGCCGTCGGGACCGCCTCCGCCCTGGGCACGGCCGAGCGGTACGCCGTCCACTCCGCGATCGCCCTGCTGACCCTCACCACCGAGCGGTCGCGGTCCCTGCATGCCGCCGAGCAGCGGATCGGGGTGGCGGTGCTGCGCATGCTGCTCGCCGGGGAACCGGACCATGCGCGGGCCGTTGCCGGGGAGCTGTATGGGGGGTTGTTGGACGCGCCGTTCCGGTTGATCCTGGCGGAGCCTGCGTCGGGGGCGGGTGTGGGCTCGCGTTCGGTATCGGGTTCGGGGTCGGCTTCGGGGGGTCGTGCGGCGGGGGCCTCCGGGGGCGGGGAACCGATCGGGCGGCTCGCCGAGGTCGTCGAGGCCGCCGCCGCGAGGGCGGGGGAGGCCGTGCTGGTCGTGCCCGAGGGGGAGCGGCTTGTCGTGCTCGCCGTGGACGGGGGTGCGGCGGTGGCGGCTTGTGGGGAGTTCGCGCTGGCCTTGGAGATGTCGCGGGTACGGGAGTCGGAGTCCGGGGGGTCGGCTGCCTCCGCTTCCGCCTCCGCTTTCGGGGACGTGGAGGAAATCGTCGTCGGGTTGTCCGGTCCTGTCGGGCCCGTCGCCGTGGCCGCCGCGTACAAGCAGGCCGAGCAGGCGTTGTCCGTGGCTCGGCGGCGGGGGCGGTGTCTGGTTGAGCATGAGGAGGTGGCTGCCGGGTCTGTGCTGCCGCTGCTTGCCGATGACGCCGTGCGGGCCTTTGCCGATGGGATGCTTCGGGCTCTGCGCGAGCATGACGCCACCGGGCGTGGGGATCTTGTCGACTCGTTGCGGGCGTGGTTGTCGCGGCATGGGCAGTGGGATGCGGCGGCTGCGGAGCTGGGGGTTCATCGGCATACGTTGCGTTATCGGATGCGGCGGGTGGAGGAGATTCTGGGGCGGTCGCTCGATGATCCGGATGTGCGGATGGAGTTGTGGTTGGCGTTGAAGGTGAGTGGCTCCGCCGGGGAGTGAAGGGGGTTCGCTCGCCCCGCCGCCCCTACCCGTCCCGTCACCAGGGGCGCTGCCCCTTCGACCCCGTGTCTGGGGCTGCCGGCCCCAGGCCCCCGCCAGGGGTGAACGGGTGGCTTGGGCGGGTGGGGCGTCGACCCGTCCGTCGTGGCTGGTCGCGCCCACGCGGCGGAGCCGCATATGAGTACAGCCCCGCGCCCCTTTCAGGGGCGAAGCCCCGTCCCCAGCTCGCCAGTCCGGGCCCAGCCCCCATCCCGCAATGCCAGCGCACCGCTACCTCTCCAAGCCGACCTGCCCCGCACCCCCGCCATTCCGGCGCACCCCCGACCCCGACTCATACGTGACGGCCAAGCGACCATTCGTCCGGTCGGTCCTACCGTGGTGCCCGGATACGAACACGCAGCAATCAGTGAAGGGCCGGGAACGATCATGGGCGTCGCGTATGGCTTCTGGCTTGCCGGTCGGCAGGTGGTCGGTGAGGGTACGTTCGATGTCACCTCGCCGTGGGACGGCCGGCTGGTCGGCAGGGTGAGTGTGCCGACGGACGCGCAGGTCGAGGAGGCGGTGGCCGCCGCGTACGCCGTGCGGGACGAGTTCGCGGCGACCCCGGCGCATGTACGGGCCGCCGCGCTGGACCACGTCAGCAGGCGTCTCGGCGAGCGGGCCGAGGAGATCGCCCGGCTGATCTCCGCCGAGAACGGCAAGCCGATCAAGTGGGCCCGGGGCGAGGTCGGCCGCGCGGTCTCGGTGTTCCGGTTCGCCGCCGAGGAGGCCCGGCGGTTCAACGGCGGCGAGGCGCAGCGGCTCGACACCGACCTCGGCGGTCGGGGACGGCTGGCCTTCACACGCCGGTTCCCCAAGGGCGTCGTCCTCGGTATCGCCCCCTTCAACTTCCCCCTCAACCTCTGCGCCCACAAGATCGCCCCGGCCATCGCGGCCGGCGTGCCGATCATCCTCAAGCCCGCCCCGGCCACCCCGCTCGCCGGACTGATCATCGGCGAGCTGCTCCAGGAGGCCGACACCGCCACCGGTACCCCGCTCCCCGCCGGTGCCTGGAGCATCCTCCCCGTCGCCAACGACCGGATGCCCGCCCTCGTCCAGGACCCCCGGCTGCCGGTCATCTCCTTCACCGGCTCCGAGAAGGTCGGCTACGCGATCATGGACTCGGTGCCGCGCAAGCACTGCACCCTGGAGCTGGGGGGGAACGGTGCGGCCGTCGTGCTGGGAGACTTCGCCTCCGACGCCGATCTCGACTGGGCCGCCTCCCGTATCGCCACCTTCTCCAACTACCAGGGCGGCCAGTCCTGCATCTCCGTGCAGCGGGTGATCGCGGACGCGTCCGTGTACGACCGGCTGCTGCCCCGTATCGTCGCCGCCGTCGAGGCCCAGGTCACCGGTGACCCGAGCGACGACAAGACCGATGTCGGGCCGCTCGTGAGCGAGGACGCCGCCCAGCGCGTCGAGTCGTGGGTGAAGGAGGCCGTCGAGGCGGGGGCGACCCTGCTCACCGGCGGCGACCGCGACGGCGCCTCCTACGCGCCGACCGTCCTCACCGACGTACCGGCCGACGTCACCCTCTCCTGCGAGGAGGTCTTCGGGCCCGTCCTCACCGTGCAGAAGGCTGATGGGGAAGACGCTGCCTTCGCCGCCGTCAACGAGTCCAAGTACGGGCTCCAGGCGGGTGTGTTCACCCACGACCTCCAGACCGCCTTCCGCGCCCATCGCGCGCTGGAGGTCGGCGGCGTCGTCATCGGTGACGTTCCGTCCTATCGGGCCGACCAGATGCCCTACGGCGGCACCAAGCAGTCGGGGGTCGGGCGGGAAGGCGTCCGCTTCGCGATGGACGACTACACGTACGAGCGGGTCATGGTCCTCACCGGGCTGGAGCTGTGAGGACGGCGCGACTTTTCCTCGCAGGCTCTAGCTTGTGACAATCATTTTCAGGTAATCTCGGGGCAGATCCCGGGATGAAGGGGCCCGGCACCGATGCCTTCCGGTGCCGGGCCCCTTCTGTTGTGTCGGCCTGGTTCCGGACCCTCAACCGGAGAAGCCGACGCGCGCGAGCCGGAGCGGGCCGCGCAGCTTGAGATGGACGTCGTGCACTCCGGCGGCCTCGACGCCGGTGCGGAGGGTGGTGTAGGAGTACGGGTCCCGCGTGGGGGAGTCGAGCGTCAACGTCGCCAGGACCGGGCCGCCGAGCAGGGAGAACTCCACGCTGCCCGCGCCGGACACCTCCATCTCGACCTCGCTGACCCCCGGGCCGAAGTCGCAGTTGAGGAACAGCAGTTCACCCGATCCGCCACCCAGCGGCGTCACCGCGTCCCCCGACACCTTCGTGCGGTCCACGATCTCCGTGCCGCGCTGTTCGTCGAAGTCCGCCGCGCCGAGGCCGAGGTCGAGAACCGGGCGCGGGGCGATCGGGGCGCCGGCGATCTCCACCGTCGTACGGAGACGGATGTCCTCACTCGATGCTCCGGCCAGCAGTTCGTACGCGCCGCGCTCCAGATGCCATCCGCCGTGTGCCACGTCCCAGAACTCCAGGGCGGAGAGCGGCAGTTGGAAGGTCAGTTCGGTCGCCGCGCCCGGGGCCAGGGTGATCCGGCGGTGGCCGAGGAGTTCACGGCGGGGGCGGAGGACCGAGGGGTCCACGGCCCTGACGTACAGCTGGGCCACCTCGTCCGCCGGCACCCCGCCCGTGTTGGTGACCGTGAACGACACCGCCAGTTCGCCCTCACCCACTCGTGTGTCGAGGTTTTCGTACGCGAACTCCGCGTACGACAGGCCGTGGCCGAACGGGAACAGGGGCTCGCCCTCGAAGTAGAGATACGTCTGGCGGGCGCCGATCACGTCGTAGTCGAGGAGGTCCGGGAGGTCCGCGTCGGAGGCGTACCAGGTCTGCGGGAGGCGTCCGGCGGGGGAGACGTCACCGGCGAGGACACGGGCCAGCGCGGTGCCCGCGGCCTGGCCGCCGTGCGCGGTCCACAGGGCGGCGGGGAGACCGCCGTGGTCGACGGCGTACGGATAGGCCGAGACCAGCACCAGAACGGTGTTCGGGTTGGCGGCGCGGGCCGCGCGCAACAGGCGCTCCTGGTGGGCGGGGAGGGCGAGGCCGGTGCGGTCCTCGGTCTCGCGGCCGTTGATGTGCGGGTCGTTGCCCGCGACCACGAGGACGACGTCCGCCTCGGCGGCGACCCGTGTGACCGATTCCTCACCCCGTTCGCCCACGATGAGATCGAAGATTTCCGGATTGGCGTCGGCAACCTTCACACCGTCGGCGGCGACAGTGACATACCGGCCTGTCCCCGTGTGCTTGAGGAGGTGACCGTTTCCATGGGGTTCGAGGAGGAATGTCTCCTGGACCGCCCAGCCGCCCGGCTGATCGGCGGAGGCACGCAGATATCCGTCCTCGGCGACCGAGAGGTAACGGCCGTCCGGCGCGCGGAGCGTGAGCACGCCGCCGAGCGCCCCGGCAGGGGTCGCCTCGCCCACTTCACCCTCGGGGCCCGCGCTCCGCGCGCCCCCGCTGAGCGCCCCCGCGCCCCAGTCGATCAGCGCGAACTCCGTGCCCGTCGCGTCCGTCGTCAGCGCCGGCAGGTCCGTACGGCCCGCGAGCAGCGCCGGGTCGAGGGCGCCCTCCGCCCCGCGTACCTCGCCGTCGGCGTCGGCCGCCTCCGGTACGGACAGATACGCCCCGCTCGACGTGCGCAGCCGTACGCGGTCCACGCCCTCCGCGAAGGTCACACGGTCGGCGCCGAAGCGGTCGTACAGGCCCTCCAGCGGGGTGGAGCGGTGGATGAGGGTGCCGCTGTACCAGTCGAGTTTGCACTCGTCGGCGAGGAGGCCGACCACCGCGATACGAGTGTCGGAGGCCAGCGGCAGCACGCCGCCCTCGTTCTTCAGCAGCACGATCGCCTGCTCGGCGGCCTCCTGTGCGAGGGCGCGGTGGACCGGGGTGTCGAAGTCCGAGGCAGCGGCGTACGGGTCGGCCCGGGGGTCGAACTCGCCGAGACGGAAGCGGACCGAGAGCTGGCGGCGGACCGCCGTGTCGATGTCGTCCTCGGTCAGCAGGCCCTGGTCCAGGGCGCCCCGGATTCGTCCGATCATCGTCGCGCTGTCGGTGCCGTGGTCGGTGAAGCTGTCGACGCCGGCCCTGAGCGAGGCGGCGGTCGCCTCCTCGTGGGTGTCGAAGTAGTGCTCGGAGTCGACCAGGTTCGACGGCGCGCCCGCGTCCGAGCAGACGAGGAGGTCTTCGGACGTCCAGGTGCGCAGGTGCTGGGCCAGGTAGGGCGAGACGTGGTTGGGGCGGCCGTTGACCAGGTTGTACGCGGGCATCACCCCGGCCACCGCGCCCGCCTCGACCGTCTCGCGGAAGGCGCGCAGATCGTACTCGTGCAGGACGCGGGGGCGGACGGAGGAGGACGAGATGTCGCGGCCCGTCTCGTTGTTGTGCGCCAGCCAGTGCTTGAGGACGGGGGCCGTGCGCCAGTACGTGGGATGGTCGCCGCGCAGGCCGCGGGTGTACGCGGTCGCGATCGCCGAGGTCAGCCGGGGGTCCTCGGAGTAGCCCTCCTCGTTACGGCCCCACAGGGGGTGGCGCAGCAGGTTGACCGTGGGGGACCAGACGTTGAGGCCGACGCGGTCGTCGCGGGCGCGCATCGCGCGGACCTCGGTGGAGACCGCCTCGCCGACCCGGCGGACCAGGTCCTCGTTCCAGGTCGCACCCAGACCCACGGCCTGCGGGAACACCGTCGCCGGGCCCATCCAGGCCACACCGTGCAGGGCCTCCTGGCCGGTGCGGAAGGCGGCGACGCCGAGCCGTTCGACGGCGGGCGCGAACTGGTGCAGGAAGGCGACCTTCTCATCCGGGGTGAGCCGCTGCAGCAGATCGTCGATGCGCTTCGCGAGCGGCAGCTGCGGATCGCGGAAAGGCGGCGTGGGCGGCGTCTGTGCGGTCACGTGGTGATCCCTTTGCGGTGGAGCGGCGGGGCGCTTTCGAAGCGCTTCGATGCTGATTCGACCCGGGGGTGGGTGTCAAGAGACCAAGGTGCAACGAATCCGTTTCCTCACCGTCATATTGACCGCAACTACAGGGGTCGGAGGCGGTCGTCACGGTCCCCGATACCTCCGAGGAATCTTGGAATCGACCCTTGTGTACCCCCGGTCGTTCACTTAACCTCGCAGCAACATCGAAGCGCTTCGACAGCGGAGGGAACGCTTTGCGTGCTCACATCCCTCCGATGTTCATCAGTTCCTTCGGTTCCATCAGCTCCTCCAGCTCCATCAGTTCCATCGCTTCTGCACAGCCAGTCCCACTCAAGACACCGCAGCCGACGGCCACCGCCGGGTGTCCTGGTGTGCGCCATGAAGGGTTGACGCAATGACGCCGAACTCCCCCGCCTCCGCCGCGCCCAGCCGGAGAAGTTTCCTCGCCTCCACGGCGGTCGCCGCCGCCGTGGTCGCGGGTGGTGTGCCGCTGCTGTCCGCCTGCGGCGGCTCGCAGGAGGGACGTAAGGAGGGCACGACGTCGGGGAAGGACGCGGCGAAGATCCTCCCGACGTTCGTCGCGTCGACGGTCGTGGCGCCCGACCTCCCGGCGAAGAACGGCGCCCCGGCCGGCTTCACCCAGGCGATCCCCACGGCGGACCTGAAGACCTCGGTCCCGAAGAAGCTCGGCAGCGGCGGCAAGCTGACGGTCATGTCCCCCTTCTGGGGGACGCCGCCCAAGGGCGACAACCCGTACTACACGGCCATGAACGAGGCCACGGGTGTCCAGGTGACCTGGCAGAACCAGGACGGCGTCACCTACGACCAGAAGCTCGGCGCGGTCCTCGCCTCCAGCGACATCCCCGACGTGGTGGTCGTACCCGGCTGGAACCTGATGGGCAAGATACCCAGCGCCATCAACGCCAAGTTCGCCGACCTCGGCCCCTACCTCTCCGGCGACAAGGTCAAGGAGTACCCGAACCTCGCGGCCGTCCCCAGCGACGCCTGGCAGCGCGGCATCTTCGGCGGCCAGCTGCGCGCGGTCCCGATGCCCGCCCCGTATGTCACGGACATCGCGCCCATGTACCGCAGGGACACCTTCGAGGAGAAGGGCTACTCCGTCCCGACCAGCCCCGACGAGTTCCTGTCCTGGGCGAAGGAGGCCACCGACGCCAAGTCCAGGGTGTGGGCCTGCGACGACATGAAGTGGTCGGCCTGGAACTTCTTCGGCGTCCTCGGGGCCAGCGACAAGGCGCTCTGGTGGAACCTCGTCGACGGCAAGATGATCAACCGCGTCGAGACCGAGGAGTACCTCGAAGCCCTCGAATGGACGCGCAAGCTGTACGCGGCCGGCGTGGTCCACCCGGACGCGGTCTCCGGCAAGGCCGGCGGCGACGCCAGGAACCGGTTCACCGCCGGACAGTCCCTGGTCTTCAACGGGAACATCTCCGCATGGTGGGGCTCGGTCTCCGAACAGGCCACCCAGAACTCCGACTTCGACATGGCCGCGTTCGACATCTTCGGCCCCGACGGCGGCGACCCCACCCTGTGGGCGGTCCAGCCCGCCAACATCTTCACCTTCATCAGCAAGAAGGCGAACGAGCAGCAGATCAAGGACTTCCTCGCCCTCTGCAACTACTGCGCCGCGCCCTACGGCACCAAGGAGTTCATGCTCACCGCCTACGGCGTCGAGGGCACGGACTACGACATGAAGAAGGGCCTGCCGGTCAAGACCACCCAGGGCGTCAACGAGGTCAACGGCGCCTACGACTACACCGGCAACCCCGCCCCGTACACCGCCTACCCCGACTTCCCCGACGTCACCAAGGGCATGGTCGAGTGGATGCAGCGGATGGGCGCCTTCACCAAGAAGAGCTCCTTCTTCGGGCTGACCGTCACCGAACCGAACCGCTGGGCCAACCTCGCCGACAACTTCGAGCAGTTGGAGGACGACGTCGTGCGCGGCCGCAAGAAGATCAGCGACATGCAGCAGGCGGTGTCCGACTGGAAGAGCAAGGGCGGCGACGGGCTGCGCGACTGGTACAAGAAGCTGCTCGACGACACCGGTTCGGCGAACTGATCCGGGGCCGAGGCAAGGAGAAGGCCGTGTCCCACAGCACGGTGCCCCGGTCCAGGGCCGAGGCGAACACCCCCGGGACCGAGAAGAACCCGGAGGCGTCCGGCGACGCCACCGGGCCGCGGGCTCGGGCGGACAAACGCGCGGGCAAGCTGAGCCTCCGTCTCAGACTCCGGCGCGACCGCACCCTGATCCTGATGACGCTGCCGGCGGTCCTGCTGATCCTGGTCTTCAACTACATACCGATCCTCGGCAATGTGGTCGCCTTCCAGGACTACGACCCCTACCTCAGCGAGAACGGCTTCGTCGCCATCTTCCAGAGCCCCTGGGTCGGCTTCGAACAGTTCGAGAGGATCTTCGCGGACTCGGCCTTCTGGCACGCGGTGCAGAACACATTCGTGCTGTTCTTCCTCCAACTCGTGCTGTTCTTCCCCGTCCCGATCCTGCTCGCGCTGCTCATCAACAGCATCATCAGGCCCCGGGTCCGGGCGGTCGCCCAGGCGATCATGTACCTCCCGCACTTCTTCTCCTGGGTCCTCGTCGTCACCGTCTTCATGCAGATCTTCGGCGGGGCCGGCGTCATCGCGCAGACCCTCCGCCAGCACGGCTACGACGGCATCGACCTGATGACCAACCCGGAGATCTTCAAGTACCTCGTCACGGTCGAGATGATCTGGAAGGACGCCGGCTGGGGCATCATCGTCTTCCTCGCCGCCCTCTCCTCCGTCTCCCACGACCTGTACGAGGCCGCCGCGATGGACGGCGCCGGACGCTGGCGGCGCATGTGGCACATCACCCTGCCCGCCCTGCGCCCGGTGATCGCCCTGCTGCTGGTGCTGCGCGTCGGTGACGCCCTCACCGTCGGCTTCGAACAACTGCTCCTCCAACGGCAGGCGGTGGGCGTCGACGCCTCCGACGTCCTCGACACCTATGTGTGGTGGAACGGCATCCGCAACCAGGACTTCAGCTACGCCGCCGCAGCCGGACTCATCAAGGGCGTGGTCGGCCTCGCACTGGTCCTGACCGCCAACAAGGTCGCCCATCTCATGGGCGAGCAGGGGGTGTACAAGAAATGAGCGCACTCGTCGATGAGGCGGACAAGTCGGCCGAGGCGGCCGAGCCGACCGGCGAACGTCCTACGGCGGCGAAGCCGAGCCGCTGGGCCGCGCCGCCCCGCCCGGTCTGGGAGGAGGAACCCGCCAAGGCCGGACTCGCGGGCAAGGGCATCGCCCTGGGCTTCGCCTGCTTCGCGATCCTCTTCCCCCTGTGGATCGTCATCGTCACCAGCCTCCAGACGAAGAAGACCATCGACGAGGCGGGCGGCCTGGTCGTCGTCCCCAAGGGCATCACCTTCATCGCCTACCAGGAACTCCTCAGCGGCGGCCAGGTGCAGAGGGCGGCCCTGGTCAGCGTCGGAGTCACCCTCGTCGGCACCCTGTTCAGCATGACCGTCTCGGTCCTGTGCGCCTACGGCCTCTCCCGTACCGGCTCACTCGGCCACCGATGGATTCTGATGACCCTGCTCGCCACGATGTTCTTCGGCGCCGGCCTCATCCCGACCTACCTGCTGGTCCAGGCCCTCGGCCTCATGGACACCTACCTGGCGCTGATCCTCCCCAGCGCCGTCAGCGTCTTCAACATCCTGGTCCTGCGCTCGTTCTTCATGGGCATCTCACCGGAACTGATCGACAGCGCCCGTATCGACGGCGCCGGCGACTGGCGCATCCTGTGGAAGATCGTGATGCCCCTGTCGAGGGCGGTCCTCGCGGTCATCGCCCTCTTCTACGCGGTCGGTTACTGGAGCGCCTGGTTCAACGCGTCCATCTATCTGACCGACCAGGACATGATGCCGCTGCAGAACGTCATGATCCAGCTGGTCCAGAAACAGGAACGACCGGTGGGCCTCTCCGCCCAGATCAACACCGGCCAACTCTCCCCGCTGGCCATCCAGATGGCGGTCATGGTCATGGCCCTGCTGCCGGTCGCCGTCCTCTCCCCCTTCGTCCAGAAGCATTTCAAGAAGGGGATGCTGACGGGTGCGATCAAGGGCTGACCGGGGCGCCTAGTGGCTCGGGGGTTCCGGTGCGTTCGCGACTGCGGGTGGTTCGTGGTTGCTCGCGCCCACGCGGCGGAGCCGCAAATCGACACAGCCCCGCGCCCCTGAAAAGCAGGGGCTGCGCCCCGTGCTTTTCGGCCCGCAGGGCCATGTCTTTTAGGGGCGCGGGGAACTGCGCGACCAGCCCCCACTCACCCGCAGTCGCGAACGCACCCCGAATTCCCGAGTTCATAGGCGCCCGACACACACTCCCTCCCGCACGTACGAACGAGGTATGTCATGCTCACCCCCAAGCCGACCCGCCGCACCGTACTCGCAGGCACCGCAGCCGCCGCGGCTCTCACCACTCTCCCCGCACTGGGGACCCAGGCCCACGCCACCGGGGTTGAAAGCGGCACAACCGCCGGAGGCTACCGCTGGCGCAACGCGGTGATCGGCGGCACCGGCTTCGTCACCGGCATCCTCTTCCACCCAGCGGCGCGCGGCCGCGCCTACGCCCGCACCGACATCGGCGGCGCCTACCGCTGGGACGACCGCACCGCCCGCTGGACCCCGCTGACCGACCACCTCGGCTGGGACGACTGGAACCTCCTCGGCGTGGAGGCCATCGCCCTCGACCCCGCCCACCCCGACCGCGTCTACCTCGCCCTCGGCACCTACGCCCAGTCCTGGGCCGGCAACGGCGCGATCCTCCGCTCCGACGACCGCGGCACCACCTGGACCCGTACCGACCTCACCGTGAAACTCGGCGCCAACGAGGACGGCCGCGGCATGGGCGAACGCCTCCTCGTCGACCCGCGCGACAGCGACACGCTCTGGCTGGGCACCCGACACGACGGCCTGCTGAAGTCGACGGACCGGGGCGCCACTTGGGCGAAGGCGACCGAGTTCCCGGCGACCCCGAGCGCGACCGGCCAGGGCGTCACCCTCCTGGTGGCCGTCGGCCGCGCCCTCTACGCCGGCTGGGGCGACGGCGACGGCACCTCCGCCACCGCCAACCTGTACCGCACGACCGACGGCACCACCTGGGAGGCCGTCCCCGGACAGCCCACCGGCACCTCCGCCAAGGTCCCGATCCGCGCCGCGTACGACAAGCACACCCGCGAGCTGTACGTGACGTACGCCAACGCGCCCGGCCCCAACGGCCAGTCCGACGGCAGTGTGCACAAGCTGCGCACCACCACCGGCGAGTGGACCGAGGTGACCCCCGTGAAGCCGGGCGGCACCACGGCCGACGGCTCCGCCGACGACTTCGGCTACGGCGGGGTCGCCGTCGACGCCTGCCGGCCGGGCACGGTGATCGCCTCCACCAACAACCGCTGGGCGGACGTGGACACCGTCTTCCGGTCCACCGACGGCGGCCGTACCTGGACGTCCCTCAAGGACTCCGCCGCGTTCGACGTATCCGAGACTCCTTATCTCAAGTGGGGTGCCGACCAGCCGAAGTTCGGCTGGTGGATTCAGGCCCTCGCGCTCGACCCGTACGACTCGAAGCACATCCTGTACGGCACGGGCGCGACCATCTACGGCACCCGGGACCTGAGGAACTGGGCTCCGCAGATCCGGGGCCTGGAAGAGGCGTCCGTGGTGCAGCTGGTGTCGCCCCCGGCCGGGGAGGCGCACCTGCTCAGCGGCTCACGGGACATCGGCACGATGTACCACGAACGCCTCACGGCGTCTCCGTCGCGCGGCATGGCGTCGAACCCCGTGTTCGGGTCGGCGACGGGACTCGCGCAGGCCTCGACGAAGCCGTCGTACGTGGTCCGCACCGGCTGGGGCGACAACGGCAACGGCGCCTACTCGGGCGATGGGGGCCGGACGTGGGCGCCCTTCACCGCCCAGCCCGACATCGCCAAGAGCGCACCGGGGCCGATCGCCACCAACGCCGACGGCAGCGCGCTGCTGTGGTCCTTCGTGCACTGGGACGGCACGAAGTACGCGGCGCATCGCTCCACCGACAACGGTGCGACCTGGTCCGAGATCTCCTCCTTCCCGAAGGGCGCCACGCCGGTCGCCGACCCGGCCGACCCGACGCTCTTCTACGCATTCGACACCGACACAGGAACGCTATACGCCAGCACTGACAGTGGCCGTTCGTTCACGGCCCGTGCGACCGGACTGCCCAAGGGCGACAGCCAGTTCAAGCTGGTCGCGGCGCCGGGACGCACCGGTGACCTGTGGCTCTCCACCAAGTGGAACGGGCTGTACCGGTCAACCGACGGCGGGGCGGGCTTCACGAAGGTCGACAGCTGCTGGGCCTCGTACACCCTCGGCTTCGGCAAGGCCGCCGACGGCGCCGACTACCCGGCGATCTACCAGGTCGGCTCCACGGAGACCATCACCGCCGTCTACCGCTCCGACGACGGCGCGAAGAGCTGGGTGCGCATCAACGACGACGCCCACCAGTGGGGCTGGACCGGCGAGGTCATCATCGGCGACCCGCGCGTCCACGGCCGCGTCTACCTGGCGACGAACGGGCGGGGCATCCAGTACGGGGAGCCGGTCTGATGCCTGTACCCGAGGAGATGCCCGTACCCGAAGGGGCGCCCGAGCCCGCTGAGGCGCCCCGACCCCACGGGGCCGAGCGGCCGTCCCTCTCCGACGCCACCCGGGGCCGCATCCTCTTCGGCGGCGACTACAACCCCGAACAGTGGCCGGAGGAAGTCTGGCAGGACGACGTACGCCTCATGAAGGAGGCCGGCGTCAACTCCGTGACCCTCGGCGTCTTCTCCTGGGCGAAACTCGAACCCCGCCCCGGAGAGCGGGACTTCGGCTGGCTGGACCGGCTGATGGACCTGATGCACGCGGGCGGCATCGGCGTCGTCCTCGCCACCCCCACCTCCTCACCACCCCCCTGGATGGGCCATCTCCACCCCGACACCCTCCCCGTCGACCAGGACGGGCGCACCGAGTGGTGGGGCGGACGCCAGCACTTCTCGCACTCCAGCGCCACATACCGCCGCCACGCCGCCGCCATCACCGAGGACCTGGCCGCCCGTTACGGCACCCACCCGGCCCTCACCATGTGGCACATCAACAACGAGTACTGCACCTTCGACTGGAGCGACGAGGCCGCCGCCCGCTTCCGGGTCTGGCTGCGGGCCCGCTACGGCACCCTCGACGCCCTCAACGAGGCCTGGGGCACCGCCTTCTGGAGCCAGGGCTACGGCGACTGGGCCGAGATCCACACCCCACGCCACCCCCACTATCTGAAGAACCCCAGCCAGGTGCTGGACTTCCACCGCTTCACCTCCGACATGCTGCTGGAGTGCTACCTCGCCGAGCGCGACATCGTGCGCCGGCACACCCCGCACCTCCCGGTGACCACCAACTTCATGCCGGTGTGGGTGGGCCAGGACGCCTGGCGGTGGGCCGAGGAGGAAGACGTCGTCTCGGTCGACATCTACCCCGACCCGCGCGACCCGCTCGGGGCCCAGAGTGGCGCCCTCGTCCACGACATGACCCGCTCCCAGGCGCGCGGCGGCCCCTGGATGGTCATGGAACAGGCCGCAGGACCGGTCAACTGGCGCGGGGTGAACCACCCCAAACCCCCCGGCCTCAACCGCCTCTGGTCCCTCCAGGCCGTCGCCCGGGGCGCCGACGCCATCTGCTACTTCCAGTGGCGGCAGTCCCGGCAGGGCTCGGAGAAGTTCCACTCCGGGATGGTCAGCCACGCGGGCGAGCACGGCCGTACGTTCCAGGAGGTCAAACGGATCGGCGCCGAACTCGCCCTGCTGAGCGCGAAGGTGACGGACCGTCGGGTCGAAGCCGCCGAGGTCGCCGTACTCCTGGACTGGAACGCCTGGTGGGCGAGCCGCCAGGACGGACGGCTCTCCTCCGAGGTCGACCACCCGCAGATCGTCCGCGCCTGGCACCGCGCCCTGTGGGAGGCGAACACCCTCGCCGACTTCGCCCACCCCGAACACGACCTGTCGGCGTACAAGCTGGTCGTCGTACCGCAGCTCTATCTGATGACGGACACCGCCATCGACAACCTCGTCTCCTATGTCGAGGCCGGCGGCACCCTCGTCGCCGGCTTCCAGACGGGTGTCGCCGACGAGGACGACCGGGTGCGCGCCGGGGGTATGGACGCGCGCCTGCGCGCCCTGTTCGGCATCCGCACGCTGCACGAGTGGTGGCCGCTCGACGCGGGCGAGACCGTCGACGTCGAGGGCTTCCACGGCACCCTGTGGTCCGAGGAGATCGAGGCGACGGACGACGTCGACGCGGTCATCCCGTACAAGGGCGGCGAGCTGGACGGACTCCCGGCAGTCCTGCGCAAGGGCCGCGCCCGTTACGTCTCCACCCTCCCCGAGCCGGACGCCCTGCGCGCGCTCCTCGCCGACATCGCCGCCGAGGCGGACGTACGACCGACCCTCGCCGACCTCCCGGCCGGGGTGGAGGCCGTACGCCGGGGCGGACTCCTGTTCCTCCTCAACCACGGCCGCGACGGCGTCACCGTCCCGGTGCCGGGCCGCCACCACGATCTGCTGACCGGCACGGAGGTCGCCGACGGCGTGGAACTGGGGCGGTACGGGGTGGCCGTGCTGGAGGCCCTCTCATGAGCGGCCCGGTGCACGGCACCTGGGAGCCGGCCCCCGCCGCCCGCTGGGAGGACGCCTTCCTGACCGGGAACGGCCGACACGGCGCCATGGTGTTCGGCGATCCGTACGACGAGCGGATCATCGTCAATCACCACACCCTGGTACGCCCCAATGGCGCCGAACACGCCCGTCCGCCCGCCCTCGCCGCCGAACTGGCCCGACTCCAGGACCGGTTGCTGGCCGGGGACGTCACGGCCGCCGAGTCCTTCACCGACGGCCGGGAACTCCAGTGGGTCCAGCCCTTCCACCCCGCCTTCCAGCTACGACTGCGCCGCCGCGCCGGCGCCGGTGGGCCCCCTGACCCGGGCCGGGTCCCCGTCGAGGGCTACCGTCGCGAGGTCGACTTCACCACCGGGGTGGTGAGCGCCGAGTGCGAGGGGTGGCGGAGCGAGGTCTTCGTCTCGCGCGCCGACGACGTCATCGTCCAGTACGTCACCGGGCCGAACCTGACGACCGAGCTGGCCCTGGACCATCAACTGCCGGGTGCCCCAAGAGACTTGGCGGTCGGTCACAGCACCGTTCTCACCGCCGAGGGCGCCGTCCTCACCCTGCGCGCCCGCTACCCCGGAAGCGACAGGGCGTACACCGGCGTCACGCTGGCGGTGGTCACGGGCGGCCGCACACGGACCTCGCTGCCGGGCCTACGGATCGAGGGCGCCGACTCGCTGCTGCTGCTCACGCGGGTCCGGCGGCACACCGGCGAACTGGACACCCGCGCCGAAGCGCGGGCCCTGCGGGCGCTCGCGCCGGAGGAGGAGCCGTACCGCTGGTTGCTCGACCGGCACGTGGGTCCGCATCGGGCGGCATACGAGCGAGTGTCGTTGGAGCTGGGCGGGGGCGAGGGTGGCGAAAACGAAGGTTCGTTCGCGGAGAGTTCGCAAAACGATGCTTCGTTCTCGCGCGCGTTGCAAAACGAATGTTCGTTCGCGGACGACCCAAGCGACCCGCCCCAAAACGAAGGTTCGTTCCGGGACGCGCCGAGCGGCGAGCCCCCCCAAAACGAACGTTCCTTCCCCGGCTCCCACCTCCTCCAACACCCCACCAGCCCCGCCCTCCTCGAACGTCTCTTCGCCGCCGGTCGCTACCACCTCCTCTCCGCCTCCGGCATGTTGCCGCCCCGTCTCACCGGACTGTGGACCGGTGACTGGAACACGGCCTGGTCGGGGGCGTTCACCACCGACGCCAACCTCAATCTCCAGACCGCGTCGGCCGCGGCGGGCGCGCTTCCCGAGGTGGCCGAGGCCCATGCCGCTCTCGTCCACGGCCAGTTGGACCACTGGCGGGAGAACGCCCGTACGATCTTCGGCGCCCGAGGGGTCGTGGCGCCCGCGCACACCGACGGTGAGTCCGGGCTCATCTACCACTTCAGCCGTGAGTACCCCCTGCACCTGTGGACGGCGGGCGCCGACTGGCTGCTGAAGCCGTTGGTGGACCATGACGAGACACGTGGCGAACGTGATCCGCGCACCGCCGCCGCGCTCGCCGAAGTGGCCCGGTTCTACGAGGACTTCCTCGGCCGGACCGATGCCGAGGGCAACCTCGTCGTCGTGCCCTCCTACTCGCCGGAGAACCGTCCGGCGAACGCGAGCTGGGGCACGGTCAACGCGGCCATGGATCTGTCGGCGGCCCGGCACGCGCTGCTCACGGCCGCCGAGTACCACCCCGGCTCCGCCGACGCCGACCGCTGGCGTGCCCTGGCCGACCGGTTGCCGCCGCACCGGGTGAACGAGGACGGCGCCCTCGCCGAATGGGCCTGGCCCGGCCTCAAGGACACCTACGACCACCGCCACCTCAGCCACCTCTACGGCGTATGGCCGCTGGACGAGATCACCCCCTACGACACCCCCGACCTGGCCGCGGCGGCCCATCGCGCCCTGGAACTCAGGGGCGCCGAGAACGACTCGGCGCACGGGCATCTCCACCACG
Source organism: Streptomyces sp. NPDC002643 (assembly GCF_053592555.1). Lineage (NCBI taxonomy): Bacteria > Bacillati > Actinomycetota > Actinomycetes > Kitasatosporales > Streptomycetaceae > Streptomyces > Streptomyces sp. NPDC002643. Next base: position 299,111 of record NZ_JBSFVY010000007.1, read on the forward strand.
CCCTGATCGCGGCGCGGCTCAGGGACGCCGACCGGGTGGCGCACGCGTTGAGCCAGGTCCTGGAGGGCGGCTTCTTCCACGCCTCCCTGATGACCTCGCACTACCCCCACCTCGACGTCTACAACGCGGACGCCGCGCACACCCTGCCCGCCGTGCTGATCGAGACGCTCGTGCAGTCTGCCCCCGACAGGCTGGTGCTGCTGCCCGCGCTGCCGGACGCGTACCCCAGGGGAGCCCTCAGGGGCGTACGCACCCGCTTCGGCGCGGAACTCGATCTGACCTGGGCGCCCGAGGGCGTCACGGCGGCCCTGAAGCCTTCCCGCACCCTCCGTATCGAACTCCGGACTTCCTCCGGCGCACGGCCGCTCGATCTCGTCGCCGGAGAAGACCACGTCCTCACCCTGGGGGCGTGGTAATCCCCGCACCTCCCCCCACCCATGGAAGGAACCCCATGGCAACAAGCACCCGCACCCGCGCACTGGGCAGGATCGGCAAGGCGCTGCTGGCCCCCGCGCTCGCGCTCGGCGCCACCGTCGGACTCGCCGCCGCCCCCGCCTCGGCCGCCGTCTGGAACTCCTGCGACCAGTGGGGCAACACCAGCCTGAACGGCTACACCCTCTACAACAACATCTGGGGCTCCGGCGCCGGCAGCCAGTGCATCTGGGCCAACTCCGGTACCAACTGGGGTGTCTGGGCCAACCACCCCAACACCGGCGGCATCAAGTCGTACCCCAACTCCAAGAAGGTGGTCAACAAGACGATCGGCTCGCTCGGTTCGCTCACCAGCAGCTACAACGTCACCGTCCCGTCCTCGGGCGCGTACAACACCTCGTACGACATCTGGGACACGGACTACGACTACGAGATCATGCTCTGGGTCAACTACAACGGCGCCGTCGGGCCGCTCGGCACCTCGCAGGGCAATGTGACCCTCGGCGGCCACACCTGGACCGTCTACAAGGGCAACAACGGCGCCAACGAGGTGTTCTCGTTCCTGCGCACCTCGGACTCCAGCTCCGGCAGCGTGGACATCAAGCCGATCCTCAACTGGATAGCCAACACCAAGGGCTGGATGTCCAGCAGCGAGACCATCGGTGACGTCCAGTTCGGCTTCGAGGTCACCTCGTCCTCCGGCGGCCTGGACTTCGTCACCAACAACCTGACCGTCAGCAGCAGCTGACCTCGCGCCCGGGCCGGCGCCGTTCCCCCATGCGGCGCCGGCCCGGGCCGTCCGTCCCCACCAGTGCCGGGACACTCACCCTCCGCGTTCAGGCCACCCTTCGCGCGGTGACGCCCGCCGCGATGCCCGGCAGGGCCGCCGAGGTCAGCGGCCTCTCGCGTGACTCCCGCATCACGGTCTCTTGACGCACCAAGTGTGACCGGTCACAATCCTGGCATGACTGTGACCGGTCACACACGGCGTCCGGCGAGCATCCGGGACGTGGCGACAGCCGCGGGGGTCTCGTACCAGACCGTCTCCCGCGTGATCAACGACCACCCCAGCGTCAAGCAGTCCACCCGGGAGCGGGTGCTGGCCGCCATCGACGAGCTGGGCTTCCGCCGCAACGCCACGGCGCTGGCGCTGGCCAGCGGGCGCAACCGGGTGGTGACGGTACTGACCGCCAACACCACGCACTACGGCTACGCCTCGATCCTCCAGGGCGTGGAGGAGGCGGCGCGGGCGGCGTCGTACGCGGTCGGGATCGGGGTGCTGGAGTCGGCCGAGGAGGCCGCGGTCGCCACCGAGGTGCGCAGGGCGGCGGACGCGGGCGGCGGGCTCGTCGTGATCGCCTACGACCCGGCCGGAGTCGCGGCCCTCGCGGCCGTCCCCGCCGAACTGCCCGTCGTCGGCGTCGTCGAGACCCCGGCCGGCCCGCCCGACGGCGACCGCCCCTGGGTCTGGACCGACGATCGCGAGGCCGCCTACCGGGCCACCCGGCATCTGCTCTCCCTCGGCCACAGGACCGTGCACTATGTCGCCATCCCCTCCAGCACCCGCCGCACCGGCGCCCGCACCACCGGCTGGCGGCAGGCCCTGAAGGAGGCCGGGGCGCCCGAACCCCGCCCGGTACAGGGGAGTTGGGGCCCGGCGGGCGGCCATGCGGCGGGACGGAAGCTGGCGAGGGACCCGTCCGTCACCGCGATCCTGTGCGGCAACGACGATCTGGCGCTCGGTGTGCTGCGCGCCCTGCACGAGAGCGGGCGTTCAGTGCCGGGAGAGGTCAGCGTGGCCGGCTTCGACGACGCCCCGCACTCCGCCTACCTCACCCCGTCCCTGACGACCGTACGCCTGGACTTCACCGGCCTCGGACGGTCCGCCTTCGCCCTGCTGCACCGGGCGTTGGAGGAGTCCGCGCAGATCGCCCCGCACCCGGTGTCCGTACCGCGGCTGGTCGTACGCGAGAGCGTGGGACCGCCCCCGGACCACGGCTGAGACCGACGCCCTTCGCCGCCCCGAGCCGCCCCCACCCGGCAACCCCCTCGCCCACCACCACGCCCTCCTGCCCACCCGTTCGATTCCTGATCCTGCACTGCCCTGAACCTGAACCACCCGTTCACGAAAGGCACGCGCATGCGCAGAAGGACTCGCCCCACCAGCAGAACCCTCCCCGCCCTGGCTCTCATCTGCGCCATCGGCCTCGCCGCCACCGCGTGCAGTGACCCGACCGCCTCCGACTCGGGGACGTCGGACACCAAGAACGAGGCCGTCGACCCCACCGCCCGGCTCGACGGGGTGAAGCTGACCATGTGGACCGCGCAGAACACGGTCGGCGCGCCCAAGCAGGTCATCGAGGCGTTCGAGAAGGCGACCGGCGCCCAGGTGGAGACCCAGGCGGTCCCGGATCTGTACGAGCAGAACGTGCCCACCAAGCTGGCCTCCGGCGAGCGCCCCGATCTGATGTTCTGGCAGCCGTCGATCTCCACGCTCCCCTTCATCCAGCCGGCGCAGAACCTCCTCACCCTCGACGGCGAGCCCTGGGAGTCCAAGCTCGGCGACACCGAGAAGTCCCTCGGCATCATCGACGGCAAGCGCTACGCGGCGATCGTCACCAGCCCCTCCATGCTCGGCGTCTACTACAACAAGGACGTCTTCGAGGCGGCCGGGATCACCGAGGCGGACTTCCCGAAGTCGTACGACGAACTCCTCGCCCTCGGCCACAAGGTCGTCGACGACACCGACGCCGCCGCCTTCTACGAGGCCGGCGGCGACAAGTGGCCCTTGCAGTGGCAGATGCAGGTGCAGCTCACCGATCTGGACAAGCAGTGGTGGGCCGATCTGAACGCGGGCGAGGAGAAGTGGACCGACCCGGTCGTCGTCGGCGCGATCAAGAAGTACAAGGAGAAGCTGCTCGACGCCGGGCTGGCCCAGAAGAACTACCGGACCGGCACCTTCACCGGGCAGGCCGACGCGCTGTGGAAGGGCGAGGTCGGCATGGCCCTCAATGTCACCTCCTTCCAGAGCCAGTTGCAGGCCAAGTACTCCACCGAGGAGATCGACGAGAAGATCGGCTGGTTCCCGATCGCCAACTCCGCCGCCACCGGCATGTACTCGCCCGACCAGACCAACGGCGTGGTCGCGTTCAGGACGGGCGACGACAAGCGGCAGAACGCGTCCCGGCAGTTCCTCGCCTTCTGGCTCGGCCCGGACTACCCCGACTACATCAAGACCATGAAGATCCCGTCCGTCCAGCCCTCCGTGCCCACCCCGGACGGACTCCCGCAGACCGCGAAGGACCAGGTCGCGGCCCTGCCCACGGCCATCGGCGTCTTCCAGGCCAAGGCGATCGTCGCCCCGGACACCCACCTGTACCTCGCCGACATGCTCTACGACAAGAAGAGCCCCGAGCAGGTCGCCCAGGCCATCCAGGACCAGTTCGCGCAGGTGGCCAAGGCCCAGGGCGCGCCCGGTTTCTGAGCCGGGGGAGAGGCGGGGCTTTCGATGGCGGACACGGCGATACGTACACGCAAGCAAAGCGCGGTGCCTCTGGGCACCGGACCCAGACGAGTCGGGCGGGTGTCGCGTGCCGCCGTGCACCACCCTTGGTGGTTCGCGCTCCCCGCGATCGTCGTCTTCGCGGGCTTCTTCCTCGTGCCCAACCTGCTCAACTTCTACTACCCGTTCACCAATTGGTCCTCGTACCACCCGGACATCGCGTTCACCGGCCTCGACAACTTCAGGACCATCGCCGACGACGGATCGCTGCTACGCGCGATTCGCACGACCCTGCTCTACGCCCTGCTCGCGGCCGTCTTCCAGAACGCGTTCGGGCTGGTGCTGGCCCTGCTGCTGGAGGACGACACCCGCTTCAACCGGTTCTTCCGGGCCGTCTTCTTCCTCCCGGTCCTGATCTCGGCGCTCGCCACGGGTTACGTCTTCCAGGCCCTCCTCGACCAGGACGGCGCCGTCAACTCCGTGCTCGGCACCGACATCCCCTGGCTGGGCTCCACGACCTGGACCCTCGTGATCGTCACCCTCATCCACGGCTGGAAGTGGATGGGCCTGTCGATGCTGATCTATCTGGCGGGGCTCAAGGGCATCCCCGGCGACATGCTGGAGGCCGCGCGGATGGACGGGGCCGGGCCCTGGCGGATGTTCTGGTCGGTGCGCCGGCCGATGCTCGCCCCGGCCGTCACGTTCAACGTCACCACGGCGCTCATCGGCTCCATGAACACCTTCGACATCGTGCAGGCCACCACCGGCGGCGGTCCGGCCGCCTCCACCGAGGTCTTCAACATCTATATGTTCCGCGTCTTCGGTCAGGGCCTGTACGCCCAGGCGTCCGCGATGAGCCTCGTCCTCTTCCTGGTGGTGGTCGCGGTCGCGATCCCGCTGGTGGTGGGGCTGCGGCGAAGGGAGCAACTGCTGTGAGCACGACTCTCGCGCGACCGGTCGGGGCGAGCGCAAAGCCCTCGGGTGCACGGCCGTCGGGTACCGGCCCGCGCCTGTGGCGCTACGGCCGCCCCGCCCTCGTCCTCCTCCTCGCCGGACTGGCCGTGGGCGTCCCCCTCTGGCTGGTCCTCGTCACCTCCGCCAAACCCCAGGCCGAGGCCATCAAACCGAACCTGGACCTGCCCCGGCACTGGCAGCCCGGCGCCAACTACCAGGACGCCGTCAGCCAGGGCGAGATGCTGCGCGGCCTCCTCAACTCCCTGCTCGTCGTGGTTCCTTCCGTCGCCCTCGTGCTCCTCCTCGGCGCGGGCGCCGCCTGGGTCTTCGCACGCCGGAAGTCGAAGCTGGTGTCGACGGCGTACGCGCTCTGCATCAGCGGACTGCTGCTGCCGCCCGCCGTCATCACCATCGTGATGGAGCTACGGCAACTGGGCCTCGCGGGCACCCGCCCCGGAATGATCGCCGTCTACACCGGGATGTACCTGTCCACGTCGATCTTCTTCATGACGGGCTTCATCAGGGCCATTCCCATGGAGTTGGAGGAAGCGGCCCGCATCGACGGGGCGACCCCGCTGCGGATCTTCTCCCGGATCGTCCTCCCGCTCCTCCGTCCGGTCATCGCCACCGCGACGATCATGGTGATGCTCTACGCCTGGAGCGACATCTTCTACGCCTTCTTCGTCCTCGGCGGCGGCGACAAGGCCACCCTCCCGCTCAACCTCTACAAGGTCGCGAGCGCCCAGCTCTACCTCAACAACTGGCATCTCGTCTTCGCGTACGTCGTGGTGATGAGTCTGCCGATGGTCGCCGTCTTCCTCGCCGGCCAGCGAAAGATCGTGTCCGGAATCACCAGTGGAGCCGTCAAATGACTGGAGGTCCAACAGCGTGAGCCCCCACACCGGTACGAAAACCCGTACGAGCACCCGTACGAGATCCCTGATGAGAACCCGTACGAGAACCACCCTGGTCACAGCACTACTTGGAGTCACCGCAATGGCAGGCAGCACCCTCTCCGCCACCCAGGCGACCGCGGAATCGGCAGCCGCGGCCGCCGCCGGGCCCCAGCGCCTCACCGTCGACCTCTCCGCCTCCGAGGGCCCGGTGATGCACGGCTCCAACGGCGCGCTGTACGGGCTCAGCGACGACGGCGTACCCAGCGACGCCGCACTCGCCCCGCTGAAGGTCACGAGCATCTCGCAGAAGCCGGAGGGCGGCGCCCAGCACCCCAACGGCGACGCGCTCACCGTATCCAAGTCGTTCTTCCGCAACGGCGGCGGCGACATCAACGTGATGATGCAGGACATCTACGCCAAGTGGCCGTACGAGGACCTCGGCATCGACGACTACCTCCCCAAGGTCGACAAGATCGCCCGCGACATCGCCGCCGACCCCAACAGCGAGCGCTTCGTCTACATCCCGTTCAACGAGCCCGACCAGATCTGGTACAAACTCGGCGTCGCCGACCAGACCGAGTACGAGGCCAACCGCGACCGTTTCTTCCGCGACTGGAAGACGGTCTACCAGCGCATCCGCGCCATCGACCCCGACGCGAGGATCGCCGGCCCGAACGAGGCCGCCTACCACACCCGTCTGCTCACCGACTTCCTCGCCTTCGCCCAGCGCGAGAACGTCCTCCCGCAGATCATGACCTGGCACGAACTGGGCTCCGGCTCCCTGCGCGACTTCCAGGCCCACTACGACAACTACCGCTCGATAGAACGCGCGTTGGGCATCGCCCCGCTCCCCATCAACATCGACGAGTACGCCAACCGCCGCGACCTCTCCGTCCCCGGCCAACTCGTGCAGTGGGTCTCGATGTTCGAGAGGAACAAGGTGTACGCCAACGCGGCGTACTGGGACGCGGCCGGCAACCTCAGCGGCCATGTCGTCCGCTCCAACATCCCCAACGGCGGCTGGTGGTTCTTCCGCTGGTACGCGGGCCTGACCGGCGACACCGTCAAGGTCACCCCGCCGCAGGCCAACACCATCGACACCCTCCAGGGCCTCGCCTCCCTGGACCGCACCCGCCGCCAGGCCCAGATCCTGCTGGGCGGCTCCGCCGGTGACACGGACGTCGTGGTCGAGAACGTCTCCCGCTCCCTCTTCGGGCGCACGGTCACCGCGACCGTCGCCGAGGCCGCCTGGTCCGGCTACGAGGGCCAGCACGCCACACCCCGCGTCCTCACCCGGACGAAGGTGAGGATCGCCGACGACGGCACGGTGACTGTCCCCCTGCGCGGCCTGCACAAGATGTCCGCCTACCGCGTCGTCCTCACCCCCGCCGGCCACGGCACCCCGACCGTCCCCACCGTCCCCTGGACCGCCTCCTACGAGGCCGAGGACGCCGCCATCACCGACGGCAAGGTCTACACCCAGGGCACCGTCGACAACGCCAACGGCTACGCCGCCTCCGGCACCAAGGACGTGGGCTCCCTCAACCAGCACACCAGCAAGGTCGCCTTCACGGTCTCGGTTCCCGAGGACGGCACCTACGACCTGGCGATCCTCTACGGCAACCAGTCCGGCACCCCGGCAACCCAGCAGCTCTCCCTCGACGACGCCGACCCGACCACGGTCACCTACCCCTCCACCGAGAACTGGACCTACCGCGCGAAGAAGGACATCCGCGTGGAACTGGCGGCCGGCACCCATGTGCTGACCCTCGCCAAGGGCGCCGCCGAGGTCACCCTCGACCGTATCGACCTCACCGCCCGCACCGCCGAGCCGTCCGCCTCCTATGAGGCCACACTCGCCGACATCAGCGGCAAACCGTCGTACGACTACACCTCGTCGACCGGTGTCGGCACGGGCTCCCTGGTCCTCCGCCCCGGAGACAAGGCGATCTTCGACGTGTACGCCCCACGCGACGGCTATTACCGTGTGGTCCCCCGCGCCTCCGCCCCGGTGACCCTCGCCCTCCACGGCCAGACGATCGCGGCGGTCCCCGGCCGCCCGCTGAAGCTGTACCTGGTGGCCGGCAACAACCGCGTCGAAGCCACCGCCCGCCACTCCGCCGTACGCTCCCTCGACGTCACCGGCGACGGCTCGACGGCCGGGGTCCTCTCCTACGAGGCGACCGCCGCCACCCTCACCGGCGGCGCCAAACTGGTCGACTCCCCCTACGCCTCCTCCGGCACCTACATCGGCTCGCTCGGCAACAGCCCCGGCAGCACAGCCGAGTTCACCGTGACCGCCCCCACCACCGGCCGCCACATCCTGGTCCTCCACTACGCCCACAACGACCGCCGCGACAACGGCCACGCCTACAACACGGACATCATGTCCCGCACGGCCGACCTCACGATCGGCGACGCCGCCCCGAAGAAGATCACCTTCAAGAACACCTGGAGCTGGGACGACTACTGGACGCTCGCCGTCCCGGTCGACCTGAAGAAGGGCCCCAACAACCTGAAGCTGTCCAACGCCACGGCCTGGGCCCCGAACATCGACCGAATAGAGGCGGCCAGGGTCCTCGGATAGCAGCTACAGCTGCGGGCAGGCGTGCCGCCGGGCGCCTGCCCACCCAGCAGTCGTCGTAGCTGCGGGCAGTCGCAGCCGTCATAGCTGCGGGCAATCGTGCCGCTGGGGCGGCGCCCATCCAGCAGCCGTCGTAGCTGCGGGCAGGCGTGCCGCTAGGGGCGGCACGGGTGGGCGCAGGCGGCACCCTGTAAGCGCCGGCAAGCGCCCCCAACCCCCGCTCAGCCCCGGCCGACCTCAGCTCCCATCGACCTCGGCCCGCAACGCGTTGTACCCCACGAACCGCGCCTCGACCTCGGCCCGCGTCAGCCCGTAGCGGGCCAGGTCGTACCGGTGCGGCCGACTCCCCTTGGGCCGATCGCTGACCCCGGACAGCCGCGCCGCGTCACGTTCGGTCCACCGAGCCCCGATCGCGTCGTACAACTTCGGCGCACCAGCAACCGCGTCGGTCCCGAGCCACGCATAAGGCACATCCACCAGGGCCTCACGAGGAATGGCCCCCCGCGCAGCGAGCGCCCGCTCCACCGAGAGACTCAGAATCTCCAGCCACTGCCCCCCGATCCCCTCCAGATCCACCGTATTGAGCGCCCCGATCCGCCCCTGCTCGACCAGACTGCAGAACGAAGCCAACGCGGTGACCGGATCACGATGGGTCCACACGATCGTGGCGTCGGGAAAGACGGCCCGCAGGGCGTCCAGATTCCCGGTGTGCATGGGCGACTTCAGCATCCACCGCCGACGCGGCCGACCGTACTGCAGCACCTGGAAGACCTGCTTGAGATACCGGTAGTCGGGGACGAAGTCCCGCTCGAAGTGCCAGGCCTGATACTCCGGCAGCCGCGCCTGCGACATCGGCACCAGCGCGTGCGGCAGGACGAACGTGCACTCCTCGGGGCTCTCGGCGGTCATGGGGTGGATGTGCCGGAACTGCGGGGCGAACCAGTTGATGCCGTTCACCCACCACCGCGCGGCCGTGATGGCCTTCCGCTCCCGCTCGGGCGAGGTGTCGATGTCGGGGGCGAGCAGCTCCCACAGGATCGGGCAGCGGTGCTCGTCCGAGAGGGAGAGCACCCCGTGGGTGAGGGTGGTGGCGGTCCGCGGCAGCCCCACCACGAACACCGGCTTCTCGATGGGCTCCTGCTCGATGGCCGGGTTCTCGGCGATCAGCCGCCGTATACGGGCCCGGTTGGTGAGATGTCTGAGGACATGCCCCTGCGCGGACTGCCAGCCGACCGGCGTCAGATCGTCGTCGGCCGCCCACTGCCGCAGCAGGAACCGGAACCCGTCGACGAACTCCTCGTCCCCGTCCGCCTGCCCGGCCTTGGCGAGAATCCGGTCGAAGACCCGATCCGGGTCGCGCCGGGACCCGGCCGTGGGACGCAGTAACAGATTGGCCAGGGTGAGGGAGAACGGCTTGGCGGACATGGGGCGGCTTCCTTCCCGGTACGGCGGCGATCGCCCCCGGTGACGGGGTGATCGGCCCTGCTGCGGCGGTGAGCGGCGCCCTCATGGGTGGTGCGGGCGCCGATGATCATCCTGCCGTCCGGGCCGGCTCGCCCTCCGTGAGGGGTGCCGCTCGACCGGCGGGCCCCCCGTCCCCGTACCGGGACCGCAGTTCCGACAGCACACCGAACGCCGCCGCCGTCAGCGGCACCGACAGCAGCATGCCGAGGATGCCGGCGATGGAGGCGCCCGCGGTGAGCGCCAGCAGGATCGCGGCCGGATGCATCTGCACGGTCCGGCTGTGGATCATCGGCTGCAGCACGTTCCCCTCGATGATCTGCACCAGGAACACGACGCCGACCGCCCACAGCGCGGTCACCAGCCCCCGGTCCGCGAAGGCCACCAGAATGGCGACCGCGCCCGACAGGAACGCGCCGAGATACGGGATGTACGCGCCGACGAACACCAGCGCGCCCAGGCCGATCGCCCCCGGCACCTGGAGGATCAGCAGACCGACGGCGATGAAGACACCGTCGATGAACGCGATGATCGTGGTGCCCCGCATGAACCCCTCGATCGCCTGGAAGGCACGCCGGGCCATCACCTCCAGGGCGTCACCGCTGCCGCGCGGCGCCAGCGAGTGGAGGGACGCGACCGCCTTGTCGGAGTCGCGCAGGAAGAAGAACATCAGCAGCAGCGCGAGGATCGCCGTCGCCACGAACGAGGTGACGGCGCTGACCCCGCTGAGCACACTGGAGGCCGCCGTACCGCCGAACTTGGACAGCAGATCCTTGGCGTTCTTGGCGAGGTCGTCGACCGAGGTGCCCGCGAGCCCGAACTCGTCGCTCAGCGACTTCGCCGCGTCCCGCAGGGAGTCGATGATCTGGTCACCGGTGTCGATGAGCGCCGCCACGACGATGTACCCGGCCCCGCCCATCACGACGACCACGGCGGCACAAGTCAGCCCGGCGGCAAGGGACTTGTTGAATTTCATCGCCACCAGCCGCCGATGGAACGGCCCGAGCAAGGCTGTCCCCAGCAAGGCCAGCAACACCGGGGTGACGGCGGTCTGGAAGGTGATGCACAGCCACACCGCCACCGACACCACCCCGGTGACGAGCAGCGTGAGCGCGCTCCACACCGCGATGTGCCGGGCGGGCCCGGGCAGAAAACCGGGCGGGACGGCGCCCGGTCCCCGGCCCACCACGACGGGCGGCTGCGCCGGTTCGACGACGACCACGGGAGCCTGCGCGACTCCCGCACCGCGTATGGTCGTCCGCGTCCGATGCACCGGCATACGCGCCGGTCGGCCCCGCCGTCCCCCGCGAGGCTGTCTGCGGGGGTCTCCCGTACGGCTGCTCATGGTGCACTCCTGAAGATCACGCTTGGCCGTGGCGGCCATAGCGTAGACCCGACAGGGGTACGCGATAGGGCCCGGGGGCACGGCGACCCCGCAGGAGGCCCTGGTCCCGGTCGGACAGGGACCGCTTGGTCGGACAGCCGGGCCACCACCGCCTGGTCGGACAGCCGGGCCACGACCGCTCAGCCGGACAGCCGGGCCACGACCGCCTCCATCGCCCGTCGCACCGCCTCCCGCGACTGCTCGCCGTGATCGATCCCGTCGAAGCCGTGCCGCCCGTCCGGTACGTCGATCACCTCCACCTCGGCCCCGCACTCCTTCGCGGCGGTCAGGAACTCCTCGACGGTGGCCGCGATCTCGGCGTTCTCCAGTCCCACCCGCGTCAACACCACCGGCAGCCGCCCCGCACCCGCCACCGCCTCGGCCGGCCGGAACCGGGGATCGACGGCACCCCAGGCGGGCAGCGGTGCCAGCACGGGGTACGTCGCGGCGACGCACCGCAGCCACGGCGGGGGATCGGCGAGGGGGTCGGCCATCAGCAGCCCACCGCCGGAGAAATACCAGACGGCGATGCGCTCCGGGTCGACCCGGGGGTCGGCGCGCAGCAGCGCGACCGCCTCGCCCACATCCTCCGAGGCGAGCCCATAGCCGTCGAGCCCGTGCAGCCGATGGTCCACCACGGCCCCGACCACCCCGAGACCCACGGCGAATCGCGCGTATCCGACGAGCACCGGCCAGTCCCGGGGAGTGGGGCGGTACTCCACGGGCAGCGGCCCTCCGTGCACGAACAACACGGCGGGCCGGGGCCGCCCCGCCGAGCCCTCCGGGACGTAGAGGTCCACCCGCCCCACCCGCTCGCGCGGCACCTCCGGAACCTCCGACACGTCCAGCACGAACGGCCGTCGATACGTCGGCACCTCGGCGGCCGCGGTGATCCGCCGTCCCTCGCCCTGCGCGGCGGCCAGCAGCACCGCCGTCAGCTCCTGAGGGCGGGACAGCATCGGCCAGTGCCCGGTGGCGAGTTCGAAGAAGGTCACCTCGGGGCGGGCCAGCACCTGGAACTGGGGCAGCCCGGTGGCGACCATGTCCTCGACCAGGGCGAGGTTCAGCCCGTTCCCGGTGCACAGGACCCCGGTGGTCGGCAGGCCGGCGACGGCACCGGAGAGCCGTAGCGGCTGGGTGAGCGTGCGTACGGGCTGTGGTGCGGCCAGTGAGGAGAGCCGGTCCAGGTCCTCGCCGGTCAGCCCGTCCGTGCTGCCCCAACGCCGCCACGCGCCGGGGGAGTCGGGCGCGGCCAGCGACCAGTCGCCGTCCCCGCCCCGCTCGCCCACCAGCCGATGCGTCTCCTGATCCGGCACCGACTTGAGCGCCGCGTCCCCGTCCTGCGGCATACCCGCGTCCAGATACACGATCCGACCGATGTGCCGCGGGCGGCGGTCGACGGCGCCGAGCACCGGATGGATGCCGTAGCCATGCCCGACGATCACCACCTCCGACGAGACCACACCGTCCAACGCCCCCAGCACATCCCCGATGTGCGTCTCCAGATCCGTACCGGCACCCGCCACAGGCGGATGCCCTTCCCCCGCCCTCAACCCCGTCAGCTCCACCGTATGTACCTCGGCCCCCGCCTCCCTCAGTCCGGCGGCCACCTCGCTCCAGATCCGCGCATCGGTGAAACACTCCGCCACCAGCACGAACGCAGTCATGAACCCCTCCTCGACCCGTTTCCCGTCCACGGCCGGCGGCCCGAACGGCCGCCGGCGGTCGCGGGTACCGTAGGAACTCCCCCTGAGGGAGGTTCAAGTCGTGTCCGCAGACGGGTTGTGGAGCATCGGGGAACTGGCCGAGCACGCGGGTGTCACCGTGAAGACCGTCCGCTTCTACTCCGACCGGGGCCTGCTGCCGGAGGCCGCGCGCAGTGCCGGGGGCCACCGCCGCTACGGCCCCGAGGCCGCCGACCGGCTCCGCCTGATCCGCTCGCTGCGCACCCTGGACCTGCCGGTCGGCGCCATAGAAGGCGTCCTGGGCGAGGAGGCCCCACTCGACGTCTCCCTGGAGGACGCGGTAGCGGGCCAGTTGACGAAACTGGACGCCGAAGTCGCCGCCCTGCGCTGGCGCCGGGCCGCACTCCAACTGCTCCGCGACTGCACCGCCGAGCAACGCGCCGAACGGCTACGGCTGATCGGCGCGGTCCTCGCCGGGGCGGTGCCGCCGGACACCAGCGCCCTCGCCCGTTTCTGGCGCCGTGTACTGCCGCTGAGGGTTCCGGCCCGCCAGGTGACGTGGATCGTCGACGCCGCCGTACCGCAGCCGCCGCCCGACCCCACCCCGGCCCAGGTCCTGGCCTTCGCCCGGCTGCACGCCCTCGTCACCATGCCGTGCCCGCCGGGCCACGACTGGCGCCCACCGCCGCCGGAACGCGACCCCGACTACCGGGCGACCGTCCTGTACGATGGCCTGGGCGAGGCGTACGCGCTGGCCGCGCCGTCCCTGGCGGATGGCAGGGCGCCCCATGCCGGCGAGGCCCTGGACTGCTTCGTCTCGGCGTACGCCCACGCCCACGGGGTCCGGGACACGCCGGGGTTTCGCCGCGGCTTGAGGCTCCGCCTCGACACCTCGACACACCCGGTGATGAACCGGTACTGGCACCTCGCCGGGGGCCTGGCCGACCCCCGGACCCCGACTTTGGGCGCCGCCCAACAATGGCTTCACGAGGCATTGATCGTCCAGATCGCCCAATAGCACGGGGGTACGCGGAGTACGGCGGCCGCAGCCAGTACGTGGCTGATCGCGCAGTTCCCCGCGCCCCTTACGGGGCGCGGCCCTGCTGGCGTAACTGCGGGCAATCGTGCCGCCGAGCGGCTGCCCACCCCGCCCGCCCCACCTGCGGGCAGCCGTGCCGCCGGGCGCCTGCCCACCCCGCCCGCTCCACCTGCGGGCAATCGTGCCGCTGGGGCGGCACCCATCCCAAAGAGAGCGGCTCCTCGTAAGCGCCGAGTTGCGCAACCCACCCCCGCCCAGCCACAGCCCCCGGGCGCCTACTCAGCGATCGGCAACGACACCCCGTCCCGCAGGAACACCGGGATGCGGTCCAGCGGTGCGTCCACAGTCACCGTCGTACCCCCCTCGTACGTCACCCCCGTCCACGCGTCCGTCCAGCTCGCCCCCACCGGCAGATACGTCGTCCACGACGTCACCCCCGCCTCCAACACCGGCGCCACCAACACATCCCGCCCGAACAGATACGCGTCATCAACACCCCACGCCCGCTCGTCCGAGGGGAACTCCAGGAACAGCGGCCGCATCACCGGCAACCCCTCCTCATGGGCCTCCCGCATCACCTCCAGGACGTACGGCTTCAACCGCTCCCGCAGCCGCAGATACCGCTCCAGAACGGCCCCCGCCTCCTCCCCGTACGACCACACCTCGTTCGGCCCCCCGGTCATCTCGGGCCCGAGCGGCATCCCGGGATCACGGAACCCGTGCAACCGCATCAACGGCGAGAACGCCCCGAACTGGAACCACCGCACCATGACCTCCTGGTACGCGGGATCGCTCGGGTCACCTCCGTGGAAGCCGCCGATGTCGGTGTTCCACCAGGGGATGCCGGACAGGGCCGTGTTGAGCCCGGCCGCGATCTGCCGCCGCAGGGTCGGGAAGTCGGTACCGATGTCCCCGGACCACAGCGCGGCCCCGTACCGCTGACTCCCCGCCCACGCCGAACGGTTGAGCGTGACGATCTCGTCCTCACCGGAGGCGCGCAGCCCCTCGTAGAACGTACGGGCGTTCTCGGCGGGATAGATGTTCCCGACCTCCAGACCGGGCCCGGCCCAGTACCGCAGGTTCTCCTGGAACCCCGGCTTCAGCTCCGGCTCGCAGGCGTCCAGCCAGAACGCCTTGATGCCGTACGGCTCCAGGTAGTTGTCCCGCACCCTCGACCACACGAAGTCCCGCGCCTCGGGGTTCGTGGCGTCGTAGAAGGCGACCTGGACGGTGGAGGCGACCCCCTTGTCGGGCCAGTCGGCGTGGGCCATCGGGCCGTACTGGGTGCCGATGAAGTAGCCGCGCTGGTCCATGACCGGGTGGTTCTCGGAGAGCGGCGACACCGAGGGCCACACGGACACGACCAGCTTGATGCCCAGCTCGTCCAACTCCCGGACCATGGCGGCCGGGTCGGGCCACTCGCTGAGGTCGAACTTCCACTCGCCCAGATGCGTCCAGTGGAAGAAGTCGCAGACGATGACGTCGATCGGCAGCCCTCGCCGCTTGTACTCCCGTGCCACGGCGAGCAGTTCGTCCTGGGTGCGATAGCGCAGCTTGCACTGCCAGAACCCCGCCGCCCACTCCGGCAGCATCGGCGTACGCCCCGTCACCGCGCTGTAGCGGCGCTGGGCGTCGGCCGGGTCGCCCGCGGTGATCCAGTAGTCGATCTGCCGGGCCGAGTCGGCCACCCAGCGCGTACCGTTGCCGGCCAGCTCCACCCGGCCGATCGCCGGGTTGTTCCACAGCAGGGTGTAGCCCCGGCTGGAGGTGAGCACCGGGATACCGACCTCGGCGTTGCGCTGGACCAGGTCGAGGACCAGGCCCTTCTGGTCGAACCGCCCGTGCTGGTGCTGCCCGAGCCCGTACAGCTTCTCGTCGTCGTACGCGGCGAAACGCTGCTCCAGCCGGTGGTGGCCGTTGCCGACGGCGGTGTAGAGCCGTGAACCCGGCCACCAGAAGTGGGCGCGGTCCTCGGAGAGCAGTTCGCCGCCGTCGGCGGTGCGGGTATAGCGGATCAGCCCCTCGGCGCCGACCTCGACGGTGAGCGCGCCGACGGTGAGCCGCCCCACCCCGTCCTCGATCTTGACGCTGCTCTCGGTGCTCTCCGGTTCGTCGAGCAGCGCACCCGGCAGCCCATCGAGCACCGGCCCACCGAGCCGGGCGCGCACGCGTACGGCGTCCGGGCCCCAGGGTTCGATCCGCAGGGTCTCCTGGCGTCCGCTCCACTCCAGGGCACCGTCCCGCTCACGGAACGTACCGACGGTGGGCGAGGACTGGGCGAGGCTGACCGCACCCGTCGGGGTCTGGTTCTCGGCATGCTGATTCACGAGACGGCTCCTGGGAGGAAGGAGTGAGGAAGGAGTGACGAGGAGTGGCGACCTACCCGGCGACCGGGCGGGGGAGGAGGTGGAGCGGGGTTGTTCTGCCGGCTCCGTCGGCACGTGGTCGGGCGGCGGCCTCAGTCGGCCGTGGACATCGGCCCCGTACTCGCGCGGACCGTCAACTCGGGGGCGAGCAACACGACTTCCTCGGTGGGCCGCCCCTCCAGCTTGGCGACCAGCTGCTCCACCGCGCGGCGGCCCATCTCCTGGGCGGGGATGGCGACGGACGTCAGCCGCACCGACGCCTGCACGGCGACCTGGTCGGGGCAGACGGCGATGACCGAGACGTCCTCGGGCACCGCCCGGCTCTGCTGGCGCAGCAGGGCGAGCAGCGGCTCGACGGCGGACTCGTTCTGCACCACGAACCCGGTGCTCCCCGGCCGCTCGTCGAAGATCCGCGCCAGTGTCACGGTCATCGCGTCATAGCCGCCCTCACAGGGCCGGTGCAGCACGCGCAGGCCCAACTCCCGGGCCCGCGACCGCAGTCCGTCGAGAGTGCGCTCGGCGAAACCGGTGTGCCGCTCGTACACCGCGGGCGCCTCGCCGATGACGGCGATGTCACGGTGGCCGAGCTTCGCCAGATGCTCCACGCACAGCGCACCGGTCGCCGCGAAGTCCAGGTCGACGCAGGTCAGCCCGCTGGTCTCGGCCGGCAACCCGATCAGTACGGACGGCTGGTCGGTGCCGCGCAGCAACGGCAGCCGCTCATCGGTGAGTTCGACGTCCATCAGGATCATCGCGTCGGCGAGCCCGCTGCCGGTGACGCGGCGCACCGCGTCCGGGCCCTCCTCGCCGGTGAGCAGCAGCACGTCGTAGCCGTGTGTCCGGGCGGTGGTGGCGACCGCGATGGCGATCTCCATCATCACCGGGACGTACATGTCGGTCCGCAGCGGGACCATCAGCGCGATGATGTTCGACTTGCTGCTCGCCAGGGCGCGGGCGCCCGCGTTCGGGTGGTAGCCGAGCTCGCGGATGCTCCGCTCGACCCGCTGCCGGGTGCCCGCGGAGATGGACCGCTTGCCGCTGAGGACATAGCTCACCGTGCTCGCCGAGACTCCGGCGTGCTGGGCGACCTCGGCGAGGGTGACCATCCAGCTCTCCAAGCGTGTTTAAGCGCTTCGACAGCGCGCGTGTTTCCGACCAGAGCGAGTGAGGGTGGCTCGACAGTAGCTTGGTGGGGGGTGGGTGTCCATAGGTTGTCGAAGCGCTTCGACTCCGTCGGTTTGGCCGGGGCGCCTAATGGGGTGGGGGGTGCGGTTTTTTGGCGTGTGCGGGTGGGTGGGGGCTTGTCGCGCCCCGCGGCGGAGCCGCAAATCAACATAGCCCCGCGCCCCTGAAAGAGGCCTGCGGCCCTTTCAGCTCCCAGGACGTCCTCCCCCCAGTAAAAACCCGGCGGCAACCTTCTGTCTCTCCGGTGGCGACCTGGTCGCGTACGTATCGCAGCCGGAAGGAACCACCGATGTCGCACCGTCGTCCCCGCCTGACCCGTAAGGCGAAGATCGGCGCCGCCGCCGTCACCGCCCTCGCCGTCGGTGCCACCGTGACCGTGGCGACGGCCGGTGAGGAGGCCAAGAAGTGCGTGGACTTCGACACGATCACGCTCGGTAAGTACTACGTGAACAACAACGTCTGGAACCGGGAGAAGGCCACCGGGACGCAGTGCGTCTGGGACAACTCCCGGTCCGGTTCGACCATCTCGTGGGGTACGAGCTACAGCCTGGCCAACAGCGCCACGGGCAAGGACCACGACGTGAAGTCGTACGCGAGCAGCGTGCTCGGCTGGCACTGGGGCTGGAAGGTCGACAAGGCGTCCACCCGGCTGCCCATCCGGGTGGGCGACCGCAAGCCGGTGAAGACCAGCTGGGAGTTCACGGTCAGCTCGAACCCGGGCGTCATGAACGTCGCCTACGACCTGTGGCTGCACACCAAGAACACCGCGGACTGGCAGGACCAGCCCACCGACGAGGTCATGATCTGGCTCAACCGCCAGGGCGGCGCGGGCCCGCTCGGCACCAAGTACGGCAGCGTCAGCCTGGGCGGCGCCATGTGGGACATCTACACCGGTGACATCGGCTGGAAGGTGTTCTCCTTCGTCCGCCGCACCAACACCACCAAGGCCACCCTCGACCTTGACGACTTCACCCAGGCCCTGGTCCGCCGCAAGCTGCTGAGCAACGACAAGTACGTCTCCGGCATCGAGGCCGGCACCGAGGTCTTCAAGGGCACCGGACGGCTGGACACCAATGCGTACTCGGTGGACATCGGCTGACCGGCGCGCCGCCGGGGGTTCGGGCGGCCAGGCGGCCGGCCGTCCGGGCGGCCGGGAGCGGGCGCGGAGCGGCGCAAGGCGTACGCGAGGGGTGGCGGGCTCATCCCGGATCGGGTACCAACGATCGAGTAGCACCCATCGGTAACCGATGTCACCGATGCGGTCCATGATCCCGATTCGCGGCGAGGTGAGCCTCATGTCCGCACCACCCCTCAAGAAAACCGTCGTCACCGAGCGTGAGGCCCGTCAGGTGGCGGAGGCCGCCCGGGAGCAGGACTGGCGCAAGCCCAGCTTCGCCAAGGAACTGTTCCTGGGCCGGTTCCGCCTCGACCTCATCCACCCCCACCCGGTCCCCACCGACGAGGCCGTACGGCGCGGCGAGCAGTTCCTGACCAAGCTCCGCGACTTCTGCGAGAGCAAGGTCGACGCCGCCCTCATCGAGCGTGAGGCCCGTATCCCCGACGAGGTCATCGCCGGCCTCAAGGAACTCGGCGCCCTCGGCATGAAGATCGACCCCAAGTACGGGGGCCTCGGCCTCACCCAGGTGTACTACAACAAGGCCCTCGCCCTGGTCGGATCGGCGAGCCCCGCGATCGGCGTGCTGCTCTCCGCCCATCAGTCGATCGGCGTACCGCAGCCGCTGAAGTTGTTCGGCACCGACGAGCAGAAGCAGAAGTTCCTGCCGCGCTGCGCCCGCACCGACATCAGCGCCTTCCTCCTCACCGAGCCGGACGTGGGCTCCGACCCGGCCCGCCTGGCCACGAGCGCGGTACCCGAGGGCGACCACTACGTCCTCGACGGCGTGAAGCTGTGGACCACCAACGGCGTGGTCGCCGACCTCCTCGTGGTCATGGCGAGGGTGCCCAGGTCCGAGGGCCACAAGGGCGGCATCACGGCCTTCGTCGTCGAGGCCGACTCACCGGGCGTCACCGTCGAGAACCGCAACGCCTTCATGGGCCTGCGCGGCATCGAGAACGGCGTCACCCGCTTCCGTCAGGTACGCGTGCCCGCCGCGAACCGCATCGGCGCGGAGGGCCAGGGCCTGAAGATCGCCCTGACGACGCTGAACACGGGCCGGCTCTCGCTCCCCGCCTCCTGTGTGGCCGCCGGCAAGTGGAGTCTGAAGATCGCCCGCGAGTGGTCGGTCGCCCGTGAGCAGTGGGGCAAGCCGATCGCCCACCACGAGGCCGTCGGCGCGAAGATCAGCTTTATCGCGGCCACGACCTTCGCCCTCGAAGCCGTACTGGACCTCTCCTCCCAGATGGCCGACGAGGACCGCAACGACATCCGCATCGAGGGCGCCCTCGCCAAGCTCTTCGCCTCGGAGATGGGCTGGCGCATCGCCGACGAACTGGTCCAGATCCGCGGCGGCCGGGGCTTCGAGACGGCCGAGTCCCTACGGGCCCGCGGCGAACGGGCCGTCCCCGCCGAGCAGATGCTCCGTGACCTGCGCATCAACCGCATCTTCGAGGGCTCCACGGAGATCATGCACCTCCTGATCGCCCGCGAGGCCGTCGACGCCCACCTCTCGGTGGCAGGCGACCTCATCGACCCGGAGAAGTCCCTCGCCGACAAGGCCAGGGCAGGCGCGGGCGCGGGCGTCTTCTACGCCAAGTGGCTCCCGAAACTGGTCGCCGGACCGGGCCAACTCCCCACCTCCTACGGCGAGTTCAAGCAATCCGGCCCGGACCTGTCCCCCCACCTCCGCTACGTCGAACGCAACGCCCGCAAGCTGGCCCGCTCCACCTTCTACGCGATGTCCCGCTGGCAGGGCCGCATGGAGACGAAGCAGGGCTTCCTTGGCCGCGTCGTCGACATCGGCGCCGAACTCTTCGCGATGAGCGCGGCGGTGGTCCGGGCCGAACACCTCCGCACCACCACGCCCCACGGCCGCGAGGCCTATCAACTGGCCGACACCTTCTGCCGCCAGTCCCGCCTACGGGTGGAGGAACTCTTCACCCGCCTGTGGACCAACACGGACGACCTCGACCGCAAGCTGGTCAAGGCTGTCCTGGCGGGTGCCTACGAGTGGCTGGAGGAGGGAGTGGTAGACCCGTCGGGCGAGGGCCCTTGGATCGCCGACACGACTCCGGGCGAGACCGAGAAGGAGAACGTCCACCGCAAGATCGGCTGAGTCCAGCTCCGCTGACTTCCCGACTTCCCCGCGCCCCGGAGTTTTCAGGGGCGCGGGGAACTGCGCGACCAGCCGCGACGGACCCGCAGCCGAACAACGACCCTCTAGGCGCCCGGAATCAGCAGTACTTGTAACCCTTGCCGAGAGAAGACCACGAACAGGTGTCGGCCTTGGTCTTGTCGGCCCGGTACAGCGTGGCCGTGTCACCCGTGTTGTTCCACACGTACCAGGAGCGTCCCCAGTACTTGTCGTACGCGGTGTTGGTCCCCTTGCCGGTGTGCACCTTCTTGGACTTGCCCGCGCCGACCTTCACACTGCCGAAGGTGTACGTGTAGCCGGTCTTGTCCTTGATCTTCCAGCCCTTCAGCGAGACCGCCGTCGACCTGGTGTTCTTGATGATGACCCACTCGGCGTTGAGGCTCTTGTTGGAGCCGCGGTCCGACCCCGGGCTGTCGTAGTACACCTCGTAGATGTACACACGACCGGCAGCCTCGGCGGAGCCGCTGAGCAGTGTGCCGGTCAGAGCCACGGCTCCGGCGAGCGCGGGCAGGGCGGCGCGTATGGATCGACGCATGAGAAAGATCCCCCCAGGGTCCTCTGTTGATCCTGATCCGCCGTTGATCCGACTATCGGATCAACGGGAGGATAGTCATATCACCCCACCCTTCACTCACGCTTCACAAGCGGAGAATTCCGCTCGTCAACCCCGCACGGCCACACACGGCACGAACTGGGTCAACAGGGGGACGCGCGGTCCGGCCGTACGCCGGATGCGGCAACAATGGGGGGATGAGCGACAGTCCAGCCCCTCTCGCCGATCCGCATCTCGTCTTCGACCCCGTCGACGGCGTACGCGACGTGGTGATCCTCGGATCGACCGGCTCGATCGGCACCCAGGCCATCGATCTCGTCCTGCGCAACCCGGACCGCTTCCGGGTCACCGGGCTCTCCGCCGCCGGAGGGAGGGTGGAACTGCTGGCCGAGCAGGCGCACCGCCTGCGGGTCAGGACCGTCGCCGTCGCCAAGGAGGACGCCGTACCGGCCCTGCGCGAGGCCCTGACCACGGCATACGGACCGGGGGAGACCCTCCCCGAGATCCTCGCGGGGCCGGACGCGGCCACCCACCTCGCCGCCTCCGACTGTCACACCGTGCTCAACGGCATCACCGGCTCCATCGGTCTCGCCCCCACCCTCGCCGCCCTGGAGGCGGGCCGCACCCTCGCGCTCGCCAACAAGGAGTCGCTCATCGTCGGCGGCCCCCTGGTGAAGGCCGTGGCGAAGCCGGGCCAGATCATCCCGGTCGACTCCGAGCACGCCGCCCTCTTCCAGGCCCTCGCCTCCGGCACCCGGGCCGAGGTGCGCAAGCTGGTGGTGACCGCCTCCGGGGGCCCGTTCCGGGGCCGTACGAAGGCGGAGCTGGCCGATGTGACCCCGGCCGACGCGCTCGCGCACCCCACCTGGGCGATGGGCCCGGTGATCACGATCAACTCCGCGACCCTCGTCAACAAGGGCCTGGAAGTCATCGAGGCACACCTCCTCTACGACATTCCCTTCGACCGCATTGAGGTCGTCGTGCACCCCCAGTCGTATGTCCACTCGATGGTTGAGTTCACGGACGGATCGACGATGGCGCAGGCGACGCCCCCGGACATGCGCGGGCCCATCGCCATCGGACTGGGCTGGCCGCAGCGCGTCCCCGACGCCGCGCCCACCTTCGACTGGAGCAAGGCGTCGACCTGGGAGTTCTTCCCCCTCGACGAGGAGGCGTTCCCCTCGGTCGGGCTCGCCCGCCATGTGGGGCAGCTCGGCGGCACCGCCCCGGCGGTGTTCAACGCGGCCAACGAGGAGTGCGTGGACGCGTTCCTGCACGGCGGCCTGCGGTTCGACGCGATCATCGACACCGTGACCCGGGTCGTCGAGGAGCACGGCACACCCGGAACGGGAACTTCCCTCACCGTGGCGGACGTCCTCGAAGCGGAGACCTGGGCGCGCGCCCGCGCCCGCGAGCTGACCACCACACCCGGCGAGTCGACCACCTCACCGGTGACCACCTCATCCGGCAAACCCACCGAGCGGACGACCGCGGAGGCCCGTGCATGACCACCCTGATGTTCATCCTCGGCATAGTGGTCTTCGTGTTGGGCCTGGCGTTCTCGATCGCCTGGCACGAGCTGGGCCACTTCTCGACCGCCAAGCTCTTCGGCGTCCGCGTGCCCCAGTTCATGGTGGGCTTCGGCCCGACGCTCTGGTCGAAGCGGAAGGGCGAGACCGAGTACGGCGTCAAGGCCATCCCGCTCGGCGGCTTCATCCGTATGATCGGCATGATCCCGCCCGGCCCGGACGGCCGGATCGAGGCCCGCTCCACCTCCCCGTTCCGCGGGATGATCGAGGACGCCCGCGCGGCCTCCTTCGAGGAGATCCAACCCGGCGACGAGACCCGGATGTTCTACACGCGCAAGCCCTGGAAGCGCGTGATCGTGATGTTCGCGGGCCCGTTCATGAACCTGATCCTCGCCGTCGTGATCTTCGTCGGCGTGATGATGACCTTCGGCGCCCAGACACAGACCACCACGGTCAGCAAGGTCTCCGACTGCGTCATCGAGGCCAGCGAGAACCGCTCCAAGTGCCAGTCCGGTGACGAGGCCGCCCCCGCCAAGGCAGCCGGCCTCAAGCCCGGCGACAAGATCGTCGCGTTCAACGGCGAGACCATCGACGACTGGTCCGACATCCAGGCCGACATCCGCGCCAACCCCGGCAAGGAGGTCACCGTCACGGTCGAGCGCGACGGCAGGACCCTCGACCTCACCGCCACCCTCGTGAAGAACCAGGTCAGCAAGACCGACGGCGAGGGCGGCTATGTCGAGGGCAAGTACGTCTACGCCGGCTGGTTCGGCTTCACACCCGCCACCGACATCGTCCCGCTCTCCTTCGGCGAGTCCGTGGACCGCATGGGCGACATGATGGAGAACGGCGTCGAGTCCCTGCTCGCCCTCCCCGGCAAGATCCCCGCCCTGTGGGACGCCACCTTCGGCGACGGCGAACGCGAGGCCGACTCACCGATGGGCGTGGTCGGCGCGGCCCGCGTCGGCGGTGAGATCTTCACCCTCGACATCCCCGCCACCCAGCAGCTCGCCAGCTTCCTCATCCTGCTCGCCGGCTTCAACCTCTCCCTGTTCCTGTTCAACATGCTCCCGCTGCTCCCGCTCGACGGCGGCCATATCGCGGGCGCCCTGTGGGAGTCGCTGCGCCGCAACACCGCCAAGGTGCTGCGCCGCCCCGACCCCGGCCCGTTCGACGTGGCCAAGCTGATGCCCGTCGCGTACGTGGTGGCCGGGATCTTCGTCTGCTTCACGCTCCTGGTGCTGATCGCGGACCTGGTGAACCCGGTGCGCATCTCATAGACACCCACCGGTAGGACACCCACCGTTCACGACGGCCGGGCACTCTGATGAGATGCCCGGCCGTCGTCGTACCTCGTATCCCGCTCTTCCTCTTTCCCTTACGGGTGGGTTTACGGCCAGTGATGTGCTGGGGCGATGGGCGGTGCCGTAATCTCGGACCCTGGAGCCCGCCTGTTCCCTTGATCCGGGACCCGATCCTGATCCACAACTTGGGGTTGTACAGCAGATGACTGCGATTTCTCTCGGTATGCCGTCCGTTCCGACCAAGCTCGCCGAGCGCCGGCAGAGCCGGCAGATCCAGGTCGGCTCCGTCGCGGTCGGCGGGGACGCTCCGGTCTCGGTCCAGTCGATGACCACGACCCGTACGTCGGACATCGGCGCCACGCTCCAGCAGATCGCCGAACTGACGGCCTCCGGCTGCCAGATCGTCCGCGTCGCCTGCCCGACCCAGGACGACGCCGACGCCCTGGCGACGATCGCCCGCAAGTCCCAGATCCCGGTCATCGCCGACATCCACTTCCAGCCGAAGTACGTCTTCGCCGCCATCGAGGCGGGCTGCGCGGCCGTCCGCGTCAACCCCGGCAACATCAAGCAGTTCGACGACAAGGTCAAGGAGATCGCCAAGGCGGCCAAGGACCACGGCACCCCGATCCGCATCGGCGTCAACGCGGGCTCCCTGGACCGCCGCCTCCTGCAGAAGTACGGCAAGGCCACCCCCGAGGCGCTGGTCGAGTCCGCCCTCTGGGAGGCCTCCCTCTTCGAGGAGCACGACTTCCGGGACATCAAGATCTCGGTCAAGCACAACGACCCGGTCGTCATGGTCAACGCCTACCGCCAGCTCGCCGCCCAGTGCGACTACCCCCTCCACCTCGGCGTCACGGAGGCGGGCCCCGCCTTCCAGGGCACGATCAAGTCGGCCGTCGCCTTCGGCGCGCTCCTCTCCGAGGGCATCGGCGACACCATCCGGGTCTCCCTCTCGGCGCCCCCCGTCGAGGAGATCAAGGTCGGCACCCAGATCCTCGAATCCCTCAACCTCCGCCAGCGCGGCCTGGAGATCGTCTCCTGCCCCTCCTGCGGCCGCGCCCAGGTCGACGTCTACAAGCTGGCCGAGGAAGTCACCGCCGGCCTCACCGGCATGGAGGTCCCCCTCCGCGTGGCCGTCATGGGCTGCGTGGTCAACGGCCCCGGCGAGGCCCGCGAAGCCGACCTCGGCGTAGCCTCCGGCAACGGCAAGGGCCAGATCTTCGTCAAGGGCGAGGTCATCAAGACGGTCCCGGAATCCAAGATCGTGGAAACCCTGATCGAGGAAGCGATGAAAATCGCCGAGACGATGGAAGCAGAGGGCACGGAGTCGGGAGAGCCGACGGTATCGGTAGCGGGCTGACGAGCGGGCTGGCCATCGGTTTGCCGGGTGCGGGCGCCTGAAGGGGCCGCAGGCCCCCTTCAGGGGCGCGGGGCTCTGCCGATTTGCGGCTCCGCCGCGTGGGCGCGAGCAACCACAACGATCCCGCACCCGCCAACAATCCACAGCTCCCGAGCTATAAGGCGCCCAAGGGGGTCGAAGGGGCACAGCCCCTGGGGACGGGAAGGGTAGGGGCGGCGGGGGCGAGAAAGCCGGGGGCGCCAGTCCCCCGAACTCCCAGACGCCCAGCCACAGCCCTGCAAGGTATGGTGCGGGAACCAGCACAGAACCCCAGGGTGAGGCCCCCGCACGTGTTGACGCAAACCACCACCAGGGTCCTCGAACCGAGCGACCTGGACGCCGCCCTCGCCGTCCTGAACCGCGAGCCCGTCGCGAACGCCTTCGTGACCTCCCGCGTCCACGTCGCCGGCCTCGACCCCTGGCGCCTGGGCGGCGAAATGTGGGGCTGGTACGAAGACGGCGCCCTCACCTCCCTCTGCTACGCCGGCGCCAACCTCGTCCCCATCTGCGCCACCCCCAGAGCCGTCCGGGCCTTCGCCGACCGCGCCCGCAGGGCGGGCCGCCGCTGCTCCTCGGTCGTGGGCCCCGCCGAAGCGACGGCCCAGCTGTGGCGCCTCCTCGAACCCAGCTGGGGCCCGGCCCGGGAGATCCGGGCCCACCAGCCCCTGATGGTCACCGACCGCCTCCCCGACCCCGCCGTGGTCACCCCGGACCCGTACGTCCGTCGCATCCGCAAGGACGAGATGGAGACGATCATGCCGGCGTGCGTGGCGATGTTCACCGAGGAGGTCGGCGTCTCCCCGCTGGCCGGCGACGGCGGCCTCCTCTACCAGGCCAGGGTCGCCGAACTGGTCGGCTCCGGCCGCTCCTTCGCCCGCCTCGACGACAACGGCCGGGTCGTCTTCAAGGCGGAGATCGGCGCCGCCACCCCCCAGGCCTGCCAGATCCAGGGCGTCTGGGTGGCCCCCGAATACCGGGGCCAGGGCCTCGCCGCCCCCGGCATGGCAGCGGTACTCCGCTACGCCCTGGCCGACGTCGCCCCGGTGGTCAGCCTCTACGTGAACGACTTCAACACCCCGGCGCGAAGGACGTACCACCGGGTGGGCTTCCAAGAGGTGGGCGCCTTCATGAGCGTCCTGTTCTGACCGAGTGGGTGAACAACCGGCACCCCCCTGTACAGTCCCCGCATGGACCTCGTCATCGGCCCCTTGGACCTCTCCCTCCATGTGGACGAGGCCCTCGCCGTCCAAGCCGTCGCCTTCGGTCTCGGCCCCGACGAGGTCGCCGTCCGCCGCCAGATCGTCCTGCGCCATATGACCCAGCGCGGCGCCCGCGCACTCGGCGCCACGGCCGAAGGCCGCCTCGTCGGCTTCGTGTACGGCATGCCCAACGACCGCACCCACTGGTGGTCCACGGTCGTGGAGCCCTACCTCCGGGCCCAGGGCCTCGACGCCTGGCTGGACGACTCCTTCGTGATCACCGAACTGCATGTCCACCCGGCCCACCAGAACAAGGGCATCGGCCGCACCCTGATCACCACGATCACCGACAGCGCCACCGAACCCCGCTCGATCCTCTCGGCCATCGACACCGAGAGCCCGGCCCGAGCCCTCTACCGCTCCCTCGGCTACCAGGACCTGGCCCGCCGCGTCGTGTTCCCCAGCGCCCCCAAGCCGTACGCGGTGATGGGCGCCCACCTGCCCCTCCGCCGCAAGCACCACCCGTAGCACCGCCGCTCCCCCTTCCCCGGCGTTCCACGGATTTCCCGGCTCCCGCACCCCCCGGCTAACCTCCTGCCATCAGTCGATCCCGGCAGGAGTACGAGAACCATGGCGAACGCACCGGTCCAGCGCATGTCCCAGTTGATGGCGAAGACGCTGCGCGACGACCCGGCGGACGCCGAGGTCCTCAGCCACAAGCTGCTCGTCCGCGCCGGCTACGTCCGCCGCACGGCGGCCGGCATCTGGTCGTGGCTGCCTCTCGGCAAGCGGGTCCTCGCCAACGTCGAGCGCATCGTCCGCGAGGAGATGGACGCCATCGGCGCCCAGGAGGTGCTGCTCCCCGCCCTGCTGCCGAAGGAGCCGTACGAGGCGACCGGCCGCTGGGACGAGTACGGCCCGGATCTGTTCCGCCTGAAGGACCGCAAGGGCGGCGACTACCTCCTCGGCCCCACCCACGAGGAGATCTTCACCCTGTTGGTGAAGGACCAGGCGTCCTCCTACAAGGACCTGCCGGTCATCCTCTACCAGATCCAGCACAAGTACCGCGACGAGGCCCGCCCCCGGGCCGGCGTCCTGCGCGGCCGCGAGTTCCTGATGAAGGACTCGTACTCCTTCGACACCGAGGACGAGGGCCTGGCACAGTCGTACGCGCTGCACCGCCAGGCCTACCAGAAGGTGTTCGCGCGCCTGGGCCTGGACTACCGCATCTGCGCGGCCACGGCCGGTGCGATGGGCGGCTCGAAGTCGGAGGAGTTCCTGGCCCCGGCCGAGGCCGGCGAGGACACCTTCGCGGACTGCCCCGCCTGCGACTTCGCTGCCAACACCGAGGCGATCACGTACGAGTTGAAGCCGGTGGACGCCGAGGGCATCCCCGCCCTCGAAGAGATCCCGACCCCCGACACCCCCACCATCGAGACCCTCGCCGCCCACCTCGGCGTCCAGGCCTCCGACACCCTGAAAAACCTCC
The DNA here is from genome assembly GCF_053592555.1 of Streptomyces sp. NPDC002643. Taxonomy (NCBI): domain Bacteria; kingdom Bacillati; phylum Actinomycetota; class Actinomycetes; order Kitasatosporales; family Streptomycetaceae; genus Streptomyces; species Streptomyces sp. NPDC002643. The sequence continues at coordinate 327,344 of NZ_JBSFVY010000007.1, forward strand.
TCGTGAAGGTGGACGGCGAGATCGTCGCCATCGGTGTCCCCGGTCACCGCGAGGTCGACATGGGCAAGGTCGAGGCGCACTTCGCCCCGGCCACCGTCGAGTTGGTCACCGAGGCCGACTTCGCGGGCCGCCCCGACCTGGTCCGCGGCTATGTCGGCCCGCAGGGACTCGGCGAGAAGGTCACGTACATCGCCGACCCGCGCGTAGCCCCCGGCACCTCGTGGATCACCGGCGCCAACAAGGAGGGCACGCACGCCAAGAACGTGGTCGCGGGCCGTGACTTCGAGGTCGGCGCGTACGTCGACGTCGTGGTCGTCCAGGAGGGCGACCCCTGCCCGGACTGCGGCACGGGCCTCAAGCTGGACCGCGCCATCGAGATCGGCCACATCTTCCAGCTCGGCCGCAAGTACGCCGACGCCCTCAAGCTCGACGTCCTCGGCCAGAACGGCAAGCCCGTCCGCGTCACCATGGGCTCGTACGGCATCGGCGTCTCCCGCGCGGTCGCGGCCCTCGCCGAGCAGACCGCCGACGACAAGGGCCTGTGCTGGTCCGCCGAGGTCGCCCCCGCCGATGTCCATGTCGTCGCCGCCGGCAAGGCCCTCCAGACCGAACTCGCCCTCGATGTCTCCGAGAAGCTGCGCTCCGCAGGCCTCCGCGTCCTCGTCGACGACCGGGCCGGTGTCTCCCCGGGCGTGAAGTTCACCGACTCCGAGCTGATCGGCGTACCCAAGATCCTGGTCGCGGGCCGCCGCAGCGCCGAGGGCGTCGTGGAGCTGAAGGACCGCCGCACCGGCGAGCGCGAGGAACTGACGGTCGACGAGGCCATCGCCCGCCTGACGAGCGCGTGAACCACCGAGCCCGTCCCACCCGCCTAAAGGGAACCCTCAGAATGTTCTCCGCGGGCCTATAGGCGCCTCACAGGTTTCTCTCAGACCGTTCCCCGACCGTAGGACGTGACAGAACGTCACACGGAGGGGAACGGTCATGGTGACCAGGGAACGGGGCGCCGTCGCGGCGGTCCGCAGAGGGGCCCGGCGCACAGCGGCCACGGCGGCGGCGGTGACGCTCGCGGCGGCGGCCGGCATGTTCGCGCTGATCGGCACGATGCAGACAGCCTCCGACGCGGGCGCCGCCACCGCGAGCGCCACCAACTCGGGCTCCACGTCGTCGAGTTCGAGCACGGAAACGAGTGCCGGCACCAGCGGCAGCGACACGAACAATTCCTCGGACTCGGACTCGACCTCGTCCTCGACCGACACGACGGACTCCTCGTCCACCGACACGTCGTCCTCGTCGGACTCCTCCGCAGACTCTTCCTCGGACTCCTCTTCGGACTCCTCTTCGGACTCCTCCTCGGACCTCCAGGCGTCCTCCTCCGGCATGACCTCGTCCATGGACGACTCGGCGGCGGACTCGACCTCGGGGGCGTCGTGATGACCGTGACCACGACATCCCGCCCCACGGCCGCCGCCGACTGGCGTGCCCTCGGTACGAGCGTCCGCCTGGTCACCACGGACCCGGCCCTGCTGGACTCCTGCAATCTGCTGCTCGCCCGGCACCTGGCCGAGGTCGACGCCGCGTGCAGCCGCTTCCGTACGGACTCGGAGCTGTCGGCGCTGAACGAGGCCGGGGGCCGCCCGGTCAAGGTCAGCCCGCTGCTGGCCGAGGCCCTGGCGGTGGCCCTGCGTGCCGCCGCCGCGACGGGCGGCGCGGTGGACCCGACGGTCGGCTCGGCGATGGAAGCGCTCGGCTACGACCGCGACTTCACCCTCGTCCAGGAGGACGACCGCCCGGTACGGCTCGCGGTGAAGCGGGTGCCCGGCTGGAGCCTGGTCGCACTGGACCGCGCCACGAACACCGTGACCCTCCCGCCCGGCGTCAGCCTGGACCTGGGCGCCACGGCGAAGGCATGGGCGGCCGACAAGGCGGCGACGATGCTGGCCCGGGCGGCCGGCTGCGGCATCCTCGTCAGCCTCGGCGGCGACACGGCCGTCGCGGGTGAACCCCCGTACGGCGGCTGGCGCATCCGGGTCCAGGACGAGACGGCCCCGGTCGATGAACTCCCGCGCCACGGCTCGTACGCCACGGTCGGCATCCACAGCGGCGGCCTCGCCACCTCCGGCACCACGGCCCGCCACTGGCGCCGGGGCGACCACCACCTCCACCACATCATCGACCCCCGCACCGGCCAACCGGCCACCACCCCTTGGCGCACCGTCTCGGTAGCCGCGGCCACCTGCGCCGACGCCAACGCGGCCAGCACAGCGGCCCTGGTGAAGGGCGAGACGGCCCCCCGCTGGCTCTCCCGCCTGAACCTCCCGGCCCGCCTGGTCACCCACGACGGCACGGTGGTGACGACCCCCGGCTGGCCGTCGTCGAACCCCGTCCCACCTCAACGGGCCCGGGGAGAGGACCACACTTCAGCCCGTCCGGCGTTTGAGGACGAGGCCGAAGGCCGACAGCGGGGGTCTGGGGGCGCAGCCCCCAGGGTCGGGAAGGGAAGGGGCGGCGGGGGCGAATCCCTCGGACCCGCACCGAAAACCGACCCCGCACCGACTACCAGCCCCGCCCCGAAAGCCGACGGCACCTCATGAGCGACGAGATCCTCTGGTACGCCAACAGAGCCACCGGCGCCGTCTCCCTGGCCCTCTTCACCATCGTCGTACTCCTCGGCATAGCCGTCCGCCTCAGCACCCGCCTCCCCGGCCTCCCCCGCTTCGGCACGGTCACCCTCCACCGCACCCTCTCCCTCTCCGCCACGGCCTTCCTGACCCTCCACATCGCCACAGCGGTCATCGACGACTACGTCACCATCACACCCCTCGACGCCGTGGTCCCCTTCGTCTCCGACTACCAGCCCCTCTGGCTGGGCCTCGGCACGGTCGCCCTGGACCTGATGCTGGCCGTCCTGATCACCAGCCTCCTCCGAGCCCGCCTCGGCCACCGCACCTGGCGGACGATCCACTGGCTGGCCTACGCCTCCTGGCCCGTCGCCCTGGCCCACGGCACAGGCATCGGCACCGACAGCACCACCCCCTGGATGCTCTGGCTCACGATCGGCTGTATCGCCACGGTGCTCGCCGCCCTCGCCCTGCGCACCGCCCACGCCGTACGAGCCGCCCGCCGCACCCCCGCCACCCTGCTCCACACGGCCGAAGGAGCCCGCCCATGACCACCCAGACCCTCCAGCCCACCTCCACTCCCACCCTCACCACGAACCCCGCCGCACCCCCCACCCTCCCCGACCTCTACATGCCGCCCCGCCTCCTGGCCCCCGGCGCCGCCCCCGCCGACCACCGGACCCACGAACACCGCTACGGCCCCTTCACCTCCGCGCACCCCACCGATCTGCTCCGGGCGCTCGCGGAATCGGGCCTCACCGGCAGAGGAGGCGCCGCCTTCCCGACGTACCGCAAGTTCCACTCGGTCACCGAAGCCGCCCGCCGCACCGGCCGCCCCCCGGTGGTCGTGGCGAACGGCTCCGAGGGCGAACCGGCCAGCGCCAAGGACAAGACCCTCCTGCACCTCTCACCCCACCTGGTCCTGGACGGCCTGCGCCTGGCAGCCGAGGCGACGGGCGCGGGGGAGGCGTACCTCGCGGTCGAGGAGAACGCCGCCCACCTCGAAGCGGCGGTCGCAGAGCGCCAGGACCCCATCCCGGTCAAGGTCGTCCAGGTCCCACAACGCTTCCTGTCCGGCGAGTCCTCGGCCCTCACCCAGCACCTCAACGGCAAGCCCGCCCTGCCCCGCCACCAGACCCCACCGGTCCGCGAGCAGGGCGTCAACGGCGCCCCCACCCTCGTCCAGAACGTGGAAACCCTCGCCCACCTGGCCCTGATAGCCCGCTACGGCCCCGACTGGTACCGCTCGGCGGGCACCCCCCGGGCCCCCGGCAGCACCCTGTGCACCCTCCACATCCCGGGCCACCCCCCACGCGTGGTGGAAGCCCCCTACGGCCTGCCCCTCCACCGCCTGCTGCCGCTCCAAGGCACCGGCGCGGTCCTGCTCGGCGGCTACCACGGCACCTGGCTCCCCACCCACCAGGCAGCCCGACTGACCCTCGACCCGGCCCACGTGGGAGCCGGAGTCCTGGCCACCCTCCCCACCACCCACTGCGGCCTCACCGAAACCGCCCGAATCCTCCGCTATCTGGCCCTCCAGTCAGCGGGCCAGTGCGGCCCCTGCCTCAACGGCCTCCCCCGTATGGCGGCCGCCTTCCAGACCCTGGCCGCCCCCGGCCCCCAGGGCACCACGCGGCACGACCTCGCCCGCTGGGCCGGCCTGGTCGAGGGCAGAGGCGTCTGCCACCACCCCGACGGCACGGTCCGCCTGGTCCGCAGCGCGCTGCCGACCTTCGCCCCCGAACTGGACGCCCACGCCCAGGGCCACTGCACGGCCACCGACCACACCCCCCTCCTCCCCGTCCCCCGGAGCTGACCCATGGCCACCACGACAGCCCCCGCCCTCGACGTCGACTGGACGTCCTGCCAGGGCCACGGCCTCTGCGCGGAACTCCTCCCGGACCACATCACCCTGGACGAGTGGGGTTACCCGGTGTTCGAGAAGACCCCGATACCGAGGGCGGCCCTGAAAAGAGCGAGACGAGCGGCGGCGGACTGCCCGGTGCTGGCCTTGAAACTCGGGTCCGACTAGAGCCAACCAGCGAACTCCAACAACAACTCCGCATCCCCCACCCGCCCCACCCGCCGAGCCCGAACCCCCGACTCCACGGCCCGGAACAGGGTCCACCCCCGCAACCGCTCCTGATCCACGTCCAACGACTCGGCCAGCCTCTTCACGCGCCGCCGAGTGGTCGCGGCCCCGGACGGCGAGCCGATCAGATCCTCCACCCGATCCCGCACCAGCCGAGCCAGATCGAACGCGCACTCCCCGACCACCGGATCGGGCCCCACGGCCAACCACGGAAGCCGCTCTCCCGCCAGCACCTTGCTCTGCCGGAACGTCCCGTGCAGCAACCGCTCCTCGGGCGCGGCCCGCACCAACTCCTCCCGCACCCCGAGCGCCGCGTCGACCAGCCCCCGCACCTCGGAGTCCCCCTCGGCGCCGACCCGCATCGCCTCGGCCTGGCGCTCGGTCCGCTCCGCCACGGTCTCGAACACATGCGCCTCGGGCGGCTCGACCCACAACCGCCGCAGGGTGGCGGCAGCCTCCAGCAGCGCCTTCGCCTCGGGCAGCGACCGCACCGACAGATCCGGCCGCAACCGCTCCAGCAGCAGCACACCATGAGTGCTGTCACCGGGATTCAGCAGTCGCACGGCCCCGCGCCCGTCCCAGTGCGCCAGCGCGGCCCGCTCACTCTCCGGCCGAGCCCGCTCGGGCGCCAGCTTCAGCACGGCGGGAGTGCCGTCGTACTGCCGCACCAGGACCACAAGACTGCTGCGCCCCCCGGGCGCCTGCACCCGCTCCACGGTCAACTCGCGTAGAGCAACGGCCTGTCGGGCGATCTCAGGAAGCCGCTCCAACCACTCGCCGACCCCACGCGACCGGCTCTCCTCCAGCGCGCGCACCAGCCGCCGAGGAGGCTCGAACGATGCGAACGCCTCGGACGCCTCGAAATCCCTGCGAGTCATGCGCGAGTCGTTCCTTCCCAGCGGTGATCAGGTGCGCGGTGCCGCCGAAGGGGTGGCACCGGCAGCAGCCGCCCGCTCGGCGAGACCAGGGAAGGCTACGCTTTCTCCCCGCCAGCGCACCGCCCGCACCGCCGCTTCCCGAAGCGCCTCGGCAGCCGCGGCACGCCGCTCGCCCTCGGCGGCCCGTACGAGATCGGAGTACACCCCCGCCACGCGCTCCTCCAACTCGACGGCGAGCCGTACGGCGGAGTCGGTGTCCGTCACCTGGAAGGGCAGCGCATACCCGGCCGCCGCGGCCTGCGGCTCGCCGCCCAGGTCCCGAACGGTCCGGACGAGCGCGTCCCGCCGGGCCCGATGAGCCTCGTACGCCTCACGCGCCTCGCCCGCCCGGGCCTCACCGATCCACCCGCCGACGACCCCGTACCCGTACACGGCGGCATGCTCGGCCCCGAGTGCCGCCTGCGCCGCCTCCAACTCCGCCCCGCTCACTTCGCACCCTCCGTCAGCACATACGCATGCCCGGCCCCGGCGGCAGCCACCGAGGCCATCACCCGAGCCAGCTCCCCGGGTACGTCCAGCAACGCCTTGGCCCGCTTGTCGGCCAGCTTCCGCTCGGCGGTGGCCAATTCGGCGAGCGCGGCCCCGGGGTCCGTGGCGGCGGGAGAAGGGGAAGCCGAAGAGGAGGGGGAGGGGGACTCTGTCCCCGTGTCGCCCCCGAACGCCTTCACATGCCGTACGACCTCGGCCCGCAGCGGAGCCAGCAGCCCTTCGAGATCCGGATGCGCGTCGATCACGGCGTCATACCGCTCAACGAGCCCCACACTGTCCCGAGCCACCCGCTCCCGAGCCTTCTCCTCGGCGGATGGCCCATCAGCGCCATCGGCCCCTTCATCCCCACCGGAACACCCCACGAGCAGACCACCAGCAGCGGCCCCGAACAGCAGACTCCTCCTACGCAGCCCGGACAGGGCCCGCGACGGCACGGCGAACGACACAGCAGACGTCCCAGGGGTGAGTACGAACACGAGAGCGGTGTGATCACGGTACCCGCGAACATGCCTCAGCCCTGAAAGGGGCGCGGGGCTGTATCGATGGGCGGCGGCACCCCAGTGGAACGGCTACCCTTTGACCTGACACGCGCCAGACCCACAACAGCACACGCGGCCGAGGAGTCACCCGGATGAGCACCACCCAGAGCGAGAGGCTGCGAGAACTGCTGGAACCGCTCGTACGCTCCCAGGGACTGGATCTCGAAGAGATCGCCGTGGACTCCGTGGGACGCAAGCGGGTGCTGAGGGTGGTCGTCGACTCGGACGACGGCGCGGATCTCGACGCGGTCGCCGACGTCAGCCGCGCGCTCTCCACCAAGCTGGACGAGACGGACGCGATGGGCCAGGCGGAGTACACCCTGGAAGTCGGCACCCCGGGCGCCGAGCGCGCCCTCACCGAGCACCGCCACTACCGCAGAGCCGTGGACCGGCTGGTGAAGTTCCAGCTGCGCGACGGCGGCGGCGAGTTGGTGGCCCGCATCCTGACCGTGGACGACGGGGGTCTCGACCTTGAGGTGCCCGGCGTCAAGGGGCGCAAGGCCACCACCCGCAGACTCGCCTTCGACGAGATCGACAGGGCGCGTGTCCAGGTCGAGTTCAATCGCAAGGACAAGAAGGACATGACGGAAGAGGAGGAGGCGTAGCCGTGGACATCGACATGAGTGCTCTCAGGGGCTTGGTACGGGAGAAGGAGATCTCCTTCGACCTGCTCGTCGAGGCGATCGAGGCGGCCCTCCTCATCGCCTACCACCGCACCGAGGGAAGCCGCCGCCACGCGCGCGTGGAGCTCAACCGGGAGACCGGCCATGTGACCGTGTGGGCGAAGGAGGACCCCGAGGACCTGGAGGAGGGGCAGGAGCCGCGCGCGTTCGACGACACCCCGTCGGACTTCGGCCGGATCGCCGCCACCACCGCCAAGCAGGTGATCCTGCAGCGGCTGAGGGACGCCGAGGACGACGCCACGCTCGGCGAGTACGCCGGCCGCGAGGGCGACATCGTCACCGGTGTGGTCCAGCAGGGCCGCGACCCGAAGAACGTCCTCGTGGACATCGGCAAGCTGGAGGCCATCCTGCCCGTGCAGGAACAGGTCCCCGGCGAGACGTATCCGCACGGCATGCGGCTGCGCTCGTACGTCGTCCGGGTGGCCAAGGGTGTCCGCGGACCGTCCGTGACGCTGTCGCGTACGCACCCGAACCTGGTGAAGAAGCTGTTCGCGCTGGAGGTGCCGGAGATCGCCGACGGGTCCGTCGAGATCGCCGCCATCGCGCGCGAGGCCGGACACCGGACGAAGATCGCGGTGCGGTCCACCCGTTCGGGTCTGAACGCCAAGGGCGCCTGCATCGGCCCCATGGGCGGCCGTGTGCGCAATGTCATGGGCGAGCTGAACGGCGAGAAGATCGACATCGTCGACTGGTCGGACGACCCGGCCGAGATGGTGGCGAACGCGCTCTCCCCGGCCCGGGTCTCGAAGGTCGATGTGGTGGACCTCGCCGCCCGCTCCGCGCGGGTGACGGTCCCCGACTACCAGCTGTCCCTGGCGATCGGCAAGGAGGGCCAGAACGCCCGCCTCGCCGCCCGCCTCACCGGCTGGCGCATCGACATCCGCCCGGACACCGAGCAGCCGTCGGAGTAATCACTCGATCGGGCGTTCCTGGGCGGCGGGGAATAGATCCAAGCCGCAGGTCGCTTAGATCACGACAACAACCGTTCGATCGCTGCCCCAAAGGGGTGAGGTCGGTACGGGGAGGTAGACTTAGCAGTGTCTGGCCGGACGCGTGCCCGCGCATGCCCTGAGCGCACCTGTGTGGGGTGCAGGCAGCGAGCGGTCAAGACCGAGCTGCTGCGCGTCGTGGCGATCGAGGACGAATGCGTCCCCGATCATCGCGGTACGCTGCCCGGCCGGGGTGCGTACGTACACCCCGTTCTGGTCTGTCTCGACCTGGCGGTGCGCCGCCGGGCGTTCACGCGGGCGCTGCGCGCCCCGGGAGCGCTCGACACAAAGGCGTTGCGCCGATACGTGGAGCAGACAACAGTTGCTGAGCAGGCAACACAGTAAGACGCGCCGTACGGAACCTCCGTGCGGCCCTAGGTACCCCGCGAGTTGGAAGTAGGTCGAGATTGCGATGAGCACTCGATGAGCACGCGATGAGTACGCCCATGAAGTAGCGACGGTCCGGACGCAACCGGACCTAAAAGGAGCGAAGTGGCTAAGGTCCGGGTATACGAACTCGCCAAGGAGTTCGGGGTTGAGAGCAAGGTCGTCATGGCCAAGCTCCAAGAGCTCGGTGAATTCGTCCGTTCGGCGTCCTCGACGATCGAGGCCCCCGTTGTACGCAAACTGACTGACGCCCTCCAGCAGGGCAGTGGAGGCGGCAAGCCCGCCGCCCCCCGCAAGGCCGCCCCGGCACGTCCGGCGGCCCCCTCTCCCGCGCAGGTCGCCCGTCCGGCCGCCCCGCGCCCGGGTCCGGCAGCGCCCAAGCCGCCGGCCGCCGAGGCGCCCGCGCGTCCGGCCCCGGCCCCGGGTCCCCGTCCGACGCCCGGCCCGAAGCCGCCGACACCGAAGCCCGCTCCGGTGTCCCCGGCCCCGAGCGTCCCCGAGTTCCAGGCACCCCCGTCGGCCCCGGCCGCCCCGTCCCCGCGTCCGGGCGCACGCCCCGGCCCGGGTGCGCCGCGTCCCGGTGGCCGTCCCTCCGGCCCCGGCCAGGACCGCGGGGACCGCGGCCAGGCGCCGCGTCCCGGTGGTCAGCGTCCGGGTGGTCCGGGTGCGCCCAAGCCCGGCGGTGCCCGTCCCGCGGGTCCGCGTCCGGGTAACAACCCCTTCACCTCCGGTGGCTCCACCGGCATGGGCCGCCCGCAGGGCGGTCCCCGTCCCGGCGGTGCGCCCCGTCCTGGTGGCCACGGCGGTCCTGGTGCCCCCGGCCCGCGTCCGCAGGCTCCCGGCCAGGCACCCCGTCCGCAGGGCGCGGCCGGTGGCGGTCCCCGTCCGCAGGCTCCGGGCGGCGCCCGTCCGACCCCGGGCGGTATGCCCCGTCCGCAGGGCGGCCCCCGTCCCGGCGGCGGCCCCGGCGGCCCGCGTCCCAACCCCGGCATGATGCCGCAGCGTCCCGCTGCCGGCCCGCGTCCCGGCCCCGGCGGCCGTGGTCCGGGCGGCGGTCCGGGCCGTCCCGGCGGTGCCGGTCGCCCCGGAGGCGGCGGCTTCGCCGGTCGCCCGGGTGGCGGCGGCGGTGCCGGTCGTCCCGGTGGTGGCGGCGGCTTCGCCGGTCGTCCCGGTGGCGGTGGCCCCGGCGGCGGTGGCGGCGGCTTCGGCGGCGGCGGTGGCCGTCCCGGCTTCGGTGGCCGTCCCGGCGGTCCCGGTGCCCGTGGTGGCACGCAGGGCGCCTTCGGGCGTCCCGGCGGTCCGGCCCGTCGTGGCCGCAAGTCGAAGCGGCAGAGGCGCCAGGAGTACGAGGCCATGCAGGCCCCGTCGGTCGGCGGCGTGATGCTGCCTCGCGGCAACGGCGAGTCCATTCGCCTGTCGCGCGGTGCGTCGCTCACCGACTTCGCGGAGAAGATCAACGCCAACCCGGCGTCGCTCGTCGCGGTCATGATGAACCTCGGCGAGATGGTCACCGCGACCCAGTCCGTCTCCGACGAGACCCTCCAGCTCCTCGCCGACGAGATGAACTACACGGTTCAGATCGTCAGCCCGGAGGAGGAGGACCGCGAGCTCCTGGAGTCCTTCGACCTGGAGTTCGGCGAGGACGAGGGCGGCGAGGACGACCTGGTGGTCCGTCCGCCGGTCGTCACCGTCATGGGTCACGTCGACCACGGTAAGACCCGCCTCCTCGACGCCATCCGCAAGACGAACGTCATCGCGGGCGAGGCCGGCGGCATCACCCAGCACATCGGTGCCTACCAGGTCACGACCGAGGTCAACGAAGAGGATCGCGCGATCACCTTCATCGACACCCCGGGTCACGAGGCGTTCACCGCCATGCGTGCCCGTGGTGCCAAGTCGACCGACATCGCGATCCTGGTCGTCGCGGCCAACGACGGCGTCATGCCGCAGACGGTCGAGGCGCTCAACCACGCCAAGGCGGCCGACGTCCCGATCGTCGTCGCGGTCAACAAGATCGATGTCGAGGGCGCCGACCCGACCAAGGTGCGCGGTCAGCTCACCGAGTACGGGCTGGTGGCCGAGGAGTACGGCGGCGACACGATGTTCGTCGACATCTCCGCCAAGCAGGGTCTGCACATCGACTCGCTGCTGGAGGCCGTGATCCTCACGGCCGACGCCTCGCTCGACCTGCGTGCCAACCCCAAGCAGGACGCGCAGGGTATTTCGATCGAGTCCCGCCTCGACCGCGGTCGTGGTGCGGTCGCGACCGTGCTGGTCCAGCGAGGCACGCTCCGCGTGGGCGACACGATGGTGGTGGGCGACGCCTACGGCCGCGTCCGCGCCATGCTCGACGACAACGGCAACAACGTCGCCGAGGCCGGTCCGTCCACCCCGGTCCAGGTCCTGGGTCTCACCAACGTCCCGGGCGCCGGCGACAACTTCATCGTCGTCGACGAGGACCGTACGGCCCGCCAGATCGCCGAGAAGCGTGCCGCGCGTGAGCGCAACGCCGCGTTCGCCAAGCGCACGCGCCGCGTGTCGCTGGAGGACCTGGACAAGGTGCTGAAGGCCGGCGAGGTCCAGCAGCTGAACCTGATCATCAAGGGCGATGCTTCTGGATCGGTCGAGGCTCTGGAGTCCTCTCTCCTCCAGCTGGACGTCGGCGAAGAGGTCGACATCCGCGTCCTGCACCGCGGCGTCGGTGCGGTCACGGAGTCCGACATCGACCTCGCGATGGGCTCCGACGCCATCGTCATCGGCTTCAACGTCCGGGCAGCCGGCCGTGCGCAGCAGATGGCGGAGCGCGAGGGCGTGGACGTCCGCTACTACTCGGTCATCTACCAGGCGATCGAGGAGATCGAGGCGGCCCTCAAGGGCATGCTCAAGCCGGAGTACGAAGAGGTCGAGCTCGGTACGGCGGAGATCCGCGAGGTCTTCAAGTCGTCCAAGCTGGGCAACATCGCGGGTGTTCTCATCCGCTCCGGCGAGGTCAAGCGGAACACCAAGGCCCGCCTGCTGCGCGACGGCAAGGTCGTCGCGGAGAACCTCAACATCGAGGGCCTGCGTCGCTTCAAGGACGACGTCACCGAGATCCGCGAAGGGTTCGAGGGCGGTATCAACCTCGGCAACTTCAACGACATCAAGGTCGACGACGTCATCGCGACGTACGAGATGCGGGAGAAGCCGCGGGTGTGATGGCCGCCGGGTTCTGATGCCGGCCGGGGGTGACATCGGGTCACCCCCGGCCGGTGCGGTCGTCGTGGGGGCTGCCGCCCCCAGGCCCCCGCTCGTTTCATCCGGGGTGCCTCGCGAGGCCGTCCTGAAACCGCGGACCGTCAGTGGCTGATCGCGCAGTTCCCCGCGCCCCTGAAAAGCAGGGGCTGCGCCCCATGCTTTTCGGCCCGCAAGGGCCGTGTCTTTCAGGGGCGCGGGGAACTGCGCGAGCAACCACACCACCCGCACCCGCAACACAACCCCCAACTCCCGAGCTACAAGGCGCTCAAGGGGTCGAGGGGCCCAGCCCCTCGAATATCCGTCGAGCGGCACCACCCCTTCGATGTACGGTTCTGATGTCCCTGCCCGCACACACGGCGCAGGCCATCTACCCCGTACCGGCGGGTGAACCGGATACACACATGTACGTGGGGACTCTGTCCTTCGACCTCCTCCTCGGCGACGTACGGTCACTCAAGGAGAAGCGCTCAGTCGTCCGCCCGATCGTGGCCGAACTCCAACGCAAGTTCGCGGTGAGCGCGGCGGAGGTCGACCACATGGATCTGCACCGCCGGGCCGGAATCGGCCTGGCGGTCGTCTCCGGCGACGTAGGACACGTCACGGACGTACTGGACCGCTGCGAACGCCTGGTCGCCGGCCGGCCGGAGGTGGAGTTGCTGTCGGCCAGACGACGCCTCCACGGCGACGACGACTGAGCAGCGACAATGCAAGCAGTAGCAGTAGCAGTAGCAGTAACGCGGAACGAGCTGAACAGCTAAACGAGCTAGGAGACGGACCAGTGGCCGACAACGCGCGTGCCAAGAGGCTGGCGGACCTCATCCGAGAGGTGGTGGCCCAGAAGCTGCAGCGCGGGATCAAGGACCCGCGGCTCGGCTCCCACGTCACCATCACGGACACCCGGGTCACCGGGGACCTGCGGGAGGCGACCGTCTTCTACACGGTGTACGGCGACGACGAGGAGCGGAAGGCCGCCGCGGCGGGGCTGGAGAGCGCCAAGGGCATTCTCCGTTCCGAGGTGGGCCGGGCCGCGGGCGTGAAGTTCACCCCGACCCTCGCCTTCGTCGCCGACGCCCTCCCGGACAACGCCCGGACCATCGAGGACCTCCTCGACAAGGCACGGGCCTCGGACGCCAAGGTGCGCGAGAGCGCCTCGGGAGCGCAGTACGCCGGTGACGCCGACCCGTACAAGAAGCCGGGTGACGACGAGGACGACATCTCCGAATGACCCAGCAGCGCCAGAAGAGCACCACGCCCGACGGACTTGTCATCGTCGACAAGCCGTCGGGCTTCACTTCGCACGACGTCGTCGCCAAGATGCGCGGTATCGCCCGCACCCGGCGGGTCGGCCACGCGGGCACCCTCGACCCCATGGCCACCGGCGTCCTCGTCCTCGGCGTGGAGAGGGCGACCAAGCTCCTCGGTCACCTAGCCCTCACGGAGAAGGAGTACCTGGGGACCGTCCGGCTCGGGCAGACGACCGTCACGGACGACGCCGAGGGCGAGATCACCTCGTCCGTCGACGCCTCGAAGGTCACCCGTGACGCCATCGACACGGGCATCGCCAAGCTGACCGGCGACATCATGCAGGTGCCGTCCAAGGTCAGCGCCATCAAGATCGACGGCGTACGGTCCTACAAACGGGCCCGTGACGGCGAGGACTTCGACATCCCCGCCCGGCCCGTCACCATCTCCTCCTTCGCCGTGTACGACGTCCGCGACGCCGTCGCCGAGGACGGCACCCCCGTCCTCGACCTGGTGGTGTCCGTGGTCTGCTCCTCCGGGACCTACATCCGTGCCCTCGCCCGCGACCTGGGCGCCGACCTCGGCGTGGGCGGCCACCTCACCGCCCTGCGCCGCACCCGAGTGGGCCCCTACAAACTCGACTCGGCCCGCACCCTCGACCAACTCCAGCAGAAGCTGACGGTCATGCCCATCGCCGAGGCGGCCGAGGCCGCGTTCCGTCGCTGGGACGTGGACAGCAAGAGGGCGCGGCTCCTCCTGAACGGCGTGAGGCTGGAGATCCCGGAGGAGTACGCGGGCGCGGGCCCGGTGGCCGTCTTCGACCCCGAGGGCCGCTTCCTGGCGTTGGTGGAAAACCTGAAGGGCAAGGCGAAAAGCCTGGCAATCTTCGGCTGAGGGCTGAGGGCTGAGGGCTGAGGGCTGAGGGTCGGGGGTCGGGGGCTGAGAGCCGGGGGCTGGGGGTTGGGCGCTGGGGGTTGGGCGCTGGGGCTGGGGGCTGAGGGGCGAGGGCTGGGGGCTGGGGCTGAAAAGCATGGGGCGCAGCCCCTGCTTTTCAGGGGCGCGGGGAACTGCGCGAACAACCACAACGCACCCGCACTCGCCAAACCACACGCACCCCCAACCCCATAGGCGCCCAACGCCCAGCCACAGCGGCAGCGTGGAGCGGCGGTCACGGGGCCAACTGTTCCCGCCGCTCCACGGTCCCCCCTCGGTTCCCCCACCCAGAGGTGTATCCATCCGCCCACGCCTATTCACCCCTTTGTGCAGGCGCTCGGAGTGAACCGAGGGAGCGGAAGGGGGCGCGTTCGCCGAGCACCCTGTCCTGCTGATCTTCACGTGCCTACCGTCGGAACAGAGGTACGACGGGGAGGTCAGAACATGGCGGTACGGGGCCGTCGGGCAACCGACGACGGCCGCCGGGCGGCGCGGGACGAGGTCCTGGTGCGGGTCGGCGATCTGGCGGGACGACCGCGCGGTACGGGCTTCGTGGCCGATCACCACGGCACCGTCGTCACCAGCCACGAGGCGGTGGACGGGCTGGCCAGGATCGTGCTGCACGCCACCGGCGACCGCACCTGCGTGGTGACCTCCGACGCGGTCACCCCGCTGCCCGCCCTCGATCTCGCGCTCATCCGCACCGAGGGCCTGTGCGTCGACCCGCTGCCGTTCGCCCTGCGGGACGAGGTCGAGACCGGGGCATACGTCCGTATCGCGGCCGGCGGCTGGCGCGAGGCACGGGTGCTGGGCACTTCCGATGTCATCTACACCGCCACGGACGGTTTCCATCTGCTGCGCGGTGCCCTGGAGTTGGCGATCGGCACCGCCGGGAGCGAGGCGTTGCGGCCGGGTGGAGGCACGGCCGGGGGACCCGTGATCGACACCGTCACCGGGGTCGTGGTCGGCGTCGTCGGGACGGCGTTGGAGGCCCAGCACCGGTCCACCGGCTTCGCCGTGTCCCTGAAACAGTGGCGGGCCGAGCGGTCGCTGGCGGAGCTGATGGCGCGTAACGCGGCGACCGTTCCGGCGTACGGCCGCGATCTGAATCTGGCGGGGGTGCTGGAGCTGACGGCCACGACGGTCGGGTCGGACGGGCCGAGGACGGGGATGGGAGTGGGGGTGGGGGTGGGGACAGGGCTCGGGCCGGGGGCCGGGTCCGCCGCTGCCGAGCCCGTCGAACGAGCCGATGTGGTCCGGGAGTTCGCCGACTTCGCCGATGGCCCGGCCACCGTTCTCGCCCTGGTCGGGCCGCCCGGTTCCGGTCGTACGACGGAGCTGGCCGCCCTCGCCGCGCGCCGCGCCCATGGGACCGAGCCGATGCCCACGCTGTGGCTGCGCGGCGCCGATCTGCTGGCCGACGACACCTCCGTGGGCGACGCCGCCCGGCGGGCGCTGGAACGGGCGGGAAGGATCGTGGCCGCGTCGGCACTCTCGCCGGCGTCCGGGGCCGCGTCCGGGGCTGGGGCCACTTCCGGGTCGGGTGCCGCGTCCGCGTCGGGGTCCGCATCGGCGTTCAGGTCCGCATCGGGGTCTGCGTCGGGGTCTGCGTCGGGAATGGGCTCCGCCTCGGGAATGGGCTCGGCTTCAGGGTCGGCTTCGGCCTCGGGGACGGCCTGGGCTTCGGGGCCGGGCTCGGGGCCGGGCTCGGGTGGGTCTTTCGCCGGTGACGGCTCGTCCGTCTCCGGGGTCTGGTCGGCCGCCGGTGCCTCGCCCAGCTCGGTCGGTTCGTTCGCCTCGGGTGCCTCGGAGGGTGGGGCGGGACGGACCTGGGAGCGGTGCGGTGGGGTGGAGCAGGCGGTGCGTTCGGGGCGGTACGACGGGGAGTTGGGGGACATCCGGCCGGAGCGGCTGGCCCGGCTGGCGTCGCAGGAGGGGCGGCCGTTGCTGCTGCTGCTCGACGGGCCCGAGGAGATGCCGCCCACGCTGGCCCACCGGCTGGCCGAGTGGACCACCGGGACGGCCGACTGGCTCCGGGAGAACCGGGCGCGGCTCGTGGTGGCCTGCCGCGCCGAGTACTGGGAGTGGGCCGGGGCCCAGTTCCCGGCGGAGCTGCTGCACGGGGGTGCGACGGCCGAAGAGGGACACCCCGTAGGGGACGGTCGGGCGGCGGGGGAGCCGCAGCAGGTGGGGGAAGGGTGCCCCGTAGGGGACGACGGCCGGTCGGGCGGGGGTGGTCGGTCGCCAGAGGGGCATACCCTGCCCGCCTGTGTGCGGCTCGGGGAGCTGAGCGACGCGGAGGCCCGTCGGGCCCGGCTCCGCTACGGCATCCCCGAAGGGGCGCTCTCCGGGGCGGACGCCCGGCATCCGCTGACCCTGCGGCTGCTGTCGGAGGTACGGGCGGCGCTGCCGGAGGAACCCCCCGGGCGGCCCGGCGAGGATGGCGCCTTCGCCGGACCACTCGGCGGGGCCCCAACGGCACCACCGGGCGCCGAAACCACCTCGGCGCCCTTCGGCGACGGGCGCTCGGCCGCGTCCGGCGGCGGCACGTCCGCACCCTTCGGCGGTGACTCCGGGCCCTCCGCCGGCGGCCGTACCTCGGCCCCCTTCGGCAGTGGCCCTGCGGCGTCTGCGGGCGGCGGTGCCTCGGCGTCGTTCGCCGGTGGTTGTGCGGCGTCCTCTTCTGGCGGGGCCTCCGATCCCTTCGGCAGCGGCACTTCGGCGTCCGATTCCGGCGGCCGTACCTCGGCCCCCTTCGGCAGTGGCCCTGCGGCGTCTGCCGGCGGCGGGGCCTCGGCGCCGTTCGCCGGTGGTAGTAAGGCGTCCTCCGCAGATGGCGGCACGACCATGCCCCCACCCACCCCCCGGCGCCGCCCCGATCGGGACGACGTGCTCGGTGCCTATCTCGATCTCATGTGTCTGCGGGTCGCCGTACGGCTCGCCGCTGCCAACGGGATGCGGGGGACGGCCGTGCGGCGGCTCGCCGCGCAGGTCGCCGGGCAGGTGCACGAGGCGGCGCGGCGGTGTCTGGGGCCGGGGCAGGGGGAGTTGGACCGGGCGGCGTTCGAGGCGGTGTTCCCCTGGGGGCCGGTGTCAGGGCCGCGCCTCGGCGGGACCAGCGGCTGGGCCTCGGCCGTACTCACCGAGGGGCTGCTCGTCCCGGCCGGTGACGGTTACCGCTTCGCCCACGAGGAGCTGGCCGACTGGGTCCAGGGCGCGCACCTGGACCTCGACGCGGCCCTCCACGCCCTGGTGCACCGGGGCTGGCTCGCGCAGGCGGAGGCCGGGCGGGGCTGGGGCACGATGCCGTCCGAGGCACGCGTCCGGCGTCAGGCCCGCAAGGCCACCCGTAACCTCCCGGTGCCCCGCCACCGCATCGGCCCCGTCGTCCACGCCCTGCTCCTCCTCGGCCGCCAGCAGGGCCCCGCCGAGCTGTCCGGGCGCCTGGAGGAACTGCTCGACGCCCTCGACGCACTGCTGCCGCCGGGCAGCACGGCACCCGACGACCCCACCTGGTGGGCCACCCATCTGCTGGCCGAGGTCCTTCTGAGGGTGCCCGACGCGACGCCGTACAACCGGGTGCTGCGGTTCCTCACCGAGCGGATCGGGGCCTGGCGGGGGCAGGGCCGGGGCGTGCCGGGGGAGTTCGGGCCGGACTTCTGGGCGGCGCTGGCGCTGCCCGAGGCGGAGCGGTTCGATCTGCTGCGCCGCCTCGTCGTCGCCGACCCGGCCACCGGCGAGGGGCCCCGCTATCTCGACGCGGCCTCGCGCCTCCTCGCCGCCGACCCCGGCGCCGTACAGCCGCAGCTCACCCGCTGGTTCCACGACGACACCCCGCTGGTCGCGACCCCGGACGCCACCGTGGCGACGGCCGCGCAGGCGCTGCTGCACACACATCGGCGGTGCGCCCTGGACGAGCTGACCGAGGCGCTCGTCGACAGCGCGCACCGGCGCGGGGACGAACTGCTCGCCGTACTGGCCGAGGAGGAGCCGTCGGCGGTGTGCCGGGCCGTCGACCGCTGGTCGCACGACGAGCGCCCGGCGCGAAGGGTCGCGGCGCTGGCGTACGCACTGCGGACCGCCCCGCATGTGCGCACGGGCGCCGACCGCGCGCTGCTGCGCCACACCGCGCTCGCCCTGCTCGCCCGCCCCGCCGATGTCACCCTGCACTCCGGCGCGCTCGCCCTGCTCGTCCGTGACCCGGAGACCCGGGACCGGTATCTGCCGCAGGTGCTGGAGCGGTTCGCGGACGGTGATCCGCAGGTGCCCGCGAGCGCGCTGGTGGCCGCCCTCGACACCCATCCCGACCCGGTGCTCGACGCCTTCCGCGCGCGGTTGCGTGCGCCGGGCGCGAACGGGGAGGCCGCCGACGGGGAGGCCCTGCGTACCCTCGCCGAGGTCACCACCCCCGCCCTCGCCCGCCGGGTCACCGCCCTCGTCCGGGAGGTCGTGGAGCTGCGCCCCGAGGTGGCGGGCCATGTCGCCGCGTACGTCGACCGCCGGCTGGAGCAGGGGCCCGGCACCCGCGCCGTACTGTTCCCGCTGGTCAGCGGGCTCATCGACGGCGGCCCCGTACCGGTGAGAGCGGCCCTCGCCGGGGTGTTCGCCGCGCCGGGGACGGCCGTGTCGGGCGCGCTGCGGCGTGAGCTGCTCGACCGGCTGATGACGACCGAGCGGGACGCGTCCGTGCTGGACGCGCTGCTCAGGGCGGTCGCGGCGGGGGCTGCGGGGGCTGCGGGGGCTGCGGCGGGGGCCGCCGACGCCGTGGACGACATCCGACGGCTGGTCCATCGGATCGGGATGCTGCTCGTCCGCACACCGGAAGGCGCCACCCGTTTCGACTGGGCGCTGACCGATCTCGCCCGCCATGTGCCCGGCTTCGCGGCGCTCGTCGCCGGGTGGCTGAGCGGGACACCGCAGGAGTGGGCGGCCGTGGTCGGGCCGAGCACCCGGCGCATGATCGAGAACCTGGCCGGGGTGTCGGGGGTACGGGTGCCCGCGTGAGGTGAGGCCGAGTGCCGTGCGGGCGCCCGCGTGAGACGGGAACGGCACTTGGCCCGGCGGTGGCCGAGTTCCGTGCTCCGGGTCACAGCCCGGATGCCGATGCGGGCCGAGGGCATCGGGCATGGCACCCTTAGACCTGCGTATGAGGCAACCACGGACACAGGTTCGACGAGGAGCGGTCACAGTGCAGCGCTGGCGTGGCTTGGAGGACATCCCCGAGGACTGGGGGCGCAGCGTCGTCACCATCGGTTCCTACGACGGGGTGCACCGAGGACACCAGCTGATCCTCCGGCACGCCGTGGAACGCGCCCGTGAGCTGGGCATTCCCTCCGTCGCCGTCACCTTCGACCCGCACCCCAGCGAGGTCGTGCGCCCCGGCACCCACCCCCCGCTGCTCGCCCCGCACCACCGCCGCGCCGAACTGATGGCCGAGCTGGGCGTCGACGCGGTGCTGATCCTCCCCTTCACCACGGAGTTCTCGCGGCTCTCGCCCGCCGACTTCGTGGTCAAGGTCCTCATCGACAAGCTGCACGCCAAGGCCGTCGTCGAGGGCCCCAACTTCCGCTTCGGCCACAAGGCCGCCGGGGACGTCGCGTTCCTCGCCGAGCAGGGCAAGACGTATGACTTCGAGGTCGAGGTCGTGGACCTGTTCGTCAGGGGCGCGGCGGGCGGCGGCGAGCCGTTCTCCTCGACCCTGACCCGGCGGCTGATCCGCGAGGGCGATGTCGAGGGCGCCCGCGAGATCCTCGGCCGACCGCACCGCGTCGAGGGCGTCGTCGTCCGTGGCGCCCAGCGCGGACGCGAGCTGGGCTTCCCCACGGCCAACGTCGAGACCCTCCCGCACACCGCGATCCCCGCCGACGGCGTCTACGCCGGCTGGCTGCAGGTCGCCGGCGAGGCCATGCCGGCCGCGATCTCCGTCGGCACCAACCCGCAGTTCGACGGCACCGAGCGCACGGTGGAGGCGTACGCCATCGACCGCGTCGGGCTCGACCTCTACGGCCTCCACGCAGCCGTCGACTTCCTCGCGTTCGTGCGCGGCCAGGCGAAGTTCGAGTCACTGGACGCGCTGCTGGTGGCGATGGGGGAGGACGTGAAGCGGTGCCGGGAGATGATCGCGGCGTATGAAGGGGAGTAGCCCCCTGGTTGTGGGTCGAGGGCGTAACCCCCTGGTCGGGGGCCGCTGTTGACGGTCGCTCGCGATCCGATCCATGAATGACGAGGGCCCGTACCGTTCGTGAACGGTACGGGCCCTTCGCCGTGTCGTGTTGTGCCTTGCCGGCCGCCGCCCTACTGCTGCGGGGGCTGGCCCTGCGGCGGATACGGCTGCGGATAGGGCTGGCCCTGCTGGGGCGGGTACGGCTGGCCGGGGGCGGGCTGCCCCGGGACCGGCTGGCCCGGGTGGCCGTACGGCTGCTGCGGCTGGCCGGGGTACGGCTGCTGGCCCTGCTGCTGGGGATAGGGCTGGCCGGGGATCGGCTGGCCCGGCATCGGAGGGGCGGCGACCGGGGGCGGGTTGCCGTCGGAGGTCCACAGGCCGTGCGACTGCTGGTGGCGGGCGATGTCCTCGGCGACCATCGCGGCGAGCGTGAAGTACGCCTCCCGCACCTTCGGCCGCATCATGTCGAGGTCCAACTCCGCACCGGCGGAGAGGTGTTCGTCGAACGGTACGACCACGACGCCTCGGCACCGCGTCTCGAAGTGGGAGACGATGTCCTCCACCTTGATCATCTTTCCGGTCTCGCGCACACCGGAGATGACCGTGATGGAGCGTGCCACCAAGTCCTGGTATCCGTGCGCGGAGAGCCAGTCCAGCGTCGTACTGGCGCTGCTCGCACCGTCCACGGACGGCGTCGAGATGATGATCAGCTGGTCGGCGAGGTCGAGTACCCCGCGCATCGCGCTGTAGAGCAGACCCGTGCCCGAGTCGGTGAGGATGATCGGGTACTGCTTGCCGAGCACGTCGATCGCGCGCCGGTAGTCCTCGTCGTTGAAGGTCGTGGAGACGGCCGGGTCGACGTCGTTGGCGATGATCTCCAGACCGGAGGGGGCCTGGGAGGTGAACCGCCGGATGTCCATGTACGAGTTGAGATACGGGATCGCCTGGACGAGATCCCGGATGGTGGCGCCGGTCTCACGCCGGACCCGGCGGCCGAGCGTACCGGCGTCCGGGTTGGCGTCGATGGCGAGGATCTTGTCCTGGCGCTCGGTGGCGAGGGTCGAGCCGAGTGCGGTGGTCGTGGTGGTCTTGCCGACACCGCCCTTGAGGCTGATGACCGCGATGCGGTAGCAGGACAGCACGGGCGTCCTGATCAGCTCCAGCTTCCGCTGCCGCTCGGCCTCCTCCTTCTTCCCCCCGAGCTTGAACAGCCCGCCACCGGAACCCGGCCGGCCGCTCTTCGCCTTCTGCTTCTTGTTGTTGAGCAGCCGGTCGGAGGACAACTCGACGGCCGCGGTGTAACCCAGCGGCGCCACACCGGGGTTGATGGGCTGCCGCTGATCATGCTGCACGGGCTGCGGCCAGGCGGCACCGGCACGGGGATCGACGGGAGCGGCGCCCGCGCCGGGGGCGGGGTTGGGGTGGCCGGGGTGAGGCTGGGCGTCGGCCGGAGTCGGTTGATGGGGGGTGCCGAAGGGGCCGGGCTGGCCGGGGACGCCGTGGGGGCCGGGCTGGCCGGGGGTGCCCGCCGGGCCTGGCTGGGCTTGGGCGTTCGCCGGAGCGGGGTGGGCGGGGTGGGCTTCGGGGCCGGGCCGGCCGGGGTGGCTGGGGCCGCCCGGGAACGGGGGGTGCGGTTGGCCTGGCTGACCGGGCTGTGCCGGGGGCTGGGGGAAGCCGTAGCCGCTCTGCGGGGGTACCGGTGGCTGCTGGGGGCCGGGTGCGCCCGGGGGCGGGAAACCGTAGCCGGGGGTGGGCTGAGCAGGGGGCGCCGGGGGAGTGGGGGCGCCCGGCTGTGCCGGGGGGTGCGGGAAGCCGTAGCCCGGCGGGGTGCCGGGGGTGCCTGTGCCGGGCTGGCCGAATGGGCTGGGCTGGCTGGGCTGGTTCGGTTGGCCGGGCTGGCTGGGCTGCGGCTGAGGCGGCTGGGGGAAGCCGTAACCGGCCGGAGCGGTGGGGGGGATGGGGGCGCTGGGGGCCTGGGGAGGCGGCGGGGTCGCGGGTGCGCCGGGTACGCCCGGGACGCCCGGTGTGTCTGGAGAGCCTGGCGGGGTCGGTGCGCCGGGTGCCGCGTCGGTCGGGTTGCCCCAAGCCGAGGGTGCGCCCTGCGGGGCCTGCGGGGGGAACGGCTGCTGCGGCGGTACGGGGGGTTGGCCCTGCGCGGCCGCGGGCTGCGGCTGCTCCGGCGCTCCCGGAAACGCCTGCGTGCCCGGCACCGAAGGCGCGGACGGCGGCCACTCCGCGGCCGGGCCGGGCGCGGCGGGCTGGTACGAGGGCGGCAACGGCGGAAGCCCACCCTGCGGCACCGGCGGCGGGGCCCACGCGGGAGGCGCCTGCGGCACGGCGTCATTCGGCGGTGCCGGGGGCTGAGGTGAGCCGGGGACGGCGTCGGCGGGGGCGTCAGCGCCGGAGGAGGCGTCCTGAGGGGTGGCGTTGTCGGGGACCGCGTCCTGTGGAGCGGCGTCTTGAGGCACGGCGCTGTCTTGAGGAACGGCGTCTTGAGGCACGGCGCTGTCTTGAGGAACGGCGTCTTGAGGAACGGCGGCATCCGCCGGTTCCGCAGGCCCGGAGTCGGAGTCGGCGTCCGGGGACGTGGTGTCACCGGCCTGGCCGCTGTCGGACGGAGCGTCCGTCCCACCGGAGTCACCGGCGGCAGCCGAGTCCTCGGGGTTCGCGCCCCCGTCGCCGTCCTCAGCAGCCTGCGCCGAACCCTGGTCTTGCCCCTGACCCGATACCTTCCCCTGCTCCTGCTGCTGGCCTTCTACGTGCCCCTGATCCTGCCCCTGGCCCTGATCCTCATCCGGGCCTTGATCCTTGCCGCTGTCGTCGGTGGAAGGAGCGGAAGGAACGGTGTCGGAGCCGAAGGAATCGGCGTTGTAGGAGACGGGTTCGACGCTCGGCCCATCAGCCGAGGCGTCGCCCGTCCCGGAGTCCCCGGCATCGCCCGTCCCGGAGTCCCCGGCAGAAGCGGCGGCACCCTCGCTCATGGCAGGGCCGCCTTCGCCCTCCCCTGCCGCACTCTCACCACTCCCGGCGTCGGCAGCCCCCTTGGCCGCCGCCGCGTCCGCGATGTCCCGCTTCAACGCGGCGGCGGAGATCCGCATCGTCGCGCCGCTCTCGATGTCCCCGCTGCCCCCGAGGTCACCGCTCCCCGGCCCGCCCTGCTGGGCCACGGGCGCGACCGTAGGCCAAGGCGAGGGGAACGAACCCTCGGGAGCCCCACCGCTCATCTCGACAGGAGCACCGGCCGGCGGCGCGGGCGGAGGCGGCGCGGACCCGGCGCCGGCGGCCGAGGCGGCGCTGCCCCCCGCCCCCGCACCGGATTCCGAACCGGCCCCTCCCTGCGAGGCGTTCTGCGTGTACCAGGCAGGCGGCGCGTAGTCGATGGTGAACTCGCCCGTCGTCTCGACGGCGGACTCCGCGTCGGACTGGTCATCGCCGGGTGTGGCCCAGCCCCCGCGCATCCCGTCCCGATCGCTGTTCACAATTCCTCCTGGTGTGGTCGAACACCCTCGAAGTCGTGGAGAGGTCAACCGTTCCTGTCGTCTGGTTCGCCGGGCTGGTCCCCCCTGGGCCCCGAGCCGTGTCACACAGTCCGTATCACCCGTCGGCGGGCAACTCGTGACGTGCTGTACCCCAGCCTAATCATCAAAACCGCGGACCCGGAGGGCCCGTCTGTCCCGACCGGCTTCAGCGAAGTGCGCAACCCCCTTAAAAAGAGGAGTAATTCGGGCATAAGTGTCGGTCTGGTGGCTTGTCTGTCGGTCTCGTGCTGAACAGGCGGTTCAGTCCATGCGACGTGCCACACCCAGGAGACCGGTCTCCGAGTCTGTGGCCTGTGTCATCACATACTGCCGGTCCCGATCCGTGCACCACAGCGTGATCCCGTCCTGCAGACCGGGCAGGGACCGGGTCTCGGGATGCGGCAGCCCTATCACGCGCCCGATCTCCACCGCCTCGTCCGGCGACACCCGCTGTACGCCCACGAGACGAGCCTGGCGCATCAACCGCGGTGCCACCGGACTCAGATAGGGAAGAAGCGTGAGAACGGCCTGCCAGGGTGCCGATGCCACCCGCCCACGGGGCGGTCGCATACCGCAGTCGCGCACCACCAGCACGGGGGCGCCGGCCGACGCGCCCTGTGGCGGCACGCGTCCCACTTCGTGGACGGCCAGGCCGTTCTGCCCGCCGCCCATGGCGTGCACCAACGGCATCCACGCCTGTGCCCTGCCCGTCTCCACGGCCACGCGTGCCCCGGTGGCCGCCGCGCGCAGCGCCAGGATCTGTGCCGTCCACAGACCGCCGATGAGGACGACGTCGAACGGGGTCGGGCGGTTCACCCCGAGGACGGCGGGCTGTCCCTGCTGGTTGACGCCCACCACCACACCGTCGTCCCCGATGGGCAGGGACAGCGCGCCCACCTGTTCCGACGACAGGGTGTGCCGTGGATGTCTGGGGCCCAGCAGTCCGAAGCCGGTGCGCAGCCGCTGTCCGAGGCCCGTGACCTCCCCGGTGCCTTCCGGCGCGGACAGCGATGACGGCGAGGCGGATGCCCTCATGGTCATCAGCGGGTACCTCCGAGCGGCAGGGTGGCGAGAACGCCGGGGAGTTGTTCGCGGTCCAGACGCACGAGCCCGACCCGGGCCTCTCGCGCGGCCTGTTCCAGGCCCCGTCGTGCGTCGGTGAGCTCCTGATTGCTGCGACCGGTGATGCGAAGGTGGCCCGTGATGGTCACATCCTGCCGACCGCCCTTGGCCAGGGTCAGACTGAAGGTCGTCGCCAGCGCGGGAACCGCGGTCAGATGTGCCACCAACTGTGCCAGCGGGGTGCCGGAACCGCCCAGTTGGGGCCAGCGGCGCACCCAGTACGTGGTGTGCCGGCGGTTGTCACAGCGCCAGCTGCGGCTGGACTCCTCGGTCCGTCGCTGCGGCGACTCGTCCGGCCCGGTCTGCGCGGCCTGCGCGGTCACCATCGGGTTGGCGCACGCGGAGGTGGCGATGGCGGCCGTGAGCTCTTCCTCCGTCAGCAGACTGGCCCGGAAGCCCGCGCCGGTCAGTCGACTGGACAAGTGCTCCGCCGCCCGCACCAGACACTTCTGCGCCCCGCGGAGCCCCCCGCCGCGCGCGGCCACCGCCTCCGGACACAACTCGGGATCGAGTTTCAGCGCTATCCACAGGATGCGCACCGCGGGAGCGCCGGTCTGGGCCTGCAGCGGTGCGTAGTTGCTCACCACGACCGACTGCTGGGGCAGATGCAGCGCGGGCGCCGGCTGTGTGTGCACCAGGATCTGTGCCGACTCCAGCTGGATTCCGTCGACTTCGAGGACATCCTGCACGAGCGCGACGGGCAACGGCCGACGGCCGCGCTCGGCGCGCAACGCGCTCGTGTCCGATTCCAGATGGAGCACCGCGGTGAGGAAGCGTCCGTCGCCCACCATGCCGACCGGCCGCTGATCGCGGCGGTCGCCGCGATTGAAGCTGTACGTCCGCAGGCTCGGATCGCACTCCACGGCAGGCGCGAGTCGGGAATCGACCCCGGCGGGCACCGGCGTACTCGCGGCCCTGCGCACACGGGCCCGTAGCGCCAGCAGCGAGCGCAGCCACTCGGGCAGGGAGTGACCCCGGCGTCGTACGAGGGCGAGTGCGACCAGCACGGCGGCGGCCGCGATCGCCGGAATGAGCGCGGCCGTACCGATCAGCCACCCGATGACCACCAGGGCGGCCGCCGTCTGCAGCATCACCAGCCGCTGTACCGCGAACGACCCCCCGTGCCCCGAGTGGGACCTCAGCTGGGGCGACACGGATCGGCGGGGCGACGCGGAGGTGTCGGGCGCCGCTCCCGACCCCGCTGTCGGAGAGGGAGCGGACGAGTCGGGTGACCCCGACCGACCTGTGCCACCCGATCGCGGCCCCGATTGCGAACGCGATCGGGCCCGTGTTACGGAAGCCATCGCTCCAAAACCCCCGAACTCTCCCGAAAACCCTTGCGCTCACGGCCGTTCAAGCCTGAGCACCCTGCCCGCGCGTCCAACTCGGTCACGCAACAGGCATAGTAGGGGGCGGCTCTGACAGCCTTGGCACCAGAGGCGATCGAGGACGGGCGTGGGTCTGCGCAGATCCGCCCATGGCTCGGCACGGGGAGAGAACGAACACAGATGGCATCACGGCGGGACGAACTCAACGCCTACACCTTCGCGAAGCGCCGTACACTCGCAGCCTTCCTTCAGCCCTCTCCTTCCGGTTCGGAGGAAGGCGCCCCCAAGCCGCTGCGGGCCCTGTGGCCGGGTGCCGTTGTCGGTGTGGTGGTCCTCGCGATCTTCGGGGGCATCGGTGTGTTCAGCCCCACGGCACCCAAGGGCTGGGCCGACACGGGCGAGCACGTCATCGTGGCGAGCGATTCCACCACCCGGTACGTGGTGCTGAAGACCGACGGCCGGAACCAGCTGCATCCGGTTCTCAACATGGCGTCGGCCAAGCTGCTTCTGGACCCCGCCAAGGCCGACGTCATCACCGTCGACGAGAAGATTCTGGACAGCGGCGAGCCCCCGCACGGTCCGACCATCGGAATCCCCTACGCCCCCGACCGCCTGCCCTCCGCCGAAGAGGCGGAACTGGCCAAGCGCTGGGCGGTGTGCGAGCGTCCCAGCGACGGCGGCCGAGCCGTCCAGAAAGCCGCGTTCGTACTGGCCGAGAAGGACTTCTCCAGGACCGGAGGCGCCAACAAGCTCTCCGGCGGCGAGCTGATGTACGTCGTGGGGCCCGACGACAAGACCCAGTACGTGGTCGACGCCGAGGGAGTCGCGTACCGACTGGCCGACCCGGCCGACACCGAATTGCTCAAGGCCCTGGACACCCAGGGCCGTGACCCGCAGCGAGTCTCCCAGGAATGGCTCGACACCCTCCACAAGGGCGACCCGATCTCCATCCCGAGGATCGACGGCACACCCGGCGCGAAGGCAGACGCCTCCGCCGACCTTGAGGAGTACGACAAGGTCGGCGAGATCATCAAGGCCTACGACGGCCAACGCATGCAGTACTACGTCGTGTTGCCGGGCGAGGTGGCCCGGATCTCCGAGTTCGTCGCCACACTGCTGCTCAACAGCGGTGACCTCGTCGACGTCGGACAGGCGGGCGAGGCGCAACAGGTCCACCCCGGCGCGGTCGCCGACAGCACGACCTTCGCGGCGGACAAGACCTGGCCGACGTTCAAGCCGAAGACGGTCAACGACGGCGCCAGCGCCACCTCCGGCCGCAACACCGTCTGCAACGTCCTGCTCTCGGTCGGCTCGAAGGGGAAGACGACGCTGTCCACGTGGGTGGGCACCGACTTCCCCGCTCAACTGGCCACCGGCTCCTCCAGCGCGTACGTCACTCCGGGCTCCGGCCAGCTCTACCGCCAGTTCCAGGGCACCGAGACGGCGGCGGGCGGTGTCTTCCTGGTCACGGACACGGGCCTGCGTTACGCGCTGCAGTCCAACAGCGACAGCACCACCGACGACGAGGGCATCGGCACATCCGCCGAGCAGCGTGAGGCGGAACTGAACCCTGCGAAGATCGCTCAGACCCGGCTCGGCTACGAGAACGTGACGCCCGCGCCGATCCCCGTGGCGTGGTCGACCTTCCTTCCGACCGGCCCACGCCTGTCGGAGGCTGCGGCCCGGCAGCCGCAGGGCTCGTAGACGAGGGCCGGAAAAGACGCGGAGCGATGGCGAAGGTGCGAAGGTGACGACGAAGTCGAAGCCGACGGCGAAGGCGACGCCGACGGCCAGGCCGAACGG
Organism: Streptomyces sp. NPDC002643; assembly: GCF_053592555.1. Taxonomy (NCBI): domain Bacteria; kingdom Bacillati; phylum Actinomycetota; class Actinomycetes; order Kitasatosporales; family Streptomycetaceae; genus Streptomyces; species Streptomyces sp. NPDC002643. Next base: position 355,425 of record NZ_JBSFVY010000007.1, read on the forward strand.
GCGGGTGCCGAAGGCGCGGAGCAGGCGCGGGGCGAGGGGGTCGGACCTCTGGAGCGGCTGGGGTACGAGGCCGGCGGCGCTGGCCGCCGCGACCACACTGATCGCCACTACGTCGGTGGTCGCCTGGCCTGCCGCTCCCGCCCGGGCGGACAGCGGTCAGTGCGTGTTCGGGTCGAAGAAGTACTCGGCCCGCCCCTGGGCGCTGCAACGCGTCAACCTCGATGAGCTGTGGGCCCTGTCCACAGGGAAGAACGTCCAGGTGGCGGTGATCGACACCGGCGTGGATGTCAAGAACCCCCAGCTCACGAAGGCCGTGGACGCTTCCAGGGGCGCGAACTACCTCCCCACCAAGAACTCCAAGGGCGAGAAGATCGACCGCGGCAACAGCCGAGGCACCACCGACACGGTGGGCCACGGCACACGGGTGGCCGGCATCATCGCGGCCCGTCCCTTGGAGGGGACCGGTTTCGTGGGCCTGGCCCCGGACGCCGAGATCATTCCCATCAAGCAGAACAACGCGGAGGGCGACGGCACCGCCCTCACCCTGGCGTCGGCGATCCGCCACGCGGTCGACGTCGGCGCCGACGTCATCAACATCTCGCAGGACACCGCCAACGCCGTGAAACCCGATGTGAGGCTGGAGGAAGCCGTCAACCACGCCCTCGACAACGGCGTCGTGGTCGTCGCCTCGGCCGGCAACGACGGGCTGGGCGGCAATGTGAAGGTCACCTACCCGGCGTCGTACGAGGGGGTCCTGGCGGTGGCGGCCTCCGACCGCAACAACGAACGGGCCCCCTTCTCCCAGTCGGGAGAATTCGTCGGAGTCGCGGCACCCGGCGTCGACATGATCTCCACAGTCCCCGGTGGCGGCCACTGCTCCGACAACGGCACGAGCTTCTCGGCGCCGTACGTGGCCGGTGTGGCGGCCCTTCTGAAGTCCAAGTACCCGCAGTGGACAGCCCAGCAGGTCGTGGCCCAGATCGAACAGACGGCGGAACGCTCGATCCCCGGCCACGACCGGCTGGTCGGCTGGGGAGTGGTGGACCCCGTCAGAGCCCTGACGGACGTGGACCCGGAGAACCCGATCGAGAGCCCGGAGCCCGAGAACGGTGTGGCCAAGGGCGAGGCGCCCTCGGTCACACCGCTGACCTTCGGTGAAACCGCGGAGGAACGGAACACGCGCCTGGCGACCTATGTGGCCATCGGTGGCCTGGTGCTGGTGGCGGGGCTGAGCGGCACGGCGGTGGCCGTGCGGGACACGCGGCGCAGGCGGCGCCGGTCGGGGGGAAACGCATGGACGCCCTGACCCGACTGAACATCCTGGGCCTGGTCCTGTCCGCCGTACTGCTGGCCATGGCCTGCGTGAAGGCGGACCGGGTACGCGCCTGGCGTTCCCGTATCAACCCGTCGGCCGAGGAACTGCCCGACGCGGCCTTCACCGCCGCCCGCGTCCTCTTCGTCACCCTCGCCGGCATCGGTGTCTACCTGGCCGTCCAGGGCTTCGGCGTCTCCGACGACATGTCCTGGGACGACAGCGAGTTGACGAGCGCGGTGCAGGGGGCGGCGGACGACCTGGACGGCTGGATGTACCGGACCGACCAGGCTGGCGACTCCCTCTACTTCGACGACCACGCGACCCTCGTCCAGGACAAGGTGGTGCAGAACGGCGGCGCCGACGCCCCACCGGGCATCACGGGCGGCCCGGGCACGCTCACTTACCCGGCGTACCGGCTGGGCGTGGAGGTGGAGGAGGGCGTGTGCTGACCCTGCCGCATATCCGTTCACAGTTCACAGACAAGACGGGCAAAGCGCGGCATCCGACCGGCTCGCAACAGCGCTGACGCACATCGCTGTTGGCGGTGTTGTGCGGGGTGACTACAGTGGTGGAGGCGCCGTGAGGCGCGGCTCGCTTTGCGAACGTACGGCGAGGGGTTGGCAAGGTCCCGATCACGCAGGGGCCTGTGGCTGTACGGGGAGACGGGGGAGGAACGTCGTGCTTCCGGCAGAGGCGGCGGACGGTGTCGTCCCCGACGTCCACCGGGTCGGAGGAGCGGGCGACGCCCTCCGCGAGTGGAGCGGCTCACGCGTCACCGGCATCCATCACCCGAGCCCGAGGCTCGACGGGTGAAGCATGACGCTCCGGTGTCCGGCACCGGCTCACACACCATCGGCGGCCGGATCGGCGGCGGAACCACCCAATGACAGCGACACCCTGTGGACCACGCTCGGTACGACCGCCGCCGCTGCCGTGATCGGTGGTGTCGGAGCGGCCGTCACGCGCTCGCGACGCGCCGGATGACGCGGGAAAAGCCAAGACCGTTGGACCAGGAAACAGAAGCAGGAAAGGACGGCCGACCATGAGCGGCTCGCAGAAGCAGAAACTAGAGAACGATGCCGTAATTCTGCTCCAGAAGCAGATGCTCACGAAGTACGAGAACGTCAGGACCCGTGTGCACAGGCTGCAGGGAATCATCGACAGCCTGGAGACCGGCCAGTGGGACGGAATCGGCCGAGCGGCCTTCGACAAGAAGCAGTTCGAGATCAATGAATCGCTGCGGAGCATGGGCAACATCCTTGCCGAGGTGATCGAGAAGATGACCTCGGCACGCAACATCATCGACACCAAGGAGGACGAGGTGCGCGCGGCGGTCAACAAGATCGACCTCCAGGACGGCGCTCCCACGGTCAAGGTGTCTCCCCTGAGCTCCTACTGAGCCGACCCGTGCGCACGGCCGGAGCCGACACCGGCACTCATCAGGCAAGCACCAGCGAGACGAGGTAATCAAGCATGGGCCAGAACAACATGGACGGGCTCGCCGTCACGTATGACGCGCTCGACATCACGGCGACCAAGCTCGCCGGTGAGGCGAGGGATCTGGAGACGGATCTGCAGGAATTGAGGAAGCTCGTCGAGAACAGCCGGCAGTACTGGGAGGGCGAGGCCCAGGACGCGTTCAACGCCAAGTTGAAAAGGTGGGACAAGGAAGCCGGCGACATCCACACGGCGCTCACGAGCATCGGGCACGTCGTGGCCACTGCGGGTGGTGAATACATGGCGGGCGACAAGAAGGGAGCCAGCTACCTGCAGTAGTACAGGACTTCTCGATGAGTTCCCGTTCCGGGGTGGGCGCGCGCGGGAGGCGCCCACCCCGGAATTGCGTCAAGTACGCGACCCAGGCAGGGATACGGTCGTCATTCCGACACCGCTTCGGCGATCACGCATTCCCGTCCTCGACCAACCCGACCTGAACCAACGGCTTCCCCCGCTTCCGGGACACGAAGACGCCACGCCCCGCGGGCATCGGCCGCGGCCGGACACCGCCCAGCAGGTCACCCTCGCCCGGGTCGCCCGCGAGGACGACGCCCTGCGCGCCGAGTTCCTTGATGCGCTGGGTGAAGGCCTCGTAACCGGCTCGGCCGGCACCCGCCGTGGAGCGGGCGATGATGAAACGGACACCGACGTCACGGGCGAACGGGAGCATGTCCGTGAGCCCCGACAGGGGGTTGCCGCTCGATGTGGACACCAGGTCGTAGTCGTCGATGATCACGTACACCGTGGGCCCACGCCACCAGCTGCGGTCGCGCAACTGCTCCGGCGTGACGTCCGCGGTGGGCGTGCGGCGCTGCATGAGCTCGGCCAGCGCCTCCATGTGGTGCTGCATCTGGTTCGACATGGGGATGTACTCCGCCAGATGCGAAGGCGGCGTGACACCGAGCAGGGTGCGGCGGTTGTCGACCACGAACAGCTTGCAGCTGTCGCCGTCGTACCGCTCGGTGAGTCGTTTGATGAGCAGCCTCAGCAGGTTCGACTTGCCGGACTCGCTCTCGCCGAAGATGAGGAAGAACGGGTCCTGCTCGAAGTCCACAAACACCGGTTCGAGGTTGTCCTCGTCGAGTGCGAAGGAGACACCGCTGTTCGGGAAGCGGTCGCCCGGCGGCAGCTGGGTCGCCGGGAACTCCCTCGGCAGCAGGCGCACTTCGGGAGCGCCGGGCTGCTGCCAGTGGCGGCCCACCTCGGCCGCGAGAGCCGCCGTCGCCTCCGCCAGGTCCGTGTCCGAGGACAGACCGTCGATACGCGGGACCGCCGCCATGAAGTGCTGCTTCTGCGGAGTCTGACCACGCCCGGGCACACCGGTGGGCACGTTCGCCGCCACCTTGCGGTCGAACTCGGAGTCCATGGCGTCGCCGAGCCGCAGCTCCAGGCGGTTCATCAGGTGGTCCTTGAGATTCGAACGGACCTCCATGGAGCGAGAGGCGGTGAGGATCAGATGGATGCCGTAACCGAGACCGCGTGCCGCGATGTCAAGGATCAGCGGGTCCATCGCCTCGTATTCCTGGCGGAAGTTGCCCCAGCCGTCGATGGCCAGGAACACGTCGCCCCAGGGCTGATCGGTCAGCGAGATGTCACCACGGGCCCGACGCGCCCGGAATTCGGCGATCGAGGGGATGTTCGCAGCGCGGAAGTACTCCTCCCGGCGGGTCAGCACGCCGTACACCTCGGCCACGGTGCGCCGGACCTTCTCGGGGTCCAGACGCGAGGCAACCCCGCCCACATGCGGCAGGTCGGCCACGGCCGACAGACCGCCACCACCGAAGTCCAGCCCGTAGAACTGCACTTCGTGAGGGGTGTGGGTGAGCGCGAACGACGAGATGATCGAGCGCAGCAGCGTCGACTTGCCGGACTGCGGGCCGCCGAGGACCTGCATATGGCCGGCCGCACCGCTGAAGTCCGTCCACAGCGGTTCGCGCCGCTGCTCGTACGGCTTGTCCACGATGCCGACCGGCACGACGAGCCGGCCCGCGCCCTCGTAGCCGGGCTGCGTCATACCCCGGCCCGCCACCGGAGCCAGCCCCGGCAGCAGCGAGTCGAGCGACGGCGGGCTGTCCAAGGGCGGCAGCCACACCTGATGGGCGGCCGGACCCTGTGCCTCCAGGCGCCGCACGATCACGTCCAGCACGGTGTCGGCGAGCGCGTCGTCCTGCTGCTCGTCCGGCTCCTCCCGGCGCTGCTGGGGCACCGGCGCATACCGCACAGGGACTTCGGCGGCGGTGAACAGCACGGGGCGACGGTCGACGGGAAGCGGTCCCCCGGGGACGGCAGCGACCTGCTGACCCGTGCGATACACACCGGAGACATACGCCGCCTTGAAGCGCACCATCTGCTCCGTGCCGAACTTCAGGATGCCGGAACCCGGCACATTGGGCAGCTCGTAGGCGTCGGAGACGCCGATGGCGGCGCGTGACTCGGCCGCCGAGAACGTCCGCAGACCGATCCGGTACGACAGATAGGTCTCCAGCCCCCTCAGACGGCCCTCCTCCAGACGCTGCGAGGCGAGCAGCAGATGCACCCCCAGAGAACGGCCGATACGGCCTATCTGCACGAACATCTCGATGAAGTCCGGCTTCGCGGTGAGCAGTTCGCTGAACTCGTCGATCACCAGGACGAGTGACGGAAGGGGCTGGAGCGGAGCGCCGGCCGCGCGGGCCTTCTCGTAGTCGTGGATGTTGGCGTAGTTACCGGCATCGCGGAGCATCTCCTGACGGCGGTTCAGCTCGCCGCGGATCGAGTCCCCCATGCGGTCCACGAGGGTGAGATCGTCCGCGAGGTTGGTGATCACGGCCGCGACATGCGGCATCTGCGCCATGCCGGCGAAGGTCGCACCGCCCTTGAAGTCCGCCAGGACGAAGTTCAGCGTCTCGGAGGAGTGGGTCACGGCCAGCCCGAGGACCAGCGTGCGCAGCAGCTCCGACTTTCCGGAACCGGTCGCGCCGACGCAGAGTCCATGAGGGCCCATACCCTCCTGCGCGGCCTCCTTGAGGTCGAGCATCACGGGCCGGCCGTCCTCACCGAGGCCGATCGGCACCCGCAGTCGCTCCGACAGCGCACGGGGGCGCCAGGTGCGTCGCGGGTCGACCGAGGCGGCGTCCCCCAGGTTCAGCAGTTCCGTGAAGTCCAGGTTGGCCAGCAGCGGTTCGTCGTCGTCACCGCCCGAGGGCATGCGCAGCGGCGCCAGCTGCCGGGCGAGCGCTTCCGCGGCCTCGTACGACAGGACGTCCGGCGTGCCCTCGTAGACCATGCCGTGGGCCGACTCCAGGAGCAGTTCCCCGGGGTGCGCCACGATCGAGAGGTCGCCGCGTCCGACATTCAGCTCACCGGGGACGATCTCGATGACCGTCACGCCCTGCAGGCCCTCCGGTGAGGCCAGCAAGGACGTCGGTGGCAGCGAGAGACCGTCGAGCACGACGACCAGGTGCGGCTGCTCGGGGAGCGGCGGCGCGGTGGGGTGGAACCGGGTCCGGCCCTGGAGGAGGTCGGCCAGCCGGTCCTCCAGCGCCATCGGGTCGGTCGTGATCAGACGCATGCTGCCCGCGCCGTCGGAGAGGCCCCGCGTCTGCGTGTGCGGCAGCCACTTCGCCCATTCCCACTCGGGTGCCGACACCCGCCCGGCGGCGACCGCGACGACCAGGTCCTCCGAGGAGTGCAGCGCGGTGAGACACGCCACGAGCGCTCGGGCGGTGCCGCGCACGGTGCCGGGCTCGCCGCTGATCGTCACGTGGTAGAAGGCGCGCAGGGAGACCGCCATCGGCAGGTCGTCGAGGGTGCTGTGCGTGGCCAGGAAGCGCTGCATGGCCCCGGCGGTCAGTGGCTCCAACTCGTCGACCGGCGCGGTCTCCGGCGCGACCAGGGGAGTGGCCAGGGCCTGCGGGCCGAGGCCCACGCGCACCTGCCCGAAGTCCTCGTCGCCGGAGCGCCGTTCCCACACCCGGCTGCCCTCGGCGACCAGGGCCCACAGTTGCTCCGGTGAAGGGTGCAGGTAGTACTGGGCGTCGCGCTGGGCCTTGGCGGTGTCCATGGCCTGGTGCCGGGTCTGCGACAGATAGCGCAGATAGTCCCGGCGTATGTCCGCCAGTTGTCCCTGGTTGCCGCGGCGGTAGCGGACCAGCATCGCGACGCCCATCGCGATCGTGGAGGCCACCATCACCATGCCCATGATCTTCATGAAGGGCTGGGCCTGCGGATTGAAGAAGAACACGACGGAACCGCCCATGCCGAGCATGGGCAGCAGCTGCATGAGAGCGCCTTCCTGCTGTCCGCGCGGCAGCTCCGGCGGAGGTTGCAGCACGACCTCGTCCGTGGGCACTTCCTTCGGCAGCGCCCGCGGCGGGCGCTTGACGACGATGTGGCTCACTACGCACCAATTCCCTTGCCGGACCGAGTAGTTTCGTCCGCCGCCCCGTGCCTGGCGGACGTCGATCGCGAAGGGCGATCCTACTGACAACCACTGACATCGATGGGCGGTAGGGTGCCCATGCGCTGTGTGAGCAGTTGCGAATCGTTCCGGGAAAACCGGGCAATCCGTAACGCTTGGAATGGGCGGAATCAAGCGCGGCGCCGCAATTTCCGGGCGTGACGGCAGCTCCACGCGCGTGGGGCGGCGCAACCTACACAGGATCTTCGCGGGCGGGCGGATGCGTGACGGCACCGCACCCCGCCCGACCACCTACGAGGGGGAGCAGCAGGTGAGCATGACGGTCTCCACGCCGGCGGGCGCGACCGGCGGACCGGGCATCGGGGCCCCTGCCGGGGCAGGCATGGGGTTCGGTTTCTGCCGGGTGACGATCGTGGCACCCGACAGCCGTATCGACGTGGCGCTCCCCGACGACGTCCCGGTGGCCGACCTGTACCCGGAGATCCTCAGGCTCTCCCAGCAGAGCCCCGAGGAGGGCGCTCCTGTCGGCTACCACCTGGTACGGCGTGACGGCACCGTCCTCGACGGTGCGCGGTCGTTCGTGGCGCAGCGCATCCTCGACGGAGAGTTGCTGACACTGCGTCCGTTCGCCGAGTCGCTGCCGCCGGCCGTCCTCGACGATGTCTCGGAGGCTGTGGCCGCTGCCGTCACCCGTGATCGCACTCTGTGGAACGGCGAACTCACGCGGGTCGCGGGCCTCATCGCGGGTGGCGTTCTGCCGGCGCTGCTGGCATTCGTGGCCTGGAGCTCGCAGGTCCGTCACGACATGAACAGCCTCCAGGGCGTCATCGCCGGCGTCTTCGGGCTACTGCTGCTCACCATCGCCTGCGTACGCGCGCGCGTGTACGACGATCGTGGCTCCGCGATCGCCCTCGGCCTGGGCGCCCTGCCGAATGTGGCCGTCGCGGGTTCCGGACTGGTGCCGCTCTCCGAGGGGCAGGGCATCGGGCGGTTGCAGTTCCTGCTCGCCTGTACGGCGGTACTCCTCGCCGCGGTGCTGCTCACCCTGGTGTCGCCCGGTGGCGACAGCCCCTTCGTCGCCTTCGTGTTCGCCTCCGCCGTCGGCCTGATCACCACGTTCATCGCGATCCTCGCGCAGCTGCGGCCCATCGAGACGGCCGCCGTCTGCGCACCGCTCTCCGTGGTCGCGCTCGCCTTCCTGCCCGGTCTGTCCATGCGCTTCGCCCGGTTGCCGATCGGTTTCGAACCGCCCAACCCGTCCTGGGGCGGGTACGACCCGGGCGAGCCGGTCCCGCAGCAGCCCATCGACGTCGAGCGGGTGGCGGCCCAGGCCCGCCGTGGCCACGAGCTTCTCGTCGGTCTCGTGGGCGGCTGTGCGCTCGTGTGCGTGGTCTCGTCGATCGTCCTGGGTTTCTCCAGCAATGTGTGGGCGCAGTTGCTGGCGCTGTCCACCGGCATGGCGATGTTGATGCGCGCCCACCTCTTCCGGTACACCGCGCAGGTGGGCGCCGCCCTGGCCGCGGGCCTCGTCGCCTTGGTCTTCCTCGGACTCGGGCTCGCGCTGAACCCGCCGCGGGACTACGTGCGCGACGCCGTCCTCGGCGATACGAACGCTCTCGACATCCGGAGCGTCTGGCTTGCCGCGGCGATCGCCGTGGCCGCCGTGCTGGTCACCGCGATCGGTCTCATCACCCCGCGGCGTGGTGTGACCCCGTTCTGGGGCCGCTTCCTGGAGATCGCCGAGGGCTTCGTCCTGCTCACGCTGATCCCCCTGGCCCTTGCCGTCTTCGACGTGTACGCACGAGCACGGGCCATGGCCGGCTAGCGCCGATGGGGGCGGGGAACCACCCGGCGGTTCTCCACCCCCATCGTCACCGCACCGAACGACGTCACCGCACCGGTCTACGCGTCCAGCCCACCGTCATGCGGAGCAGGCTCCAGGTCGAACTCGCCGTCACGAGCACCCAGTACGAAGGCTCGCCACTCCGCCTCCGTGTAGCGCAGCACCGTGTCCGGGTCGAGCGACGAGCGCATCGCCACGGCGCCCTCCGGGAGATAGGCGATCTCGACCCGCTCCTCGTGTTCCTCCGTGCCCGGTGCGCTGTGCCATTCGACGCCCGAGATGTCGAGCCCGTAGAGCTCGTTCTTCTCCCGCTCCTTGCGTGCCCTGAGTTCTTTGTCCTCGGCCTCGGCCATGACGGCTCCGACTCCTTCCTCCGCGCCAACGCACTGTGCGGTCACCCTACTTGCTGCCGTTGTCGCTGCTCAGGGGTTTGGCGAGGTGTGGTCGTAACGAAGGGTGCCCGGTCCGACACGCCCTCGCGGACTGGTACCCTGGCCCACGGCCGTCTGTGTACGCACCCCCGACCATCCCTCTCGGGACCGGAGGAAGCCCCCGACGGACCCGTCACCCGAGTCATGGAAGATCCCCTGAGACGAAGACCAGGGGCGCTCGGTGGCATCAAGAGACTCATGAGGAGTTCGCGTGGCCCTCGACGCCGCTACGAAGAAGCAGATCATCTCCGAGTTCGGCCAGAAGGAGGGCGACACCGGCTCCCCCGAGGTCCAGGTCGCGATGCTCTCCCGCCGTATCTCGGACCTGACCGAGCACCTGAAGACCCACAAGCACGACCACCACTCCCGTCGTGGTCTGCTGATCCTGGTCGGTCAGCGCCGCCGTCTGCTGCAGTACCTCGCCAAGAAGGACATCCAGCGCTTCCGTACGCTGGTCGACCGCCTCGGCATCCGCCGTGGTGCGGCGGGCGCCAAGTAAGACGCCGTGAAGGGAGCGGTTCCCGGGACCTGGGAGCCGCTCCCTTTGCTGTATTCCCGGCCCGTACGCCTCGCTGCTGTACACCGGGCCCGACGCCCTGCCGCACGCCGGGTCCGTACGCCCGCACGCCGGGGCGCGCGGCACCGCCGTACACGGGAGGTACGTGCGGAAACGTGCGGAGTGTCACCACCCCTTTGTAGTGTGGTAGCACAACGCAACATCGAACGAGGAGAAGCGCACCTCGCCGCCGCCGGTCCTCGGTAGTGGCCCCCGGGGGGAATGGAGCCCCGGGTGCTTCGATCGAAGACCGGCCCGCACCAGACGGCGCGCTTCTCCGCCCCCGTCCCCCTGCCACACGGGCAGGCCCCGGGACGAAAGACGCAAAGACGATAAGTAACGGAGAAACCGCTAGTGGAGAACGAGACCCACTACGCCGAGGCCGTCATCGACAACGGCTCCTTCGGCACCCGCACCATCCGCTTCGAGACGGGCCGTCTGGCCCGCCAGGCCGCCGGCTCCGCCGTGGCCTACCTGGACGACGACACCATGGTGCTGTCGGCCACCACCGCCTCCAAGAACCCCAAGGACCAGCTCGACTTCTTCCCCCTCACGGTGGACGTCGAGGAGCGGATGTACGCCGCCGGCAAGATCCCCGGCAGCTTCTTCCGCCGTGAGGGCCGTCCCTCCGAGGACGCCATCCTCACCTGCCGCCTCATCGACCGCCCGCTGCGCCCGTCCTTCAAGAAGGGCCTGCGCAACGAGATCCAGGTCGTCGCCACCGTGATGGCGCTCAACCCCGACCACCTGTACGACGTCGTCGCGATCAACGCCGCGTCCGCGTCCACGCAGTTGGCCGGTCTGCCCTTCTCCGGCCCGATCGGCGGCGTCCGCGTCGCGCTGATCAACAACCAGTGGGTGGCCTTCCCCACCCACTCCGAGCTGGAGGCCGCCGTCTTCGACATGGTGGTCGCGGGCCGTGTCCTGGAGGACGGCGACGTCGCGATCATGATGGTCGAGGCCGAGGCCACCGAGGAGACCATCAAGCTGGTCAAGGGCGGCGCCGAGGCCCCCACCGAGGAGGTCGTCGCCGCCGGTCTGGATGCCGCGAAGCCCTTCATCAAGGTCCTCTGCAAGGCCCAGGCCGACCTCGCCTCCAAGGCCGCCAAGCCCACCGGCGAGTTCCCGATCTTCCTCGACTACCAGGACGACGTCCTGGAGGCGCTGGCCGCTGCCGTCAAGCCGGAGCTGGCCTCCGCGCTGACCATCGCCGGCAAGCAGGAGCGCGAGTCCGAGCTGGACCGCGTCAAGGCGCTCGCCGCCGAGAAGCTCCTGCCGGAGTTCGAGGGCCGCGAGAAGGAGATCTCCGCGGCGTACCGCTCGCTGACCAAGACCCTGGTCCGTGAGCGCGTCATCAAGGAGAAGAAGCGCATCGACGGCCGCGGCGTCACGGACATCCGTACGCTCGCCGCCGAGGTCGAGGCCATCCCGCGCGTGCACGGCTCCGCGCTGTTCGAGCGTGGCGAGACCCAGATCCTGGGCGTCACCACCCTCAACATGCTCCGTATGGAGCAGCAGCTGGACACCCTCTCCCCGGTGACCCGCAAGCGCTACATGCACAACTACAACTTCCCGCCGTACTCCACCGGCGAGACCGGCCGCGTCGGCTCCCCCAAGCGCCGCGAGATCGGCCACGGCGCTCTCGCCGAGCGCGCCCTGGTCCCGGTCCTGCCGACCCGCGAGGAGTTCCCCTACGCGATCCGTCAGGTCTCCGAGGCCCTCGGCTCCAACGGCTCGACGTCCATGGGCTCGGTCTGTGCCTCCACCATGTCGCTGCTGAACGCCGGTGTGCCGCTGAAGGCCCCGGTCGCCGGTATCGCCATGGGCCTGATCTCCCAGGAGATCGACGGCGAGACGCACTACGTCACCCTCACCGACATCCTCGGTGCGGAGGACGCCTTCGGCGACATGGACTTCAAGGTCGCCGGCACCAAGGAGTTCGTGACCGCCCTCCAGCTCGACACCAAGCTGGACGGCATCCCGGCCTCCGTCCTGGCCGCCGCCCTCAAGCAGGCCCGTGACGCCCGCCTCCACATCCTCGACGTGATGATGGAAGCGATCGACACCCCGGACGAGATGTCCCCCAACGCCCCGCGGATCATCACCGTCAAGATCCCCGTGGACAAGATCGGCGAGGTCATCGGCCCCAAGGGCAAGATGATCAACCAGATCCAGGAGGACACCGGCGCCGAGATCACCATCGAGGACGACGGCACGATCTACATCGGTGCCGCCGACGGCCCGGCCGCCGAGGCCGCCCGCGCCACGATCAACGGCATCGCCAACCCGACGATGCCCGAGGTCGGCGAGCGCTACCTGGGTACGGTCGTCAAGACCACCACCTTCGGTGCGTTCGTCTCCCTGCTCCCCGGCAAGGACGGTCTGCTGCACATCTCGCAGATCCGCAAGCTCGCCGGCGGCAAGCGCGTGGAGAACGTCGAGGACGTCCTCGGTGTGGGCCAGAAGGTCCAGGTCGAGATCGCCGAGATCGACTCCCGTGGCAAGCTCTCCCTGATCCCCGTGATCGAGGGCGAGGAAGGCTCTGAGGACAAGAAGGACGACGGCGACAAGTGACGTCCCGTAGCTCCAAGGCGACGGCCCGCACCTCCACGGAGGCGCGGGCCGTCGCCCGTACCCAAACCCTGATCAAGGGCATGAACGGCATCGGCACGGTCCGTAAAACCACCCTTCCGGGGGGCCTGCGCATCGTCACCGAGACCCTCCCGTCCGTGCGCTCCGCCACCTTCGGTATCTGGGCCCACGTCGGCTCCCGCGACGAGACGCCCGCGCTGAACGGCGCCACGCACTACTTGGAGCACCTGCTCTTCAAGGGCACCGACCGCAGGTCGGCCCTCGACATATCGTCCGCGATCGACGCGGTCGGCGGCGAGATGAACGCCTTCACGGCGAAGGAGTACACGTGCTACTACGCGCGCGTGCTCGACAGCGACCTCCCGCTCGCCATCGACGTCGTCTGCGACATGCTCACCGGCTCCCTCATCCGCGAGGAGGACGTCGACGTCGAACGCGGCGCCATCCTCGAAGAGATCGCGATGACCGAGGACGACCCCGGCGACTGCGTCCACGACCTCTTCGCGCACACGATGTTCGGCGACACCCCCCTCGGCCGCCCGGTCCTCGGCACGGTCGACACGGTCAACGCCCTCACCGCCGACCGCATCCGCCGCTTCTACAAGAAGCACTACGACCCCACCCACCTCGTCGTCGCCTGCGCCGGCAACGTCGACCACAACAAGGTCGTACGACTGGTCCGCACCGCCTTCGAGAAGGCGGGCGCCCTCACCCGCACCGACGCCACCCCGATCGCCCCGCGCGACGGCCGCCGAGGCCTGCGCACGGCGGGCCGGGTCGAGCTGATCGGCCGCAAGACCGAGCAGGCCCATGTCGTCCTCGGTATGCCCGGCCTCTCCCGCACGGACGACCGCCGCTGGGCCCTCGGCGTCCTCAACACCGCGCTCGGCGGCGGCATGTCCTCCCGCCTCTTCCAGGAGGTCCGCGAGAAGCGCGGCCTGGCCTACAGCGTGTACTCGTACACCTCCGGCTTCGCCGACTGCGGCCTCTTCGGCGTCTACGCCGGCTGCCGCCCCTCCCAGGTGCACGACGTGCTCAAGATCTGCCGCGACGAACTCGACCAGGTCGCCGAGCACGGCCTCCCGGACGACGAGATCGAACGCGCGATCGGCCAGCTGCGCGGCTCCACGGTCCTCGGCCTGGAGGACACCGGCGCGCTCATGAACCGCATCGGCAAGAGCGAGCTGTGCTGGGGCGAGCAGATGTCCGTCGACGAGATGCTGACCCGGATAGCGATGGTGACCCCGGACGACGTCAAGGCCGTGGCCCGCGAGGTCCTGGGACAGCGCCCCTCCCTGTCGGTGATCGGCCCGCTCAAGGACAAACAGGCGTCCCGACTGCACGACGCCGTCGCCTGACCCTCCCAGCGGTCCCCACCCGTTCCCATCAGTCCCACAAGGTCCCCCAGAAGGAAGCAAGACAGATGAGCAAGCTGCGCGTGGCGGTCCTCGGTGCCCAGGGCCGTATCGGCTCAGAGGCGGTACGGGCGGTCGAGGCCGCCGAGGACATGGAACTGGTGGCCGCCCTCGGCCGCGGCGACAAGCTGGAGACGCTGGCGGAGACCGGCGCCCAGGTCGCCGTCGAACTCACCACCCCCGCCTCGGTCATGGGCAACCTCGACTTCTGCGTACGCCACGGCATCCACGCGGTCGTCGGTACGACGGGCTGGACCGACGAGCGCCTCGCGCAGCTCAGGGGCTGGCTGGACGGGTCCCCGGAGACGGGCGTCCTCATCGCGCCCAACTTCTCCATCGGCGCCGTCCTCACCATGAAGTTCGCGCAGATCGCCGCGCCGTACTTCGAGTCCGTCGAGGTCGTCGAGCTGCACCACCCGAACAAGGTCGACGCCCCCAGCGGCACCGCCACCCGCACCGCCCAGCTCATCGCCGAGGCCCGCCGCGCGGCCGGTACCGCCCCGGCCCCGGACGCGACCGTGACCGCCCTGGACGGCGCGCGCGGCGCGAACGTCGACGGCGTCCCGGTCCACGCCGTCCGCCTGCGCGGCCTGCTGGCCCACCAGGAGGTCCTCCTCGGCGGCGAGGGCGAGACCCTGACGGTCCGCCATGACTCCCTCCACCACAGCAGCTTCATGCCGGGCATCCTCCTCGGCGCCCGCCGCGTGGTGACCACCCCCGGCCTCACCTTCGGCCTCGAACACTTCCTCGACCTCGGCTGAGCGGCCGAAGGCCCGGCGTCCGCGAGAACTCGGAAGAACCATCGAAACCATGCGCGCGAAGATCACCTACGCCATCACGGCTGCCGTCCTGGTCGTCTATTTCGTCCTGGTCGGCAGCCGGGGGGTCATGCTCATAGAGACCGGGACACCGATCACGATCACCTTCGGTGTCGCGGTACTGATCCTCCCGGCGATCGGCCTCTGGTTCCTGTGGAAGAACACCCAGTTCGTCCGCAGGGCCAACCAGCTCGCCGCCGAACTCGACGCCGAAGGGGGCCTGCCCGTCGACGAGTTGAAGCGCACCCCGGGCGGCCGTATCGACCGCGACTCCGCCGACGAGATCTTCGCCCGCCGCAAGGCCGAGACCGAGGACGCCCCCGACGACTGGCGCACCTGGTTCCGTCTGGCCGTCGCCTACCACGACGCCCGCGACACCCCAAGGGCCCGCAAGGCGATGCAGAGGGCCATCGCCCTGCACGACAACAAACCGGCCCCGGCCGCCTGACCCCCCACCGGTCCGCGTCGGCTCAACCCCGCGCGTACTCCGCCGCCCACGCCTCGACCTCGTCGGCCGCCCGATCGAACGCCTCGGTACGCGCGAGGAAGTCGGCGTTGTGCGTGGTCATCAGCGGCGTCACATACTCCTGCGTACGGTCCCTGCGGGCGAGGAGCAGCGCCTGCCCCTGCACGGACCGCGGCAGCCCGAGCCACCGCACCGGCTGCTGCGCGGTACGCACCGACATGTTCGGCTCCCACGCCGCCGTACGCGTCCTGAAGAAGCCGACCCGACGCACTCCCCGCGCGCTCACCCAGACACCGACGCGCAGCAGCCGCAGCGCACAGGCGATGACGAGCAACGCCGCCCCGAAGCACAGGGCGCCCGCCGTCGGGGTCTCCGCCACCGCGATGATGACGGCCGCCGCCAGCACATACGAGGCGAGCAGCAGCAACAGCGCGGCCGCACCCACCCGCCATGGTCCGGGCCGGTAGGGACGCCGCCACCGGTCGCGGTCCTCGAACGGCAACGCCTCGTCGGCCACCTCGTCGAAGGTGCGATCGGCGGTCAGGAAGGGCAGGGGCACGACTGAACCTCACTCAATCCACGCACAGGTTTTGCCGGGTGAGGCTACAGATCCACCCCCTGGGTCACCACCTTCGAGGACCCAACGGAGGCACAATCAGGCTCAATTCGGGGCAACCGGGCTCGTTGTCGGTGCCGGGCCGTAGAGTGGGCGCCGCCCGAGAGCAGCAATGGGAAGGACCCTCCGAGCCGTGACCGACACCCCCGCCGACGACCTCAAACCCACCTTCCGCAGCGATATCACCGTCGAGTTGGTGAAGCACAGCGCGGCCGACTCCGACGTGCTGTGGGCCGCCCGAGTCTCCACCGCCGGCGAACAGTCCCTGGACGAGCTGAAGAAGGACCCCGAGCGCTCCAAGGGCCTCATCAACTACCTCATGCGGGACCGGCACGGCAGCCCCTTCGAGCACAACTCGATGACCTTCTTCATCAGCGCCCCGATCTTCGTCTTCCGCGAGTTCATGCGCCACCGGGTCGGCTGGTGCATCGCAGGTGACACGGAGATCACTCTGGAGAGCGAGTCCGGCAATCTCCGGCGGCGTACCATCGCCGAGCTGTACAAGCTCTGGCACCTCGGAGTCGAGGACCGACTTCCGCATTCCGCCGGTGGTGTGACCTGGCACAGCCGCGCCGGAAAGTGGATGGCCCAGGTCCGCCGCCAGGACACGAACCACTACCTGGGCCTCTATGAGAACCGGGAGGCGGCCGAGGCGGCCGTGGCGGAGTTCCGGGAGCTGCACCCCAGCACCCGCCTCCGGAAGCTCGAATCGGTCCGCCGCAATCATGTGCGCTGCTACGACGAAGACACTCTGTTCGCCCAGCGGGCCAGGATCGTCGATGTCATCGAGTCCGGCGTCAAGCCACTCATCAAGATCACCACGGAGTCCGGGAAGACGCTCCGCTCCACGGTCGACCACGCGGTGCTCACACCTGAGGGCTGGTGCAAGGCGGGTGAACTGACCGCCGGGGACGCGGTGATGGCCTCCGGCACAGTCCCGCGCCCCTCACAGGGCCTGGTCCCGCCGAGTCTGCGGCGCGGCATCGGAGTCTGGACCTCCATGCAGCGGCAGCGACTGATCGAGGAGACCGACACCTGTCATCTCTGCGGCCGGGACTTCCCCCGCGCGGAACTCGCCCTGGACCACGTGGTTCCCGTGGCCGGCGATCTGACACAGGCTCTCGACGAGAAGAACCTCGCACCCGCGTGCGAGCCATGCCATGCGACCAAGAGCGCGGGGGAACAGGCCTTGGCCCAGCGCGGCGGCAAATTCGCCAAGGCTGTCCCCGACCGCATCGTCGCCATCGAGCAGGATGGCGAGGAGATGACGTACGACCTCTCCGTGGAAGGCCCTTGGCACAACTTCCTAGCGAACGGGATTGTTGTACACAATTCATACAACGAAGAGTCCGGCCGCTACCGTGAGCTCCAGCCCGTCTTCTACGTCCCCGACGAGTCCCGCAAGCTCGTCCAGGAGGGCCGCCCGGGCAAGTACGTCTTCGTGGAGGGCACCCAGGCGCAGCAGGAGCTGGTCGGCCGCGTCATGGATGACTCGTACGTACACGCGTACGAGGCGTATCAGGAGATGCTCGCCGCCGGCGTGGCCCGCGAGGTCGCCCGCTCGGTCCTCCCGGTCGGGCTCTACTCCTCGATGTACGCCACCTGCAACGCCCGCTCGCTGATGCACTTCCTCGGTCTGCGCACCCAGCACGAGCTCGCGAAGGTGCCTTCCTTCCCCCAGCGGGAGATCGAGATGGTCGGGGAGAAGATGGAGGCGGAGTGGGCGCGGCTCATGCCGCTGACACACTCCGCGTTCAATGCCAACGGCCGGGTCGCCCCGTAGCGGGGCGCACGGTTTCGGCCAGGTACAGATGTACGGGTCAGCCGAGCGAGGTGTCCGTATTGCGGCATTTCGCGAAGTTCATCTAGCCTGATCAAACGGACCCGGCACTGCTTGAACCCCCGAGCAGGCAGTGCCGGGCTCCGCATTTGTCCGGACTTTTCCCGCCCCCCGAGGGCAGACCGTGCCTTGAGCACCGAGTAGCGTGTTACCCATGGCTCCGACCTCGACTCCGCAGACCCCCTTCGGGCGGGTCCTCACCGCCATGGTCACGCCCTTCACGGCGGACGGCGCACTCGACCTAGACGGCGCGCAGCGGCTCGCCACCCACCTGGTGTACGCAGGCAACGACGGCCTGGTGATCAACGGCACCACGGGCGAGTCCCCCACCACCGGCGACGCGGAGAAATCGGACCTCGTACGAGCCGTACTGGAAGCCGTCGGCGACCGCGCCCACATCATCGCCGGCGTCGGTACCAACGACACCCACCACAGCATCCAGCTGGCCCGCCAGGCCGAGCAGGTCGGCGCCCACGGCCTCCTCGTGGTCACGCCGTACTACAACAAGCCCCCGCAGGAGGGTCTGTACCGCCACTTCAAGGCCGTCGCCGACGCCGCCGAGCTGCCCGTGATGCTGTACGACATCCCGGGCCGCAGCGGCGTCCCCATCGACACCGAGACCATCGTCCGGCTGGCGGAGCACCCGCGCATCGTCGCCAACAAGGACGCCAAGGGCGACCTCGGCCGCGCCAGCTGGGCCATCGCCAGATCCGGCCTCGCCTGGTACTCCGGCGACGACATGCTCAACCTCCCGCTGCTCTCCGTGGGCGCGATCGGCTTCGTCTCGGTCGTCGGCCACGTCGTCACCCCCGAGCTGCGCGCCCTCGTCGAGGCGTACGTCTCCGGTGACGTCCAGAAGGCCACGGAGATCCACCAGAAGCTGCTCCCGGTCTTCACCGGCATGTTCCGCACCCAGGGCGTGATGACCACCAAGGCCGCGCTCGCCCTCCAGGGGTTGCCCGCGGGCCCGCTGCGCGCCCCCATGGTGGAGCTGTCGCCCGAGGAGACCGCTCAGCTCAAGATCGATCTTGCCGCCGGCGGGGTACAGCTCTAACACCGGACTTCGCACAACGCGGCGACAGACTTCACAACTGAATAGGCAGGACGCAGGTGCCTGCATTCCCATCCACAACTGCTTTTGCACGAACGTCATGCGCGCCACGTGCCACTGAGGTACGTGGCGCGCATGGTGAGGAGAGTCTTTTGAGTCATCCGCATCCTGAACTCGGCCCGCCGCCGCCCCTCCCCGAAGGCGGCCTGCGAGTCACCCCACTCGGCGGCCTCGGCGAGATCGGCCGCAACATGACGGTCTTCGAGTACGGCGGCCGTCTGCTGATCGTCGACTGCGGAGTGCTCTTCCCGGAGGAGGAGCAGCCCGGAATCGATCTGATCCTGCCGGACTTCTCGTCCGTCCGGGACCGCCTCGACGACATCGAGGGCATCGTCCTCACCCACGGTCACGAGGACCACATCGGCGGTGTCCCCTACCTCCTACGCGAGAAGCCGGACATCCCGCTGATCGGCTCCAAGCTGACGCTCGCCCTCATCGAGGCGAAGCTCCAGGAGCACCGCATCCGCCCGTACACCCTTGAGGTGGCCGAGGGGAACCGCGAGCGCATCGGCCCCTTCGACTGCGAGTTCGTCGCGGTCAACCACTCCATCCCCGACGCCCTGGCCGTCGCCATCCGCACACCCGCGGGCATGGTCGTCCACACGGGCGACTTCAAGATGGACCAGCTGCCGCTGGACAACCGTCTGACAGATCTACACGCGTTCGCACGGCTGAGCGAGGAAGGCATCGACCTCCTCCTCTCCGACTCGACGAACGCTGAGGTGCCGGGCTTCACCCCGCACGAGCGGGACATCTCCAACGTCCTGCGCCAGGTCTTCGCGGGCGCCCGCAAGCGCATCATCGTGGCCAGCTTCGCCAGCCACGTCCACCGCATCCAGCAGATCCTGGACGCCGCCCACGAGTACGGACGCCGGGTCGCCTTCGTCGGCCGCTCGATGGTCCGCAACATGGGCATCGCGAGGGACCTGGGCTATCTGAAGGTCCCACCGGGCCTGGTCGTGGACGTCAAGACCCTCGACGACCTCCCGGACCACGAGGTCGTGCTGGTCTGCACGGGCTCCCAGGGCGAACCGATGGCCGCCCTGTCCCGCATGGCCAACCGCGACCACCAGATCCGCATCGTCCAGGGCGACACGGTGATCCTGGCCTCGTCGCTGATCCCCGGCAACGAGAACGCCGTCTACCGCGTCATCAACGGTCTGACCCGCTGGGGCGCCAACGTCGTCCACAAGGGCAACGCCAAGGTCCATGTCTCCGGACACGCCTCGGCCGGCGAGCTGCTGTACTTCTACAACATCTGCCGCCCGAAGAACCTGATGCCGGTCCACGGCGAATGGCGGCACCTGCGCGCCAACGCCGAGCTGGGCGCCATGACCGGTGTCCCGCACGACCGCATCGTCATCGCCGAGGACGGCGTCGCCGTCGACCTCATCGAGGGCAAGGCGAAGATCTCCGGCAAGGTCCAGGCGGGATACGTCTACGTCGACGGCCTCTCCGTCGGCGATGTCGGCGAGCCGGCCCTGAAGGACCGCAAGATCCTCGGCGACGAGGGCATCATCTCGGTCTTCGTCGTCGTGGACGCCTCCACCGGCAAGATCACCGGCGGCCCGCACATCCAGGCCCGCGGTTCCGGTATCGAGGACTCCGCCTTCGGAGACGTCGTCCCGAGGATCACCGAAGTCCTGGAGCGTTCCGCCCAGGACGGCGTCGTCGAACCCCACCAACTGCAGCAACTCATCCGCCGCACCCTCGGCAAGTGGGTCTCGGACACCTACCGACGCAGGCCGATGATCCTCCCTGTCGTGGTTGAGGTCTGACCCTCCGTCAGCGCTCGTTCCGGAGCGGGGCTCCTCGATTTGCATCGGGGCGCCCCGCTCCAGTACGTTTACGGCTCCGCCCAGGGGGGAACCCGACGCCACCGTGCGTCAGGTGCCGCCCGAACCGGGTGGAAATTCCGACTCAGAATCTCTGATAAAGTCGGAACCGCCGGAAAGGGAAACGCGAAAGCGGAAACCTGGAAAGCACCGAGGAAATCGGATCGGAAAACGATCTGATAGAGTCGGAAACGCAAGACAGTAAGACCGAAGGGAAGCGCCCGGAGGAAAGCCGAGACGAGAGTCTGGGTGAGTACGAAGGAAGCGTCCGTTCCTTGAGAACTCAACAGCGTGCCAAAAA